>NZ_JBGDXT010000011.1:0-186802 GCF_046550615.1 Salmonella sp. SAL04214
CGATCTCCTTCGTTGGCAGATTGATTATGCCGGATGATCTCTAAATGTGAATGGCACGATTATGCGGGATACTTACAATCAGATTGCGCTTAACTTTAGCTCGCTGATGTTCGTGCTGCCGATGTCGCTGGCTGCGGCGGTAACAATTCGAGTGGGTTATCGTCTGGGCCAGGGCTCAACGCTGGATGCGCAAACCGCAGCGCGTACCGGTTTAGGCGTCGGTATTTGTATGGCTGTGGTTACCGCGATCTTTACCGTGACTCTGCGTAAGCATATTGCTTTGCTTTACAATGACAACCCTGAGGTCGTGGCGCTTGCCGCGCAATTAATGCTGCTCGCTGCGGTTTACCAGATTTCCGACTCTATACAGGTTATCGGCAGCGGTATTCTGCGCGGTTATAAAGATACGCGTTCCATCTTTTTTATCACCTTTACCGCCTACTGGGTGTTAGGTTTACCCAGCGGTTATATCCTGGCGTTAACGGATTTGGTGGTGGATCGTATGGGACCGGCAGGCTTCTGGATGGGGTTCATCATCGGCCTGACCTCGGCGGCGGTGTTAATGATGCTACGGATGCGCTATCTACAACGTCAGCCGTCCGCCATCATTTTGCAGCGCGCTGCGCGATAATACGACGATAGCCGTCGCATGGCGGCTATTTTCTCGACATGTTGCATATTTCCACCGCAATCAGGTGATTTCAAGAAGAAAATTGCGATTTCCCTCTTGCCTCATTGCGGTTGTGACGCTAATATTCGTCCCCGTTGTCACCTACAACGTTGCGTTCATAGCTCAGTTGGTTAGAGCACCACCTTGACATGGTGGGGGTCGTTGGTTCGAGTCCAATTGAACGCACCATCATTTTAATGCGTCTGTAGCTCAGTTGGTTAGAGCACCACCTTGACATGGTGGGGGTCGATGGTTCGAGTCCATTCAGACGCACCAATCCATTATCTTGTTTAAGTTTATAATACGCTATCTGGTGCTGGTGTCAGCCTAAAAGCGATTATTTTCAGTCTCTCACCTTTATCGTCAAGCGCTGCTCTATACGCTATTACCCCTCTTAACCTTCGCAGTGTCTTGAAGAAGCATACCAAAGGCATTTATGGTGTTTCGGTAGAATGCGCATAATCTATCTTCATCACCATACGTAACAAGGCTGCAACGGGTTCAAATAACGTTTCAGGAATTTTATCTCCACGTTCCACTTCAAAAAATAATGAGCGGGCCAGCTCAACATTTTCAACAACGGGGATGCAGTTACGTTCAGCGATGTTAACAATATAGTTAGCTTGAGCATCACTGCCTTTTTCCAGAACGCGTGGTATTGGCATATCGGTGGGGTGATAGCCAAGACAAACCGCAATATGCGTTGGATTACGCACTACCGCAACGGATTGTTTAACAGATTGAGCTAAACTCCCACTTTGTATTTCACTCTGCATTTCCCGACGCCGTGTCTTCATTTGAGGGTCTCCCTCCAGATCTTTATGCTCCTGTTTTACGTCATCTTTACTCATTTTTAGATCTTTTCTAATCTTATAATATTGAAAAGAATAGTCCAGAATGCCAACGACGATATAAAAAGCCATCACCCCTACCCATAACCATTTTATTAAAGAAGAAACCACAAGCACGCCACAGGCTAACCCACAGTACGGAAGCGCCCGAAAAGTACTGGCATAATAATAAAAGAAAAAGGCAAAGATAAGAGATAGCATGATAACTTTCAGGCTGGATTTACATAATTCCACTACGCTATGTAAAGAGAATATCTGCTTAAAATTACTTACCGGATTTATATGCTCGCTTTTAAAACCAATGGCCTTGCTGGCAATAACCACCCCCACCTGAAGAAACACGCTACCCACAGTAGCAACTATTACCCCTGCGCCCAGAAACAGCAGTGCAGAAGTCAATGACTCTATCAAAGCATGAGTCAATTGCGTTAATGCATAAGAAAATGGTTTATTTACTAATTGTAATGTGAAAGTTATTGACGCAATCAGTATCAAAATCATCTTTTCAGTAAAGAAATGAAAATACAAATAAAGCGCAATCAGCTGAAATAATGATGTTATTTCAATACTTTTGACGACCTGCCCTTCCTTACGGCCATCACGTAATTTCTTTTCTGTAGGCTGTTCTGTTTTCTCGCTCATACAGATGGGAACCAGTCTTTCAGATAAATATAAAATTTATCGCTTTCAACCAAATAGTGATGAAGAGCATAAGGGAATGAGATCAGGAGCGTTAGTAAAACTAATATACTTTTGAGCGGCATTGAGAAGAAAAATACATTCAATTGTTGTGCCGACCGATTTAAAAGACCTAAAGCCAGATCGGCTAATACCATACATATTATGGCAGGAACAGAAAAACTGATGCATAATTGATAAAGTGTTCTCCACTCTGCCTGGATATATTTTAAAAATTGCCGGTCAAATAATAAAGTACGCCCCGGTGGTAAATATTGGTATGACTCATACAGAATGTTTAATATAAACTCCATGCCGCCGCTTATAAAGAAAATAACACACAAAAACTGGCTGAAAAGCAAGCCAAAAAGTGAGGTTTCAGCTTCCATTGTAGAATTGAATATCGTACCCATTGTCGCGCCACGTAAAGTATCAAGCAGAAACCCCGCCATATCAACGGCCCAAAAGGGAACCGCCGCACAAAACCCAATTAAAAAACCAATAATCACCTCTCCGGTGACTAACCCTAACCAACTGTAATCTTTACCAATATGCATCATAATCTTCTGCTGGTAAATGATTGGTAATATGGGAAAGGTAAGTGACATAAGCACGCCATTACGTAAAAGCGCGGACCCTAAACTGCCACTTTTTAATAGGGGAAGTAATAAAGAGAGGCTCAATGGTCGAATAAAAGCCACAGCCAATGCAATAAGCCACTCATTTACCTGTTGTGCCATTCAACCATGCTCTCCAATTCGTAACATTATCTGCCGGGTATAATTCAACAGGATACCGCTAAGCCATGGGTAGCTGACCATTAAGGTTATTGCAATTGCCAATAATTTAATCATGAACTGTAGCGTTTGGTCCTGTATTTGAGTCAAGGCCTGAACAAGGCTTACGATGACACCAACTACCGATGCCACCAACACCACCGGCATAGACGTAAACAGGACGATCCATAAAAGTTGCGTTACAAATTGCGTCAATTCAGAATCATTCATGAAAAGCTCTGTACCAATTGCGCCAGTGTCAGATCCCAACCGCCTGCCAGTAAAAATATTAGCAGCTTAAACGGCAATGAAATGGTCATCGGCGACACCATCATCATCCCCATAGCCAGCAGTATATTTGAAATAAGCAGGTCAATAGCCAGAAAGGGAAGATAAATAAGTAATCCAATCCGAAACGCCTGCGTTAACTGACTCACCGTAAATGCCGGAATTAATATGAGCAAAGAATCAGGTTTTATCTTTCTTTTTATGTCTTCAGGCCAGGTTCGTTTTATCAAATTCCGAAAATAATTGGCTTCCTTTTCTTCAGAGTTTTTTTGCAAAAACTGTCGATAAGGCGCCAATGCTTTACTGTCCCACTCAGACGTCCAGAAAGGAGCGCCAGCGACCTGAACCGGATGCCAGCGCTCTTTTACAGCCAATAGCGTCGGCCCCATAATGAATAAGGAAAGTACAAGCGCAAGGCCATACAGTGCGATATTTGGGGGAACTTGTTGAATACCCAGAGCATTTCGTAAAATCGAAAATACCACCGCCAGTTTAAGGAAAGAGGTTCCCATGACGATAATGAGAGGCAGTATTGAAAGCAGAAACAATATACCAATCAGTTGCAAAGGCGAATCGGGTAAAGACATACTGTATCTCTCATGACACGACCTGGAACGCTATTATATTGTTCGCATATTATTTTTCTTATCAGGTTTACGCTGTATTTTTGGAAAGATACCAACGTGTAATACGCACCATAAATTCATTGCCACAGGCAATCAACTCACCTTGCCCAATAATACGGTCATTTACTCTTATCGTCACCTCTGGCGCAAAACATCCACCTACAGGCAAAACGTCCCCCGTTTTAAGTTGCCGTAATTGTCCAATTTCCAGACTCGCACGTCCGATCTCAAAGAGCACCTGTTGTGGTATCTGCTCAAGTTCGACTGAAGACGTTCCGTCACTCTTTGACATTGGGCTCCCTGACGCAAGTAGCGTTTCGATATCCTGGACTAATTCGTCAAATTTCATCGTGTTATCCTCTGTCAGCAATACCCTTGCGTAGATTCCCCCTGGTAGTTGAATAGCAAAAAAACCGAGTCTGATGTCGCCAAAGCAATGAATCCGAACGCCCATGCCGATTTCGATAGACTCAAGTTCAATTAATGTAAGCTGGCACCAGCCTGAATATACAGGGACTACAATAGGAGGAGCAGGATAAATCTGTTGACGCTCAGCAGAAAGCTCTCCGACTATATTGCGCAAAAAACCCGTTGGCCATGTAAAAATAATGCTATGGAACTCATGTTCTTCAACTATCCATTTAATATGCAACGCTAGCTGATGTGGTAGATTACTGCAGGATGTTGGCGGTTCGTTCTGACAGAGGGTGGCATCACTGGCTTGCAATAACGGCGCCAGCCCCCATTCAGCTATTCCATATAGCAATTCAGGATCGATAGCCGATCGATTAGCGGTGCCAATTAACCCTTCACACCAGCGCTGCCAGCATTGTTCTGCAATCCACACCCTACCCAGCTCATTATGATAATTTATGGTAAATAATGTCCCTTGCTGTACTGGATATTGTTGCATACTCAATGTCAGCTCACCAATGGTAGCGCCTTGCGTTGGAAGCATCTCCATCCACGGACGCTCTTCATTCGCTATTCTTAACATAGAATATCTCCAGGGAAATTATATACCCCATATGCAGCAACTGAGACTCCAGCCACTGCTTTAGCGCTTTCATCGAACGGTAAATTTCATGATGAGGGACATTGATTCTTAACTGGATTAGCCCCCCTGATTCACATACTTCACACTCTACACCGTCAAGATAACCGCCACTAACACGATAACGTTGCGTGAAAACCATGTTCTTATTCAATGCTGCAGGAGGATTATTCTCACCAATGGGTAATGCCTGGTGCATGAGTTGTTCAAAGTCCATACGTTCCGCCTCCGCCTCGTTATCATCCTGATAAGACTGGCATGGCAACCCAAGACTTCCCTCAACTTTGGTAATACGCATCGCTTAATACCATAGTAATTTTTTCTTTCTTTTTCATAAGCGCATTAAAATTCTTTTGTAATTCGCTTCGCCGGGAGACAAGCTGCTGATACTGATTCTCTAACTGCTGCCGTTGCGTCAAAAAGCTCTGCGCCTGAGTGAATAACCCGGCCATTTGTTGTTTCTTATCCAACAATAAATGACAAGATAACGTACCTTGCCAGCCCATTAATTCTTTCAGTCTGGTAGACACTGCTAAAGCGCGCGTCTGGCAAATCTGCTGTTCAGTAATAATCGCCTGTTGCTGCTGATCAAGTACGGTAAGTTTGCCGCGTAATTGCTTTTCACGCCGCGCGATTATCTCCAGCAAAGTTTCCATGATCACTCGGTGAGTATTTGGTGTAATTTTTCTATGAGTAGCTCGGGTCCGCATACTTCATCCTTACTTTGTCGCAAAAATGTGCAAATATCCGGATAGGTATCAATGGCTTTGTCAGTATCTGTATCAACTCCTCGCTGGTATTCCCCAATGCGTATTAACAGTTCAACCTCCTGGTAAAGCGCCAGGCACCGTCGCAATATCGCCGCCAGTTGACGATGCTCATGGCTGGTAACGACTGGAAAAACGCGGCTGAGCGTTGCCAACACGTCAATGGCAGGATAATGCCCCCTCTCTGCAAGCCGCCGGGATAGCACAATATGTCCGTCAAGCAGTGAACGGACTTCATCCGCCAACGGCTCATTCATATCATCGCCTTCCACCAGTACCGTATAAAATGCGGTAATACTGCCTTTTCCCCCCATTCCTGTACGTTCTAAAAGTCGTGGCAATGCACTAAATACGCCTGGCGGATATTCTCCAGAAACCGCGGTCTCTCCGGCGGCCAGAGCGATTTCCCGCGCGGCCCTGGCATAACGCGTCAGTGAGTCGGCAAGCAAGACGACTCGCTTTCCATTATCGCGAAAAAATTCTGCTATCGTGGTGGCCACAAACAGTGCCCTCACTCGCTCTAAGGCGGGTCTGTCAGAGGTTGCGACAACAATGACACAACGTTTTCGGGTCTCTTCAGACAGTGTAAAATCGATGAACTCGCGGACTTCTCGTCCACGTTCACCAATTAACACCAGAACATTGCAGTCTGCGTCTGGCGCATTACACAGCATCGCCAGAAGCGTGCTTTTCCCCACGCCAGGAGCAGAAAAAATACCCACTCGTTGCCCTTCGCCACAGGTCGCAACGCTATCAATAGCGCGAATCCCCGTCATTAATGGTTGAGTGATAGGCTGTCGAACCATTGCGGGAGGAGGCATTGCATCATAGTCTTTCCAGCAGACGTCGGGCAGTTCGCGGCCATCAAGGGGACGACCAAAACCATCAATGACTCGCCCTAATAACGCTTCGCCCACGGGAACCTGATGGCGTCGCCTTAAGGCCATCACTTGCTGCCCGCAGTGAAGTCCGATAGTACTCGTAAAAGGAGATAGCAAAGCTTTGCTGCCATTAATCCCCACGACTTCAGCAAGTTCTTCCCCAGGCTTTATACAGCACAACTCGCCCATAAATACCCCAGGCAACCACGCATTTAACAACGTTGCGCTGACATCCTGAATTCGGCCCCATCGACAATAACCATCGGGGGGCGGATATTTCAGCCTCAGACGTTGCATCAATTCATTCTTCATTGTCCGCCAACTCCTCTTCGCTAAGGTCAATACTTTCTACCACTTGTATAAGGCTCTCCTCTCCTAATTCCTGCCATGACAAAATCGGTACGTCGAACAAGGTGGCTTCTGTAATTTTTCGCAAGAAACGTCGGGTGTCGACAGAAGTGACAATGAATAATTTGGCTGACTGCTTCAGCGCCTGCTCGATAAGTTGCAGGATCTGCGTCTTATGACGAGACGACAGCGCAGTATAGGTCCCCATTGCCGTCTGGCGAATGGATTCACGCACGAGGTTCTCAATACCTTCGCCGATCCGCAAAATCGGCAGCGGTTTTCCTTCCGGATTAAGACGACGCAGAATATGACGGCGAAGCGCGATACGGGCATATTCTGTCAACATCAGGACATCTTTTTCACGTGGCGCCCAGTCAATTAAGGTGCCGAAAATAAGACGTAAATCTCTAATAGAAACCCGCTCTGATACAAGCCGCTGCAAAGTTTCAGCGATTTTATTAATGGGTAACTGGCGTTGAAGCTCTTTCACCAGCTCAGAGTAGTTTTTTTCCATCGCATTCATTAGATAACGCGTTTCCTGAACACCAATAAACTCTCCCATATGCCGAAGCAGGACACATTTTAATAAGGCAGAGATACGTTGGCTGCCCGCGAAAACGTCCAGTCCAAAACCTTGCGCCTTATGGGCCATCTCTTTTGTAAGCCAACAGATCTGTCCCATCCCGTTCGGTAACGTCTGGCTGTCACCCACCACACTAGCGTCCGCGCCTATCAATAAATAATCCGCCTGGGCGGGAATAGATAAACTAAATACGGGTTCCTGATATAGCAGTACCGTCAATTTTTCGGTGGGTTCAGGCAAAACCTCAATATTCACCTCAGGGAGAGGGACGCCGGTATCCTCAAATAAAAACCATCTCATGGCGTCAATATCACGAATCAGGTCGGCAGAATGTAACGTCGGGGTAAGACGTAAGATTAGAGGACATGCGCCGGGAACCATACTATCTTTTTCCGGTGCTTCGACGCCATTTGCGGAAACCACAGACTTTTTGCGGCGAATGAGGATAATTGGCAATGCTAACAACGCTGAAAAGAAAGCGAGAGTGATAAAAGGAAAGCCAGGAATTAAAGCGAGGAGCATTAAAACCACAGCGGTTAATATGAGCGACTGAGGTTGTCTGGCAATTTGAGAACTCAACTCTGTCGCCAGGTTCTGGCGTTTCTCACCCGGAACACGGGTGACAATAATTCCCGCGCTAAGGGAAATCAGCAGCGATGGAATTTGCCCACATAAACCATCTCCGATTGACAGTACGCTATAAGTGTGAACAGCCTCACTCATCGACATATCATATTGCACGATAGCGATAATGATACCGCCGATAATGTTCACCAGAACAACAATAATACCGGCAATCGTATCGCCTTTAACAAATTTCATCGCACCGTCCATCGCACCGAGAAAGCGGCTTTCCTGCTGGACGTGCTGTCTTAATGTACGGGCATGGTCTGCATCGATAACTCCGGCACGCAAATCGCCATCGATACTCATTTGTTTGCCTGGCATCCCATCAAGCGAGAAACGCGCGCTAACTTCCGCCACCCTCTCGATACCTTTTGTAATGACAATAAACTGCACGATAGTAATGATGGTAAATACGACCAGCCCAACGGTGAGATTTCCTCCTACGACAAACTTACCGAAAGCATCCACAATATTACCGGCATTATGTTGTAACAGTACCAGCCGTGATGTGCTGATTGTGAGTGACAAACGATATAATGTAGTAATAAGTAATAAAGACGGAAATACCGATAAATCGAGAGGGTCACTAAGATAAATAGCAATTAAGAGCAGGATCACTGAAAACATAAGGTTGATAGTAATCAGGATATCAACCATCCAGGTCGGTAAAGGTAACAGCATCATCACAATAGCGATTAATAACACCGTCGCCAGAACCATATCCTGCCGACCCGCGCATACACTGAGCCACTGTTGCGCCCTGATTCCCTCACCTAACCATGAACGCATTGCGACTCCAGAAATTTTATTTGTCGATGATGTAATCGTAACCAGAGCTCGGCGGAGCTGGAAAGAGGAGGAGAACAGCTCATTGCAAGCCCATCGCGCAACAAAAATAATCGCTGAGGAATACCCTGGAACGCTGCAGGTTTCCAGTGAGTTAAGGCTTTAAAAAGCAGATCTTCGTCTAAGAAGGTTTGCTTGAGTATCTGACATAAGTGAATACGACCGTTATGATAGTTTAGATAGGTTTCATATTGTCCTTGCCGCCAGAACATATTGGTTGCTAAAGGCCGTTCAGCTAATCCTGCTAATTGAATAAAAAGCTGAATATTACGTTCAGTAATGAGATCCCAATCCATCCTGCCGCCTCATGATGAGCCAGAACGCCAATTTACCTAAATATTGAAAGCCAGGTATCAGAATAAAACCTGATTTACCTTTACTTCACGAAGCGTTTCGAGAATTTGTTCACGTTGATCTTCGTCGTTAAAACAGTTATCGGGTATCAGCATAAACTGCGCATCAAGTTGTTGGAGTAACCGATTGAACATCTTCGATGAAGAAACTATAGCGGTAAGTCTATCAAGCAACCAATCACTGAAAAGCCAACGCTCACAAATGATATCGAGTAGTAGCGGCAGTAATGTATTAGGCGGCAACTGGCAAATCCACTCCTCACGCTGGCACTCTTTTTCAAGGCCAAGGAATAACAACAAACGACGCAAACGTACTAATGCTGCGGCCAAACGACTTTGCTCCGAGGGTTCGATGCATATGCTAAGTTCAAAGGCTATTGCTCTTAGCAAAATACGGACCCGTTCACAGCGATCCGGCCAGTCTGCCACGCGTCTGAACCACTGCGATAAGGGCATTTCATCGTTGTCTATCGCCTGTTGCATAAAACGCTTCAGCGAGGACAGCGTAGCGGTATCCACTTCGCCAAGTTCCAGTAAACTAAAAACGGCAAGTTCCCATCCCTCCTCCGCTGTAAGCGTATCCAGTTGCGATTGCAAATCGCGTTTTTTCTTTTTTGACAACCCGTCGGCAGTAAGCGCCATTGCAAGAGCGATAATTTGATACGCATTCTGTAAATCAGGATCACTATTCTCTTCGGTAAGCGGGCGCAACGTTGCCCCATTATCCTCCTGTATTTGTTTTATCAAACGCAGCAAAGCCTGCTGTCTGCGCTCCAGTTTCTCAGCATCCGTGAATTTATAACTTTCGCGCAGTTTACCACTCAGCGCCATTCCTATTTCTTCCATCGTCTCATAGAGCGCTGCCCCCGTCGTTTCCTGTAACTCCTGGAGAGCTAACATTGAAGGCGAAATAACCTCTTGTTCCTCTATAACCTGACCAGGGGTAAATGCTGTAGGGGGCGTCATTTTTATCTCATTAATTTTAATATTCATCGCTACCTCTTTTATCTTCACCATTACGTAACCATTTCAGTAACGCGTTGAAATGACGAGAAAGTGAAAATTCAACGGCATATCGTGTTGAGGAAAGTTCAGCCTGATCGGGAGAGAAACCAGGCTCGATAATCAACGTAAACCGCTTGCCAAAAGTTTCACGCATCAATGCCTCTTTTTCAGGATGAATACGCAAATAAAGCGCTCCCTCTTCCGCCATAGCCGTGGCCTGGCGTGCCAGACGATGGCACATAACACTGTCTACCGACTGTTGGTCGAACCAGGCCAACAGAACCTGTTCTATACTATTTTTAATATGATGCGCTGCTTGATCGACCAATGAACGAAATTGATTTTCATCTTCTTGTAAATGTTTTACATGCTGTTCCAGCCATTCCACTTCCATTTTTTCCAGCGTATTTTTACGCAACCACGCTAGTTCTTGTTGCTGCTCAACTTTCTGTTCACGCTGATAACGATAGGCGTCTCGGATGATTTTTTCAGCCTTACGGTAAGCGGAGCTCACAATAGCATGTGAAACTCTCTTAGCTTGTTGCTCTTGTGCAAATAAAGTTAATTGTAATGTTATCCACGGTGACTCAATAATATTTCGAGCGGGTAGCTTATGGTTAATTTCCGTCAGAGGAAGTGAAGTAAAACTCATAGCAAATGCTCCATGAAGATAATCTCGGTAAGAGAAGTCTTCGGCCAAAGTATACGCTGCGGAGGGGGTAATAATACTAATAGCGCATGTAAAACCGCATCATCATGCGCTTCCCGATTAAGAATGGCGGTACCGATCTGCAATGCAGTTTGTTGCATCACTTGCGGAGGAAGTAATTTGCCATCTCTTTGCCCCAACCAACCATATAGCTGCCAGATCTCATCCTCGCTAAACCACTGTAGAAGCAATTGCCGATACTCTGGTAGCATAAAATAGTCACTACACCTGAGTTTGAATAATCCCAGCCCAAAGGCAAATGCCGATATACGCGGCGCAAGACGAACCTGCCGTTTTTGCCTGTCATTTAAACAAGCTGGAATAACAGAGCTTCCTCTTAGTCTATTTAACGCTCTGTCAAGAAGAAGATCCAACTCGGGCCGATCGCCATAACGCCAGCAGTTTGAAGGATGAAAACCCAGCTTATCCAGCCATTCCGGTACAGCGTAACGAGCAGGTTGCCAGAAATAACGATAAAGTTGCAACACCTCGGGATCAGGTCGGCTCAAAAACGGCGTCTCAGGCAAAAATAGCCGATCAGGATGCCCACTCCTAATAACAGTCCTGTCAACGATAACATCAACTGATAAGGGTATTTCATCAACCACTTCACCACCTTCCCTTTATTGGCGTTGATCACGTCCATAATCCAGAATGTTTGTCTCGCGGGTACGTCAGGTACCATTCTGAATTCAGCAGGCTGCATCAAGATACTAATCTTACTGTATTGCAACCCAGGGATTGACATCTCTATTAAATCTTTAATTTTTACCCGAAAGGCCTCCATATTGACCTGAGGTGAATATTTTATAAATACGGCAACTGAGCTCGGAGAAGCGTTACTTCCCTCATCATAAGTCGGTAGCGCAATGGTCACTTTTGCATTAATTACGCCCTCCATCTGACTCAGCATTCCTTCAATTCTTTGTTCTTTTAAAAAATTAATCTTCTGCTGTTCTTCCTGGGGTGATACCACTAACTGATTAGCCGGAAACATCTTATCCGCCGTTGTAAACTGCCGATGCGGATAACCGTTAAGTCTAAGTAGCTCAACCGCATTAATAAACTGCGACTGCTCGACACGTAAGGTTACACCATCCTCTTCCTGTTTTTTTTCCGCATCAATATGATGCTGCATAAGTAATGCCAGCATTTGATTCGCCTCATCTTCTGGCAATGAGCGATAAAGATCCACATCACATGCCGTAAGAAAGAACGTAAGGACAGTAAGAAATACTATACGCTGAACCTTCATGTCATGCTATCCAGCTTATTAAGCGCTTGCGATGCTGCGCCTGATATTCTGGCAAGATAATCGACGCCTACCGTTAACTGCATATAATCCATTTGACTGGTCAACATAACCTGCGGTAATAAAGCACTGGCGTTACTGGTGGATGCATCATCTTTCAGCAATTGTTCAAAAAAATTAATTTGCTCCTGGCTCGGTTCTGCAGAGGACTTTACATAAGATTGAGTGCTTACAGGCACTACGCTCATATCAGAAATATTCAATTTTCAAATCCCTCATTTGGTGCAGGAAATAACAGGCGCAGCGCCATAGCCTCTGGCAAATCAATATCCGATAAAATTTTTGCGGCTTTTAGCGGCTCATTTAAACCCGCCAATAATAATGCCAGACATACCAACTGTAATTTTTTATCCGGAACAATAACCGTTAGCGCTGGTAACATCGCATGTACCTGGGAAATCAGGCTATGGTTAACGCCCGCAAACATGATTTCCAGCAACAACCGTCGAACATCGTCGCTAATAAATTCAGATTTTAGCAATGATTCCACTAAGCATATCCTTGATCATTTTGATCAGTGAACTTTCGTAATTAATAAATGTAGAATACTGCTGTAAGGCAAATTGCGCTTTAATCATCGATTCTGGGTTGAGCAAATCATTACCATTCATTTTGTCATTAATAGCCTGGCCTGCCTGGTGCGCCATGTGGGAGAGCATATCCACTAATTGTGCAATATCCATAATGCTTTTCCTTAAAATAAAAACATCGTAAGGATACTGGCAACATAGCAAAATTTAGAAAGCAATGAACATCCGGTATATACCTGAAAACGATTACTCCGGCGCACGTTGTTCTGGCGTCACCTGAGCCAACAAACGATATAATGGGCTGCTGACCTGCATACCGGTCATTGCCATCCCATCCATACCGAAGCGAGTAAAACCCATTAGTCCGTAGGTAATATCATTAAGTCGCTCTAATAAATGAGGCTGTAGTCCCAAACTACCACTCCAGTATGAATGCGTCATTACCGTCGCGGTTAAGACTAATCTACCGCCCAGGGAGACGGCTTTAGCAATCGCCATACTTTTGCGTTGATTGGCGAAACAATTAGCAATATAAAAAACGGCATTGCCTATACTGTCGTGAGCCATAGGTAAATGATGTTTATGATGGTAGATAAGACAGGCGACATCCGCGATGGCAATAGCAAGGCCAATTCCCGCCAGGGCTAAGAGCGGTGCGCCTCCACCACTTAGCACTGTTAATGCTATTCCAGCGGAACAGCATAAAATCTGTCCGCCCAAAATGACCGTTTGCCAACTAAAAATTTCTTTTGGAAAACACTCTATCACTCGTTTCGCAAGTCCGGCCAATAACCGCTCATTTCCTTGTTGAGGACCTATTCTACCACTCTCCATATTGGTTTCCGGATGTGGCAATGAGGGACATGGAGGTGATTCCTCAGGCGCGTTAACAGGACGTTGCCCTGCTACCTGAGCATTTGGGCTAACAGGTTTCATGGTTCTCCCTGAGATGTATGACCAGAACTGTCTATTAATGCAGGTGTAGTAGCAGATTGGCAGAGCGATGCCATTTGTTCCGCCAATAACGCACTGGGATCGGCATAAAGTTCATCAACAGAATTTTCCTGATCGTCGCCAGAGGGGCGGGCAAGGCAATAATCCAGTACCGCACCTATCGCCGTCAGGCTAACGGAGGTAATTACACTCCCCATGTCCAAAGAGGCCGCTATATTTTCAGCGGCGGGCAGTGGAAACTGTAGTTGTATAACCAACGAAGAAATAGCGATTCCTGAACGTATTAATAAAGAAAGACAATTAGCAAGGGTGTTAGCGCAGTTAAGACTTGCCCCACATTTTAAGGCCAGCGCACTGACCACAAGAGCAACGCTATCACTGGCGGTTTGTAACGGCTCCTTTTGCTGACATATCAATTGATAATTATGATACGCACAGCAAGCATCCCCAATAGCAATCACGAGCGCCGCCCCCGCAAGAATAGCAATGGGTAATCCTGCCCCGCCAGAAATTACCGCTGCAGCAACCGATAATCCAAACACGACTGTCGCGCCCAGCGCACGAATAGTGTATTGCATAAAATGTATAGCATAATCCCTCTGCTGCCTTATTTGTTCAGGCGTAAGCAGCACAGGGGCTGCGGGGGTGCCAGGGGCTGGAATTTCAGGGGGAGGAAACGATGCCTCCTTCGCTTGTGTATCGGAAGGAGGACTATTACCATCGACTATATTGCTTGCCGCTGACGGAATATGAATTTTCATATTTCGTTCTGTTATTTAAGCAATAAGAGTATCAACCATTATTTGCGCATTCTGGCGAATCTCACTCCATGAGGCATCCGCATAACTCATCTTGATTGCGGTTTGAAAAGCCTCTCTCGCCAACCCGGGTTCCCCCATCATTTTGAGACAGACGCCCGTTTGGTAAACCGGTTCTGGATGGCTGGCATCCAGCATCAAGGCATGTCCATAGAAATTAATGGCTGTCGTGTATTCTTTAAGCATCATCCAGGTGCCAGCCAATGCAATATGGGCACGCCAACTCCATGGCTGGGCCATCACCAGCCAACTAAAATCGATTACGGCGCGCGAATAATCCCCCTCCTGCCATGAGGCGTAACCACTGGCATAAACGCTTTCCGGATCAACGGATAATAGCTGTTTCAGAATGTCTTCGGGTATTTTATTTTTCTGATCTTCTTTCATCATCATACCTATTGATTGTTATTTTCACGTGATAATGATTTACGTCAGGAAGGTTATTTAAAAACGTCGCTGGATAAGATGCTCGGCGGATAAAACTGTCCAGTTATCGCCATCAAGCTGTGTAAAGGTCGCTCCCATTACTGTCAGGATACGCAATAATTTCCTGCGTAGCATGGCTTTTTTTTCATCCAGAACGTCGGTGATTATCAACATCTTTAAACATGTTAACTGCGGGTGATGCACAAATATCCCGCGTAAAAGTCCCAGTAAGTGAAACAATTGCTGTGGTCGAGGTTGCCCGGGCGTCAAGCGCCTGAGCTCACAAATAATCATTTCTTTTGCCTCAATACGATAGATCACCAGGTAAGGCGATAATATAAACTGCTGCCCAAGTAATATAGCGGTCTCCCCTAAATATGCAGGCTCAGTAAACACCTGATGCCGACGCAACCATTGCTCTATTTCTTGCACCATGTTTACCTCGTTAATGCCCGGAGTATTTCAGCAAGAACCGCGACCAGTGACGACCCCACACCGATGATTTGCTGCATAATTTCACCTGCTTTCTCCATAATTTCCGTCAGGGATTTATTATAAGATTGGGCCCCATTTTGTTGCAGGTCGGCAGTCGCTTTATCTTGATCACTTTGACGTTGCGCTACACCGGCCCCCAGGCCCATGACTCCCCCAGCAGTGTGTCCTACGGCTTGACCCGCTATAAGACCGCTTTCCCCGCCTACGGCCCCTAATCCTATCGTCAGCACTCCCGACAATATTGCGCCACCCGCAGTAATCATTGATGCTCTAAACGCTTCATCAATTGTTTTCATTTGCGTCTGTAAAACATTGACTTGCAGTTCCCAGGACAGTCGTTGTTTTTCTACGTTATAGTCGCGCATGATATTGCGCAGCTTTTTGGCAAGCTCCATTAGCTTCATCCAGATATTATCAAATAACAGAAGCATTGATTCAGTACCCATTCCCTCCCCGGAGGGAGATGGAGTGGAAGAAGGCGTTAACAAGGAAGGCGCTGGTAATACCAGTGCTACGTTACTCGCTTCCATATTTTTATCCTCAGATTAAGCGCGACAGCCAGCTATTCTCGCCTGAACGCTACTATAGTGATCAATGGTATCTAATACATCTCTAAGCGCGGCACCGCTACTCTTATAAAGCTCCTCTAAGCGTTTTTGTTCTATCTTTTTTTGGTCTTCCGTTTGTTGCATTATGAAATCCAGAAACCGTTGCTGAGTTATTAATTGCTCTATTTTCTTTTCGAGCTTCGCTTTTTCTGTGTTAACCATGCCAGTATTCATCTGATTGGCGCCCTCGGTTGCACATCTGATAGCCTGTAAGCCTTTAAATGAACAATCCCTCAGTAAGGCATACAGGATTTTTTTGAACATATTCCAGAGAACTTTATTACGAAAATTTTTTAACAGAAACTTTCCCCCTTCTTGCGCATATTTTTCCAGGGCTTCTTTTGCCGCTTCTTTTGCCATGGCTTTCACCCCCTCTTTCGTAAAACTTTTTCCCGCGCTTCGCGTCATATTATTTTCTACCTTACGAGAAAACTCAGCAGACTCCTCTTCCATCTCGCCCGGCGAAACCATTTCACGCTCAATCGCCTCAAATTGTTTGGAAAAATTTTCGCTCACCTCTTCGCCAAATTTTTCAGCCAACTCCTCTATTTCTGCTTCCCCTGCACCAACCATACGCTCAACCATTTCTTCGCCTAAACTGGAGCCAAGCACTTTTTCAGCTGCGCCAGATAAGCCTCTCGTCGCCATAAAAGCACGACCAATCTGGAAAACATCCAGTGCCATCGCGACGACTTCACAACCAACTTGAATTTTACTTGCCACGTCAATAATCGCCTGACAGGTATCGTGGTCAGCACCGCACATCATTGCCGTTTCGGCTCCGGCTTTAACCATTCCTGCACAACCTGCGGCCATATAAGCTACGCCGCTAGCCATTTCTGCGGGATTACCGGACAGAAAACCCTCCACAACTTTTAAGGCGCCAATCACAGTTTCAAATATGCCGGTAATCCAGTCAAAAATAGCGCCAAAAATGCCCGCTTTACGCGCTTTATCCTCCTGCTCTATCGCTTTCTGGATCTGCTCCTGATACTCCTTTACCTGCTTATTACGTAATGCATTTTGCACCTCAGTTGCCCGCTCAAGCTGTTGGCATAACGATTGAGCGTTATTACCAAAGACGTTGAGTATTAATGTCGTCATCATCATTGATAAAACAGTGGGATTGATATGCAAAAAGTCAGGCAATGATGGACGCTTATGATTTCCGGGTACGGCATCAAGCAGTTGCTTCAACGCATTGCTTGCCTCCTGAAGACTAATTTTCCCTGATAGCAGAGACGTGGCGTTGCCATCGCCAAAAGTAGAATTCACACGATGCTGGCGCTTTCCCAGCGAACCCGAGGAAACGCAACTGACATTGCTTAAGTGATGATGTGTTAAGGCGGTTACTCCTGCGGCGCTATCGCTATTACTGTGAATTCGATTCATTTTTAGCTCCTGTCAGAAAGTTGCTGTAACATCTTTTCTGCACGCAATCGGAGGATTTGATGTTCACTGACCTCGCCGCAAATACGCGCCACGGCCTTTAACGCTTTTATTGCATAACAAACGTTATCACACGCGAGGTAGCATTCCGCTGCGGCCCATGGCGCCTGCGGCGCATCAATCTTAATTTGTGCCGCGCGTCCATAAGCGTATATCGCTTCCCCCCAATGTTTTTGAGCCTGGCAGCATTCCCCTAACCGAAACCAATAGTCAAATGACCAGGCATCATATATCGTCAACAATTGAAAAAGTCGCGCTGCGCCGGCGAACTCTTTTACCTCCATAAGCTGCATGGCATAGCGATACAGAGTATTAAGCGGCTGTGTAACATCGTCATCCAACAACATACGCAGCGAGCCGCCACGCCGGAAAAACCGCATCGTGTCATGTGCCTGTTGTAGGGTCGGGTCTTTTTTCATGAGTACGTTTTCTGCGCTATCATACTGGAAATCTCCCCCCACTTACTGATAAGCCCCGTCAGTTGGGTAAGGACAGCGTTAAGCTCCTGAGACATTTTTTGAATTATTATCTGCCCCTGACTCATAAGATCGGTATTCCGGTTGGCATCGTTATCCAAAGCCGCTTTGACCGCCTGTAGACCACCTTTATCCAGCTTCCCATGATCGCCATATTTAGCCATATATTCATCAATGGTCAGACCATCGATGAGAATACCGTGTTCACGCATGTATATAATTACGTCCTCAGGCACCTCCTCTTTGGTTTTAGCATCTCCCTTGGCTGCTTTAGCAATCACCTCATCCATCTCATTTGACTTTTCCTGGGTATTTCTGGCACGTTCAGCGTTCTTCTGGACTTCAATAAATTTATCGTTTGCAATAGCCTGAATAACCATAAGGAGAATAAGCAAAACACCATACCCTTCGGCAAACGGATTTTGCTGGGATAAGTCATCCTGCCCCCCGGTATCAGTGTTGCTAACGCCGAAACTATTTTTAAACACAATAGGGTTTTGACTTCCCCATAAGATGTTTCCTGAAGACATTATGCTTTACCTTTTTGTTTTTCCTGACGGTATCTCCACCGGGGCTTGAGCATTAAGTTGTTTCAGTCGTACTTCAAGTTGTTTAAACAAACTTACTATTTTCTTTAAATCCTTCTCGGCCTCCTGGTTAACCCCGGCAACGCCTTGTGGAAATAGGTTATGAAGAATACTCTCTGTCTCTCTGCTTTTTTTGGGGCTCTCTGCCCTTTCAGCAAGCTGTTGACTCACCTTAGCCCGGATTTGGTGAAATTTTTTAAGACAGTGATTTAGCTGCATGTAACTTTGCTCTAAATCACGATATTCACTAAACACAGCCTTTTTCTTTATCATCATTCCCCTCCATATACACGATAGATAATTAACGTGCTAACTAAGAGCCTATCCCATTAGGGCTATTTTACTTGCCATTTTGGTCCTGGGCAGTGCTCGCCAAAACGCGTTAGCGTTTTGAACGCCGCTAGCGGCGGCCCGAAGGGCGAGCGTAGCGAGTCAAACCTCACGTGCTACGTGTACGCTCCGGTTTTTGCGCGCTGTCCGTGTCCAGGCTGGCTGCGCCAATAACGCCTGGTGGGATAGGCTCTAAGATATTTTTACTTTACTCTTGCTCACTCACTACAAGTGCGCTGTTATGGTAACGATAATAAATAATGTTGATGATATTTTCGGCCTGCTCGATCGCTTCAAGCAATAAGGTGTTTTGCTGATATTGCTGCGGATCCTGTAACCTACCGTTGTTCTCTTCTAACTGTTTCCGGGCAGCCCTTAATTGTAAAATTATGCCTTTGGCCTCTTCACGCGAATGAAGCAGCAAATCTTCTAACCGGGTCAGAGTTGTCATTTTCCACTCACTTAAAATCTAATGGATAGTTAATCAAAGTATCATAATGTTTAATCGTTACCACATCGGCACTCAGATGGACAATTTCTCCCCCATTGGGTAACAATGCCCCTACACGTAAACGCTCTTTATTCGTCAGTAATAAGTAATTACCATGGCGACTCTGTACAAAGCCAGCCACTGGCGCAGGCAGATACTTGCTTTCATCATGAGAAGGCGCAATATCCTGATAAATTAAAGAAAGAGCGGGGTCCTTTTTCTTTAATGCTGCTAACGTTTCTTGCAAAATGCGTTGATGAGATTCATCCAGGACACCACTGATAACAAAAGAGCGCCGCATTGGCGTAACATTGACAAGGCCCACTAAACCGTTCTCTATTATCGCAGAAATAATATCATCCCCCTGAGACTGATGAGAATGACTAATCTGCCAGTGCAATAACCCGGGAATATCTGCAAGTAATGGTTGAACCTTACGCCATTGCTGATCCATTTGTATATCATCATGAATTAACACGCTTCCCGGCCCTTCGCTGGATACTTCAGCATGCGGGTAACCCATTTTTATCAAAACATCCTGCACTTCTCGTATCAATAAGTCATCACAGATTACACCATCCCGATACATGACCCCCCATGATTCGAGAGTCGCTCTCACCTTTTGCATCTGTTCGCTTGACGCGCAATAACCGGACAACTGCAGGCTTCCATCTTCTTTCCATTGCGCCCGCACATAATGAATATTGCTTTTGTCTAATAAAAACTTAACCCGCAAAGGTAAATCATTTACCGTTTCAGGCTGACCGCCAATACTTAACAGGACACCCATTCCACCGATGAAAATCAAGAATACGCCAGCCAACCACCAGTACCCTGATCTGGAAACGGGTATTTGATAATCAGCAAGTTCACAATCCTGTTTACCAAACGCGATAGCCACTCCCGCAACCTGCAAAACCCCACTGGATGGTAGCGGCTTATTTGGATTAAATCTGCGGCCATTAACTCTAACTCTGGCTTTCCCGGCATCAACAAATAAACTATCTGCCTGTTCTCTCAGAATAATTTTTTCATTTATAGTAAGCGGAATACAAATATCGCATCCTTTCTCCCCCAGTGACAGGTTACCTTCATTCAGCCATACTTCCCGGCCTTGTAAAACGTGACCTAAAAAACGTATTTTCCAGGAGTTCTTTGGATTAACCATGAGATATGCCATTATTTACTACTGAGGCTTTAATCAAAAACAGCCTGATTACACTATGTACTTGAGTCGTATCATTGCGAAACAAATGGCCTACGACAGGAATATCGCCCAATAAAGGGATTTTGTTTTGCGAGTGGATTTGTTTACCTTGTTTAAATCCTCCCAGCAATAGACTTTGTCCGGCCAATAATGTGGCTTGCGAAGCAATTTCAGAATTTTGCACTTCGGGTAGCGGATCTGTTTCGCTTTGCGTATCACTTTGTTGTCCATCCTGAATATTAAGATTAAGCATTATTTTTTGCGTGCCATTGTCATTTAACAAGCGAGGTGTAACGCGCAACAAAGAACCCGTAGTGATGGATTCAAGTTTAGCCACTTTTTCTCCCTGCAGTTTGGTATAGAAAGTAATATTTTTATCCAGCACAGCCTGGATATTATTTAAAGTCACCACAGATGGCTGGGAAAGTACATAAGCCTGAGAGCTTTTTTCCAGGGCATTCAAACGCACCATAAAGTTTGAGGTATCGCTGATTACCGTTGAAAAACCGCTAGCACCGCCGTCATTCAAACCTGTATTGAACGCAATTTTCTTGCCACCCAGCGACACTGCCGTTCCCCAGTCGATGCCTAACTGGTTAATATCTCCAGCATTAACATCGATAATTTTCACCGAAATCTCTATCATCTGCTGGCGTTGATCTAATTCTGTGATGAGTTTCCGATACCCGGCCATATTGGCCGCATAATCACGAACGATCACTGCATTCTGGCGTGGGTCGGCAGCAAACATGGGCAATGCCTGTGTAGCGGGTGAACCATTGTTCGTCGATGACGCCGGGACGCTGGTTTTACTCATCTCACGCAATACACTCACGACCCCAGGAACCACGACGGACTGATCGCGATATTGGTATTGGGTATCCATCGCAGTGGCATACTTAAGCGTGTATATACTTACACTCACCGCACTGTCTTTTCGTTTGATTAACGCATTATCCAGCACTGAAGCTAATTGACTAATACGAGTCAGACAGCTGGGAACACCGCTCACCTCCACAGCTCTGGTACCGGTAATTTCTTTAACCTCGCATCCCGGTGATGAAAGGATATTCTGGCTGCGTAAGTAATGAATGAACCGCCCAGTAGATAAAATATTGAAAGTGATAACCTGATGTTTTAATAACGATGCAGGATATACATATAACATGCTGCCATCAAACCAGGTAAGCAAATCATATTGTGCTGCCAGGTTATTCAAAATATCGACCGGTGGTCCAGGCGGAATTTTTCCACTAAATGTAGCTGTTATCAATGGGCTAATAGTAATAGCCGTATCATAGTTCTCTGAGAGCAGATGTAAAACCTCTGCTAATGGCATTTGTCTGGCATAAAGGGTGAAGTCATTACCTTTCCATGATAACTCATCACTCTTTGCTGTATTGAGTATAAATAGTAAAATTAAGATTAAACGTTTATTTACTACCATTTTATACCCCACCCGAATAAAGTTTATGGTGATTGCGTATTACATTTTTTAAAATGCAAGTTAAAGCCAGGTGTTTTTCTATCTCAATAGCAATAAGCTCAGAGCTACTACTTGTGGTATAATAACCGTTTAACCATCCCCCATCCGCTGTGAGCTGTATAGCATAATCATGGACGTCCGGGTGTGCTGCAAGCAGTAGTGTCACATAGGCAAGACAAGGCTTAGGTAAGCTTTCCAGGTCATTTAAGAACAAAGAAATAGAAAATGCTTCTGAGAAAATTTCTCCTCTGGCAGGATGCCCATCAATAGTCATTATCCAGGATCGGCTATTACCTTCGGCCTTGATATCCTGAATTAATGGAATGCCTTTTAAAACTGCCAGCATGAATCCCTCCTCAGACATAAATGGGAGTTTCTATCAAATTCGCTCACAACCACATCCGTAAAAAGCCTGATTCACATTTATTTCGACTATACTCTTCTTGTACAATATCAGAATGCTGTCTACATATACCTTGTCACAGGCGATTCTATCATTCGGATTTTCCGATAAATTCACAATTACACTTTCAGCATTGACATAAAAAATTACAATTTGAAAAATTATTTATTAAATAAACTGTTACGATGTTTTTACATCGCCACCTTATTAAAAAGTAATTGTAGTCATCGACTGGGTTATATATGAAGAAATTTATCTTCCTAATGATAACACCATCGATTAATCTTCTGATGAAACTATATGTACTGCGATAGTGATCAAGTGCCAAAGATTTTGCAACAGGCAACTGGAGGAAAGCATTATGAATTTGCTCAATCTCAAGAATACGCTGCAAACATCTTTAGTAATCAGGCTAACTTTTTTATTTTTATTAACAACAATAATTATTTGGCTGCTATCTGTGCTTACCGCAGCTTATATATCAATGGTTCAGAAACGGCAGCATATAATAGAGGACTTATCCGTTCTATCCGAGATGAATATTGTACTAAGCAATCAACGGTTTGAAGAGGCTGAACGTGACGCTAAAAATTTAATGTATCAATGCTCATTAGCGACTGAGATTCATCATAACGATATTTTCCCTGAGGTGAGCCGGCATCTTTCTGTCGGTCCTTCAAATTGCACGCCGACGCTAAACGGAGAGAAGCACCGTCTCTTTCTGCAGTCCTCTGATATCGATGAAAAAAGCTTTCGTCGCGATAGTTTTATTCTTAACCATAAAAATGAGATTTCGTTATTATCTACTGATAACCCTTCAGATTATTCAACTCTACAGCCTTTAACGCGAAAAAGCTTTCCTTTATACCCAACCCATGCCGGGTTTTACTGGAGTGAACCAGAATACATAAACGGCAAAGGATGGCACGCTTCCGTTGCGGTTGCCGATCAGCAAGGCGTATTTTTTGGGGTGACGGTTAAACTTCCCGATCTCATTACCAAGAGCCACCTACCATTAGATGATAGTATTCGAGTATGGCTGGATCAAAACAACCACTTATTGCCGTTTTCATACATCCCGCCAAAAATACGTACACAGTTAGAGAATGTAACGCTGCATGATGGATGGCAGCAAATTCCCGGATTTCTGATATTACGCACAACCTTGCATGGCCCCGGATGGAGTCTGGTTACGCTGTACCCATACGGTAATCTACATAATCGCATCTTAAAAATTATCCTTCAACAAATCCCCTTTACATTAACAGCATTGGTGTTGATGACGTCGGCTTTTTGCTGGTTACTACATCGCTCACTGGCCAAACCGTTATGGCGTTTTGTCGATGTCATTAATAAAACCGCAACTGCACCGCTGAGCACACGTTTACCAGAACAACGACTGGATGAATTAGATAGTATTGCCGGTGCTTTTAACCAACTGCTTGATACTCTACAAGTCCAATACGACAATCTGGAAAACAAAGTCGCAGAGCGCACCCAGGCGCTAAATGAAGCAAAAAAACGCGCTGAGCAAGCTAACAAACGTAAAAGCATTCATCTTACGGTAATAAGTCATGAGTTACGTACTCCGATGAATGGCGTACTCGGTGCGATTGAATTATTACAAACCACCCCTTTAAACATAGAGCAGCAAGGATTAGCTGATACCGCCAGGAATTGTACACTGTCTTTGTTAGCTATTATTAATAATCTGCTGGATTTTTCACGCATCGAGTCTGGTCATTTCACATTACATATGGAAGAAACAGCGTTACTGCCGTTACTGGACCAGGCAATGCAAACCATTCAGGGGCCGGCGCAAAGCAAAAAACTGTCATTACGTACTTTTGTCGGTCAACATGTCCCTCTCTATTTTCATACCGACAGTATCCGTTTACGGCAAATTTTGGTTAATTTACTCGGGAACGCGGTAAAATTTACCGAAACCGGAGGGATACGTCTGACGGTCAAGCGTCATGAGGAACAATTAATATTTCTGGTTAGCGATAGCGGTAAAGGGATTGAAATACAGCAGCAGTCTCAAATCTTTACTGCTTTTTATCAAGCAGACACGAATTCGCAAGGTACAGGAATTGGACTGACTATTGCGTCAAGCCTGGCTAAAATGATGGGCGGTAATCTGACACTAAAAAGTGTCCCCGGGGTTGGAACCTGTGTCTCGCTAGCATTACCCTTACAAGAATACCAGTCGCCTCAACCAATTAAAGGGACACTGTCAGCGCCGTTCTGCCTGCATCGCCAACTGGCTTGCTGGGGAATACGCGGTGAACCACCCCACCAGCAAAATGCGCTTCTCAACGCAGAGCTTTTGTATTTCCCCGGAAAACTCTACGACCTGGCGCAACAGTTAATATTGTGTACACCAAATATACCAGTAATAAATAATTTGTTACCTCCCTGGCAGTTGCAGATTCTTTTGGTTGATGATGCCGATATTAATCGGGATATCATCGGCAAAATGCTTGTCAGCCTGGGCCAACACGTCACTATTGCCGCCAGTAGTAACGAGGCTCTGACTTTATCACAACAGCAGCGATTCGATTTAGTACTGATTGACATTAGAATGCCAGAAATAGATGGTATTGAATGTGTACAATTATGGCACGATGAGCCGAATAATTTAGATCCTGACTGCATGTTTGTGGCGCTATCCGCTAGCGTAGCGACAGAAGATATTCATCGTTGTAAAAAAAATGGGATTCATCATTACATTACCAAACCAGTGACATTGGCTACCTTAGCTCGCTATATCAGTATTGCCGCAGAATACCAACTTTTACGAAATATAGAGCTACAGGAGCAGGATCCAAGTCGCTGCTCAGCGCTACTGGCGACAGATGATATGGTCATTAATAGCAAGATTTTCCAATCACTGGACCTCTTGCTGGCTGATATTGAAAATGCCGTATCGGCTGGACAAAAAATCGATCAGTTAATTCACACATTAAAAGGCTGTTTAGGTCAAATAGGGCAAACTGAATTGGTAAGCTATGTCATAGACATTGAGAATCGCGTAAAAATGGGGAAAATCATCGCGCTGGAGGAACTAACCGACTTACGCCAGAAAATACGTATGATCTTCAAAAACTACACCATTACTTAATATTATCTTAATTTTCGCGAGGGCAGCAAAATGAAAGAATATAAGATCTTATTAGTAGACGATCATGAAATCATCATTAACGGCATTATGAATGCTTTATTACCCTGGCCTCATTTTAAAATTGTAGAGCATGTTAAAAATGGTCTTGAGGTTTATAATGCCTGTTGCGCATACGAGCCTGACATACTTATCCTTGATCTTAGCTTACCTGGCATCAATGGCCTGGATATCATTCCTCAATTACATCAGCGTTGGCCAGCAATGAATATTCTGGTTTACACAGCATACCAACAAGAGTATATGACCATTAAAACTTTAGCCGCAGGTGCTAATGGCTATGTTTTAAAAAGCAGTAGTCAGCAAGTTCTGTTAGCGGCATTGCAAACAGTAGCAGTAAACAAGCGTTACATTGACCCGACGTTGAATCGGGAAGCTATCCTGGCTGAATTAAACGCTGACACGACCAATCATCAACTGCTTACTTTGCGCGAGCGTCAGGTTCTTAAACTTATTGACGAGGGGTATACCAATCATGGGATCAGCGAAAAGCTACATATCAGTATAAAAACCGTCGAAACACACCGGATGAATATGATGAGAAAGCTACAGGTTCATAAAGTGACAGAGTTACTTAACTGCGCCCGAAGAATGAGGTTAATAGAGTATTAACCAGGGGCATCCGATGGTATTAAGCATTGGTCATATTTTGATGAGCCTTACGCCACGCAGTATTGCTCATCATCGACAAAATCCATACGGATGCCCTGGTATGCCGCACCATTTATCACTACCTTAGTCTTCATTTAATCATGATATAGTAGAATTCCCTTATTTAACGGGCTTTACCATGTCGTATTCTATCGGCGAATTTGCCAGACTATGCGGTATCAATGCCGCCACGCTAAGGGCATGGCAGCGACGCTATGGTTTATTGAAACCGCAGCGTACTGATGGCGGGCATCGCTTATACAGCGATGACGATATTCGACAAGCGCTTAGCATCCTCGACTGGGTGAGAAAAGGCGTACCGATAAGCCAGGTCAAACCCTTACTGTCGCGTCCGGTCATTCGCCTGGGCGATAACTGGATAACGATCCAGGAGACGATGCTTCAACATCTCCACGAAGGGCGAATTGACGCGCTGCGGCAGTTGATTTATGACTGTGGCCGGGAATATCCCCGCGCAGAACTGGTGACCCATTTATTACGTCCGTTGCGCAGCAAAGTGTCCGCGCATCTTCCCGCCGTGATGACGCTGCGCGAAATACTGGATGGCATCATTATTGCCTACACCTCTTTTTGCCTTGAAGGCGACAGAAAAGCGCCTGGCAACAATGCCTTTATTAGCGGATGGCATCTCTCGGATCACTGTGAAATCTGGCTGGAAGCGTTGACTCGTACCGGACAAGAGCTGCGGCTCAATGTGCTTCCCTCTCCACCAGCCGTGCTGGCGCCCGAGCTGTTCGCCCAGAGAAAATGGTTCCTGGTGACCACCGGAAAGCTCACTGCCGGGCAGAAAAAACAGCTTGCCCAGTGGCGCAACGTGGTCGCTTCGCTGGAGGTTATCACACTATAAGCGCTGAAATAGATTTCTTCCCCTCATTCTATCTTATTGATATTTAACTACATCAAAAAAATCTCCGCGAAAACTTAGACAAAAAAACAAAGTTGTGTAAGTTTTAAATCAGCGTGAGATAACATTTTGCGCCATTGGCGTCAGTCGTCGTACTTTCAATAAGGGGGAATCATGAATAACAAACCCGTAGTCGGCATTAGCGGATGTCTGACTGGCGCCGCGGTACGCTTTGATGGCGGACATAAGCGTATGGATTTTGTCATGAACTCTCTGGCGCCGTGGGTGACCTACAAACCGATCTGTCCGGAGGTGGCGATCGGCCTGCCCGTGCCCCGCCCTGCGCTGCGTCTTATCCAGACGACCTGTGGCGACATTCGGATGCGCTATAGCCATGCCCCGCACGATGACGTCACCGAGCGAATGAATGCCTTTGCCGATCGGTTTCTGCCAACAATAGGCGAACTGGCGGGGTTTATTGTGTGTGCAAAATCGCCCAGTTGCGGAATGGAGCGCGTTCGCCTGTATGATGAAAAGGGTAACAGGGGCCGCAAAGCTGGCACGGGGCTGTTTACCGCCGCGATGATGGACAAATATCCCTGGCTGCCGATAGAGGAAGATGGTCGCCTGCACGATCCGGTACTACGCGAGAATTTCATCGCACGTATCTTCGCGCTACATGAATTAAATGCGCTACGCGCGCAGGGCTTGAGTCGTCACAGTTTGCTCGCGTTTCATAGCCGATACAAACTTCAGCTTCTCGCCCACCACCAGGCCGGCTACCGCGAAATTGGCCCTTTCGTCGCGCGTCTGCATGAGTGGGACGATCTGGATGCCTTCTTTGTCCGATACAGAGAAAAACTGATGGCTATCCTGCGCCACCCCGCTTCACGTAAAAATCACACCAATGTGCTGATGCATATCCAGGGCTATTTTCACCGCGCGTTGAACA
Source organism: Salmonella sp. SAL04214 (assembly GCF_046550615.1). Taxonomy (NCBI): domain Bacteria; kingdom Pseudomonadati; phylum Pseudomonadota; class Gammaproteobacteria; order Enterobacterales; family Enterobacteriaceae; genus Salmonella; species Salmonella sp. SAL04214. The sequence continues at coordinate 28,283 of NZ_JBGDXT010000011.1, forward strand.
GCAGGCAACGCGCGGAATTACGCGAGGTGATTCTCGGCTACCGGGCGGGCCGACTACCTATCCTGGCACCGTTAACGCTGCTGAAGCACTATCTGGCGGAACATCCGGATGACTATCTACGCAGCCAGAATTATTTTGAGCCGTACCCTGATACATTAGGGCTGCGCTTAGCCATCACCTGATAACCCTGCGCATCGCTAACGGCGGGTAACCAGCCCGCCATGGTGACAATCGCGACAATTTAAAGGCGATGTCGTTATTGCCACCCTGATAGCGGCTATGACCGCGCCAGAGCGTTAATCACGGTTTCCATAGCCTGTTTTTCTAACGCGCTACGTTGGATGCGTTGATTCGCCAGCGCGGTTCTTAACACGCCCGCAATAACAATATATTTAGGCTCCTGCCCCAGATCGCGCATTTCCAGCACGACCTTGCCCACCACCCGGCACATCTCGCGGTACAGTTCGTCATCTTTTGTCGGTTTTGTCATACGTTTTACTCGTCGCCAGCTCAAACCAACAGAATATAACAGTCTTCTCAATTAAACAAAATTTGATGCAAATCAAAGAAATAACGCAGTTTATTATTCATGGCTCATACGTTGTTCGTATTCTGGTCTCTGGCGAGGCCATTTTTTCGAAACGCCTAATCAGTTCCGCCAGGCTACCGGCCTGCATTTTTTCCATGACTCTGGCGCGGTGCACCTCTACGGTACGCACCGCGATATTCATCGCTTCCGCAATTTCACGGTTCATAAATCCTTTTGCCACCAGGCTGGCCAGCTCACGCTCTTTCGGCGTCAACTGCTGGTAACACAGTATAATCTCACGGCGCGCCACCGCTGCCGATGAAACCGTCAGCGCACGCTCCAGCGCCGCCTGTAGCGGTTTTACCGATACCGGTTTTTGCAGAAAATCGACGGCGCCGCGTTTCATCTGCTCCACGGCCATCGGTACATCGCCATGCCCGGTAAGAAAAACAACCGCCAGGGTACTTCCGCACTGGCGCAACGCATCATGAACGCCCTGCCCATCCAGTACCGGCATTCGCATATCCAGTAATACGACTCCGGCCTGATACAGACTGGCCTGCGCCAAAAAATCCGCCCCCTGCGTCCAGCATTTTACGTCATACCCCAGACTTTCCAGTAAAAACGCGCACGCGTTAGTGACCGCCGTATCATCATCCAGTAGATGAATTGTCGCCATCCCTGCCCCCATGTTCATGTAAGAAATGTATCGTGACCACCGTTCCCGACAGACCGTCCGGCGCGGTCTGGTTCCTGATGCTGATATCGCCCCGCCCATACCGCACCAGCCGCTGGCAAATCGCCAGCCCTAAGCCCATCCCCTCTTTGCGGGTGGTCATAAACGGCTGAAACGCCTGACGTAATAGCGCCTCATCGATTCCCCCGGCGTTATCCTGTAAAACGATGCTGATGCCGTTTTCAGTGCGTTCAGCAACGATCCATAAATGGGTGGCGCCCGCCTGAGCCGCATTAAGAATGATATTCGCCAGCACCTGTTCCAGCAGCACTGACGGCAGCGTTACGCGCAGCGCAGCGCTAACCTCGGTATGCAGAGTCACTGTCGGAAACTGTTGCGCCATACGCAACAATTGCCAGACATGATCTATCGCCTCCCGAATGGCTATGGCCTTCCACGCTTCGGTTAGCACCGGGTTGCCCTGCGCCTGGCTGACCCAGTGACGCAGGTTACGCAGAGTATCCGCACCGCGTTGCGCCTGCTGGTCAATCTGCTCCAGCGCCGGCAGCAAGGGATGCTGTTCATCTGCAGCGCGCAGTCGAATCAGGCACCCCTGGGCATAATGTCGAATCGCGGAAAGCGGCTGATTAAGCTCATGGGCAAACCCGGAGGTCATTTCACCCAACACGCTCATTTGCCGGGCGGTTTCCAGCGCCCGCTCATGCTGATGAAGAACTACGCTATTACGTTCCAGTTGCTTTCCACGTCGACGCACCAGCAGCATGACCCAAATATAATTGAGCGTGAGCAACAGGAACGCCAGAATCACGCCGCCGACCATTAGCTGGTGCTGGATTAACCAACTTTTGACATCCAGCCACAGTCGACGCTGCTGAGGGTGCTGACGAACATCACGCAGCAACGCTTCCACCTGACTGGTCGACGCTGGCGCGCCCCAGTGAAATGACGCGGCGGCGGGCGCGTTGAATAGCGCTCGCGTTACGCGATCCGCCAGCGCATCGCTTACCGCAGGTAGCGCCGCGAACGACCAGTCAGGATATAACGGCGTACTGGTTAAGCAAGGCAGGGGCGTCGGTCGGGCAAGCAGCGCGATAAAGTCCTTTTTATTAATCAATCCTTCCTGATCCATATTTTCTAACAGACACACTGGCACAATTGCCGCCTGCACCGCTTTTTCGCGCAGCATATAGACTAAGGCATCGCCAGGAAATCCGGTAAAACGAAGATGAAAATCGCGCTCCGGGCGTAAGCCCGCGTCGCTGAGCGCTTTATAGCCTAATAAATAGCCGCCAAACGCCTGAGCATCAATCGCGCCGACTGTCTTACCGATGAGATCATGCGCCGTGGTGATGCCGCTATCGCGCCGGGTCAAAATCACGCTGCCAATAACATTACTCACCGCTTTCCCATCGCGCGTGGAACGCAGGGAAGCTAACCAGCGGAGCGGCGCATGGCTGTTCAGTTGGACAAATTGCGCCGGGTTGGTTATCACAAACTGCACGGTTCCCTGGTTAACGGCCTCCTGCATTTGATGCAGATCCAGCGGCTGGATGTGAAAGGTTTCGCCTGGAAGCTGTTGGCTTAATGTCTTTGCCAACGGTTGCCAGTGGCTACGCGTAGACGCCTCGCCGCGCATGGCCAAAATACCGATATTCCACGTCCCTGCCCACGCGCCATGACAAAGTAGCCCTACTGCCGCCAACACCGCCAGGCGCCTTACGGTTTTACCTCTCACCCTAATATCCCTGTCAATTATGTTGTTTTAGATCAACAACAAGCCGGGTATGTGGTTAACCACAATAGAGTGCACCCCGCCTCGATTTTTACACTGTAAATCATCAACATTTTTTATTCATTACACATGAACCAACATCGTGACAAATGTTTCATTGTTGGCAATGTGGACGGGAGTCAATATGGACAGCAGTAAACGGCAATTTCTCCAGCAGCTCGGCGTCCTGACCGCTGGCGCCTCGCTGGTTCCGCTGGCTGAAGCGAAATTTCCTTTTTCGCCGGAGCGGCATGAAGGCTCTCCCCGACACCGTTACGCCATGCTTATCGACCTGCGGCGTTGTATCGGCTGTCAGTCCTGTACCGTAAGTTGCACTATTGAAAACCAAACGCCGCAGGGCGCATTTCGTACGACCGTGAACCAATACCAGGTCCAGCGTGAAGGTAGTCAGGAAGTCACGAATGTGCTATTGCCGCGTCTGTGCAACCATTGCGATAACCCCCCCTGCGTGCCGGTCTGCCCGGTACAAGCCACCTTTCAGCGGGAAGATGGCATTGTGGTGGTGGATAACAAACGCTGCGTCGGCTGCGCCTATTGTGTCCAGGCGTGTCCTTACGACGCCCGATTTATCAATCATGAAACGCAAACTGCCGATAAATGCACGTTTTGCGTCCATCGTCTGGAAGCCGGGCTGTTACCCGCTTGCGTAGAGTCCTGCGTCGGCGGCGCGCGTATTATTGGCGATATCAAAGATCCCCATAGCCGCATCGCCACCATGCTTCATCAACATCGCGACGCTATCAAGGTATTAAAGCCGGAAAACGGCACGTCGCCCCATGTTTTTTACCTGGGTCTGGACGACGCCTTTGTCACCCCATTAATGGGCCGTGCGCAGCCCGCGCTTTGGCAGGAGGTCTGAATGACGCATTCACTCATCATTGAAGAAGTGCTGGCTCACCCGCAGGACATTAGTTGGCTGCCGTGGGCGGTACAATATTTCTTTTTTATTGGCATTGCCGCCTGCGCCGCACTGTTTGCCTGTTATCTTCACTGGCGGAAAAAAGACGCCGCAACAGAAGAAAATAGGGCATTACTGATTGCCATTACCTGTGCGATTACCGCACCGCTGGCGCTGACGGCGGATCTGCACCAGACCGCCCGCGTCTGGCATTTCTATGCCTGGCCGACGCCCTGGTCGTGGATGCCCTGGGGAGCGTTATTTCTGCCGCTGTTTACCGGCTTTCTCGCCCTATGGTTCCTGGCGCAGCAGATAAAACGATTATTCAATAAAAGTTACAACGTCACAAAATGGTTGGCGTTAGCCAGCGCGCTTTGCGCGGTGGGCCTGTTGATTTATACCGGCCGCGAAGTCTCCGTTGTGCTGGCGCGCCCAATCTGGTTTAGCTACGCCTTCCCCGTGGCGATGTTTCTTAGCGCCTTACAGGCGTTCTTCGCGCTGATGATTGTCGCCGCCCGACGCGACTCGGTAAGGCTGCCAAAAATATTGTGGGGACAAATCTGGACGCTGGCGGCGCTGGGGCTGGTTGTGGCCATGTGGGTTAGCGGCGATACGCTTTCCGGCACAGCAATCCGTCAGTGGATTTCCGTCGCCCTGTCAGCCAAATATTACGCTGTCGGCTGGCTAGCGCTGTGGGTATGCACACTGCTGTTCTGTAGCCTGGCGCTACGTCATCCGTTATCGCAACTAAGACGCGTCCTGCTGGTTCTGAGCGCGCTGGCGCTATGTTGGCTGATGCGCTGGACATTGTTGATTCAGGTACAAACCGTACCCAAGTTTAACGCGCAATTTAACCCTTACTCGTTACCAGGCGGAACGGATGGCTGGCTGGCTATTCTCGGCACCTTCGGCCTGTGGATAGCGCTACTGATTATTATTCGTGAAACGCTGAATGGACTCACCAGGAGATTACAACATGGCTAATTTAACCCGTCGTCAGTGGCTAAAAGTCGGTCTCGCCGTCGGTGGGATGGTCACTTTTGGTCTGAGCTACCGTGATGTGGCGAAACGCGCAATTGATGGCCTGTTAAACGGGACGTCCGGCAAGGTAACGCGCGACCGCATCTTTGGCAATGCGTTAATTCCGGAGGCGCAGGCGCAAACGCACTGGCAGCAAAATCCACAACAAACCATCGCCATGACGCAATGCTTCGGCTGTTGGACACAGTGCGGTATCCGCGCCCGGGTAAATGCCGATGGCAAAGTGATACGCATCGCCGGCAATCCCTATCACCCCTTGTCGCAGGAACACCCGATTGACTCGTCCGTGCCTTTTAGCGAAGCCATGGAGCAACTGGCGGGAGAAAGCGGTCTTGACGCCCGCTCAACCGCCTGCGCGCGCGGCGCCACGCTGCTGGAAAGCCTGTACAGTCCGCTGCGGCTGCTTGAACCAATGAAACGCGTGGGTAAACGCGGCGAAGGGAAATGGCAGCGCATCAGCTTTGAGCAGCTTATTGAAGAAGTCGTGGAAGGCGGCGATCTGTTTGGCGAAGGTCATGTGGACGGACTGCGCGCGATTCATGCGCCGGATACGCCAATTGACGCAAAGCATCCCAGTTTCGGGCCCAAAACCAATCAGTTACTGGTCACGAATACCAGCGACGAAGGCCGCGATGCGTTTCTGCGTCGTTTTGCGCTAAATAGCTTCGGCAGCAAGAATTTCGGCGCGCATGGCGCCTACTGTGGACTGGCTTACCGGGCCGGCTCCGGGGCGCTGATGGGCGATCTGGATAAAAACCCGCATGTCAAACCCGACTGGGAAAACGTGGAGTTTGCGCTCTTTATGGGCACCTCCCCGGCACAGTCCGGTAATCCCTTTAAACGCCAGGCGCGTCAGTTGGCGAGCGCCCGGCTGCGTGAGAATTTTCAATACGTCGTGGTCGCCCCCGCCCTCCCCTTATCAACGGTGCTCGCCGATCCTCGCGGTCGCTGGCAACCGGTCATGCCCGGCAGCGATTCGGCGCTGGCAATGGGGATGATCCGCTGGATCATGGATAATCAACGTTATAATGCTGATTATCTGGCGATTCCCGGCGTACAGGCGATGCAGCAGGCCGGCGAGCAAAGTTGGACCAACGCCACGCACCTGGTCATTGCGGATGAACTGCCGACGCTTGCCGGACAACACCTGACGCTGCGCCATCTTACGCCCGATGGCGAAGAGACCCCTGTCGTACTGAATACCGACGGCGAGTTGGTCGATGCATCCACTTGCCGACAGGCACGGCTTTTCGTGACGCAGTACGTTACGCTCGCCGACGGCCAACGGGTCACGGTGAAGAGCGGGTTGCAACGCCTGAAAGAGGCGGCAGAAAAGCTCTCGTTGGCGCAATACAGCGAACAGTGCGGCGTGCCGGAAGCGCAAATTATCGCGCTGGCGGAAACCTTTACCAGTCACGGACGTAAAGCTGCGGTCATCAGTCACGGCGGCATGATGGCCGGCAATGGGTTTTATAACGCCTGGTCGGTCATGATGCTTAACGCGCTGATCGGCAACCTCAGCTTGTCCGGCGGCGTCTTTGTCGGCGGCGGCAAATTCAACGGCGTTAGCGACGGCCCCCGCTACAACATGAACAGTTTTGCCGGAAAAGTGAAACCGTCCGGGTTAAGTATTGCCCGTAGCAAAACCGCTTATGAAGCATCGGAAGAATACCGCGACAAAATTGCCGGTGGGCAATCCCCTTATCCAGCCAAAGCGCCGTGGTATCCCTTTGTGGCAGGCCAGCTTACCGAACTGTTGACCTCCGCGCTCGAAGGCTATCCTTATCCGCTTAAAGCCTGGATTTCCAATATGAGCAACCCGTTTTACGGTGTTCCCGGTCTACGCGCCGTGGCGGAAGAAAAGCTAAAAGACCCTCGCCGACTGCCGCTCTTTATCGCAATTGACGCCTTTATGAATGAAACGACGGCGCTGGCGGATTACATTGTGCCGGATACGCACAATTTTGAGAGCTGGGGCTTTACGGCGCCCTGGGGCGGCGTAGCCAGTAAAGCCACTACCGCCCGCTGGCCAGTTGTCGCCCCCGCCACTCACCGAACGGCGGACGGGCAACCTGTCTCAATGGAAGCATTTTGTATTGCGGTAGCAAAACGGCTCCGTCTGCCCGGCTTCGGCGACCGGGCGATAACCGATCCGCAGGGCAATACTTTTCCACTGAACCGGGCGGAAGACTTCTATCTGCGCGTAGCCGCTAATATCGCCTTTATGGGCAAGACGCCGGTCGCGCCGGCAAATCAGGAAGATATTTCGCTTACCGGCGTCAGCCGCATTCTGCCAGCAATTCAGCACACGCTTAAAGCTGATGAGGTCGGTCGCGTGGCGTTTATCTACTCGCGTGGCGGCCGGTTTGCGCCCGAAGATAGCGGCTATACGGAGCAACGGTTAGGTAACGCGTGGAAAAAACCCTTACAGATCTGGAATGCAGATGTCGCCGCCCACCGTCACGCCATCACCGGGGAGCGCTTCAGCGGTTGCCCGGTCTGGTATCCGGCGCGTTTGTCAGATGGTCGTGCGATTGACGACCAGTTTCCCATTGGGCAATGGCCGCTGAAACTGATTTCATTTAAATCAAATACCATGTCCAGCTCAACAGCCGTCATCCCGCGCTTACACCATGTGAAGCCAGCAAACCTGGTGGCGCTGAATCCGCAAGACGGCGAGCGTTATGGACTGCAACATGGCGATCGGGTACGGATCATTACGCCGGGCGGTCAGGTCGTGGCGCAAATCAGTTTGTTAAATGGCGTGATGCCAGGCGTCATCGCCATCGAACACGGATATGGCCACCGCGAGATGGGCGCAACGCAGCACTCTCTGGATGGCGTGCCTATGCCGTATGATCCACAAATCAGGGCAGGCATAAATCTTAACGATCTGGGCTTTGCCGATCCGACAAGAACCATTACCAACACCTGGCTCGACTGGGTTTCTGGCGCGGCAGTACGTCAGGGGCTGCCGGCAAAAATCGAGCGTATATAACCCCCGGGCCGGAGAGCGATATCGTCTTATTTCGTCGAGGGTAGCGACTGATAAGCGAACGCTGTCCGGCTGCATATACTCACTGAATCGTGCAAGCCCAACTATTTTACGTTCACCCCGTCATATTACATAGAAAATATATGACAACACTCACAAAACTATTTTCCCCTTCTGTAAGCAATTAATATTTAACACATTGGCTGCGCTTCTGATTATTGACATTCATTTGGGGTTACTTCCGGTTGACCGCATAATCTGTGATTGAATTCACCGCATGACAACATTGCCATAAATACAATTCAACTCACTACCCGGAGGCAATATGTTTAAAGAAGAAAGACGTCATGCCATCATTAATTTACTGATAAAGGATAATAGTGTTAGCGTCAGTAAACTTTCAGACCTTTATAAGGTTAGCCAGGAGACTATTCGTTCCGATCTACGCTATTTCCAGAAATCAGGTATGCTTCAGCGTTGCTATGGCGGAGGGATTTTAAACCGTGACGCGCTGAGTAAGCTTATCACTGAAAATAAGATTGATATCTCCAGCACTATCGCCACGCCAATCCATCAGGATGCAAAACTGCGCCGGGAAAACACAAAAAAAGCAGGCAAGGTGTGTGTTTTAGGTTCATTCAATATTGATGTTTCAGCAACCGTGCCGTGGTTTCCACAAAGCGGAGAATCCATTCTGGCCAGTCAATTTGGATTCTATCCTGGAGGTAAAGGAGCCAACCAGGCTTTAGCGGCAAACAATGCCGGCGCTGCGGCGCATTTTATTTTTAAAGTGGGCAAAGATCAGTTCAGCGCATTTGCTATGAATCATATTATTCAATCAGGCATCACCTCATACAGCGCGTATCAAACAGATAAAGCGCCCACCGGTAGCGCATTGATCTATGTCTCCGCCGTGGATGGCGATAATATTATCGCCATCTACCCTGGCGCCAATATGATGCTCACCACGCAAGAGATTAACGAGCAACACCGTTATATCGCCGAGTCTGACGTTATGTTAATGCAGCTCGAAACGAACATTGAAGCGTTGACTGAATTTATTCGCCTGGGAAAACAAGAAAATAAAATGATCATGCTAAATCCTGCCCCCTATACGAAACAGGTGACGCATTTATTATCTGATATTGACATCATCACGCCGAATGAAACTGAAGCCTCTTTTTTATCCGGCGTAACCATTACTGATATTAATGATGCGAAAAAAGCCGGAAATATTATTCTGCAATCCGGGGTGAAAAAAGTCATCATTACCCTTGGCGCCCGTGGATCTCTGCTCTGTGAGCACGCCCGCACGTTGTACATTCCTGCGTGGAGCGCCGTGGTAAAAGATGCCGCCGGGGCCGGTGACGCTTTTAATGGCGCCTTAGCCGCCGCGCTGGCGCGACAAGCAGACATGGTCGCAGCCATTCAATATGCCTCCGCTTTCGCTTCTCTGGCGGTGGAACAAGTCGGTGCGTCGAGTATGCCTCAGCACTTGCAGGTTTTACATCGAATGCGTACCCAATCTAATAAAGTCATTAACATTAATTAACAGGTGACATAATGAAAATTTTATTTATTGGCGAATCATGGCACATTCATATGATTCACTCTAAAGGTTTTGATAGCTTTACATCGAGCAAATATGAAGAAGGCGCAGACTATTTATTATCCTGCTTGCGCCAGGGTAATATCGATGTAGACTACATGCCTGCCCATATTGTGCAAACTCGTTTTCTACAAACTGCCGAAGCATTAGCCTGCTATGATGCGATCGTCATCAGTGATATCGGTAGCAATACGTTCCTGTTACAAAACAGAACGTTTTATAATATGGACATTATTCCTGATGCATTACAACTTATCGCCGATTATGTTGCTGAGGGCGGCGGTCTGTTGATGATCGGCGGGTATTTATCCTTTATGGGAATAGAAGCAAAAGCCAATTATAAAAATACGGTTCTGGCAGAGGTATTGCCGGTTGATATGCTGGATGTAGATGACCGCGTAGAACTACCGCAAGGATGTAAAGCAGTAAATACTGCGGTAGAGCATGTTATTACCCAGCCATTTAGCGAATGGCCGCCGCTGTTGGGCTATAACAAGCTTATCGCCAAAGAAAATAGTCAGGTCCTTGCTGAAATTAATGGCGATCCACTGTTAGTTATGGGTACTCACCATAAAGGGAAAGTATGTTGCTTTGCCAGTGATTGTTCGCCGCACTGGGGAAGTCCGCAGTTTCTGCAATGGGAACATTACGCCACCTTCTGGTGTAATGTTTTACACACAATAAAAAAATAATATTATCCAGGCGAATATAAATTTCGCCTGCCCTGCCACACACTGAGTCATTAAGAATATGAATGATACTTATCTCTATGGCGAAATGTTTTCTGAAAACATATTGACAAGCTATCGGATTTATGGAGACAGAAAATCATTACTCACGCCGCTCATTATCCTTCACGGCGGCCCTTCTGGCGGCTTTGATTATTTATTAAATTATCGCCATCTGGCTGATGACGGGCGCATGGTAATATTTTACGATCAATATGGCTGCGGTCGTTCAACGCATTTTCCTCATGCCGACGCGTCTTTCTGGACTATTGCGCGTTATCTCCGTCAATTAACCCAATTAATTCATCACCTGGGTATTGGGCACGGGTATTCGATACTGGGACATTCCTGGGGCGGAATGCTTGCCGCAGAGCACGCCTGCTTACAGCCTGCCGGGCTTCGCGGGACGATTCTGGCCAGTTCGCCGGCCAGTATCGCCCTGTGGCAACAGGAAGCCATACGGCTCTTTAACGCTCTGACGCCAATGTCCGATGACGATATCAAAAACGTCATTATGCCCGCCGTCATTTATCAAAACCCACCGGAACAGCTGGTCGCTTATTATGCCAGGCACGTTTATACCCTCGCGGAAGAAGCCGTTCATGTTCAGCGATCTAATGCGCAGTTCGCCGCCGACCCTACGGGTTATCACATTTTATGGGGAACCAATGAACTGGCGGTAAATGGCAAACTTGCCGACTGGGATATTACGCCCCATTTGTGCCAGATACGCTGTCCTGTTCTGGTACTGCGCGGCGAAAACGATCAGGCAACCGAGCGCGTCGTCTCTCCGCTGCTCTCTCACATTTCAGACTGCCGCGCGGTCACTATTCCCGGCAGCAGCCATAACCCACATGAAGAAAATATCGCGCCCTGCCTCGCAGCGGTAAGCGCGTTTTTACGCGATCTGGCATAAAAAGCCATTAAGGTATTTATCATGAAAAAAGTCAAAAAATTGTCTCTTACCGATTTAGTGCTTTATGGTCTGGTGTTTATGGTGCCTATCGCGCCAGTCTCTCTTTATGGCGTCGTTTATAATCTTTCGCACGGTATGGTTGCGCTGGTTTATATTATTGGCGCGATCGCGATGTTTTTTACCGCGTACAGCTACTCTACCTTATCGCAGCATATCTCCTCGTCGGGTTCGGCCTATGCGTATGCTGGCGTATGCATTAATCCCGCCGTAGGGTTTCTGACCGGATGGATATTACTGCTGGATTATCTTTTGTTCCCTACGCTCGTGGCGGTGCTGGGCGGCGTCGCGGTCCACGCTATTTTACCGCAAATCCCTGTCTGGGTCTGGCCGTTGATTTATGTGGCTATTGGCACCGGAGTCAACTATCTCGGGATACAGCAAACGGCGAAATTTGATAAGTTACTGGTCTTTATTCAACTCGGTATTCTGGCGATTTTCGTGCTACTCATTGTCCGTCTGATGATGCTGGACAGTAGTCAGATAACGCTTTCCTTCCGGCCTTTTTTCGATTCACAGTGGTTCACCCCAGGGCTCATCGCGACGGCGATTTCGGTGGCTGCGCTGAATTTTCTCGGCTTTGACGCTATCAGTACATTAAGTGAAGAAAGCGAAGGCGGGGGACGCGCCGTCAGTAAAGCAACGCTGTTGGCGTTAGTTTTGGCGACGGTACTGTTTATTATCGTTGTGGCGTTTGCGGCGTTCGCCACCGGTAACGTCGACCGCTTCGCGGAAGGTAATGCGACGAATGAAGCATTTTTCACCATTGCCGGCAACGTTGGCGGTATCTGGCTCAAAGTGGCATTTTCCATCATTGTGGCGTTTGTGTGCGCCGTCGGCAACATTATTACCGCGCAAACGGCGGTGTCCAGAGTGTTATTTTCAATGGGGCGCGACCGAATGTTGCCCGCCTTCCTCGCTCACGTCCATACCACGCGTAAAACGCCGGATTATGCCATTCTGTTTACCGGCGGCGTCACCCTGCTGCTCAGCTACCTGTTTTCCGGCAAGATTGAATCTATCTCCACGCTGGTGAACTTTGGCGCGCTTTTCGCTTTTTTTGTCGTGAACCTGTGTGTGTTTATCCTGTTCAATTTCCGGATGAAAGCCCAGCGGCGCATTTTCGCCCATGTCATTTCGCCGATCATGGGGATGATCGTCATCGGCTACGTCTGTTTAAACATGAACATTCACGCTCTGATACTCGGAATTAGCTGGGCGGCGATCGGGATAGCGATACTGTGCTACCGAAAAGCACACAACCAAAACATCGCCATCGACCTGGAAGGCAAAAAGTTGCTCGATTGACATTATGCGCAACAACACCCGCTGTTGCGCAACGCCGCCCCTGTTCGGGCGGCGTCATCGCCAGCGACATCGTAAACGGCGTAATAACAAACCGTTGTGGATCTGCACAGATGTCTTTTGAAACAGGGTTTTCATTTTCCTTTTTTGTAAATTTCAGCGTATAATGCGCGCCAATTGTCTCTTGAATGGTTTCAGCGCATTGGACTGTAAAACTCAACGACTAAAATTATCCCCTTCCCGTTGGGCTGAAACGCGAGCACACATTCCTCTGCACGCTCTTTCGATGTCACCTATCCTTAGAGCGAGGCATCATCACTTTAGCAACACAGGCTTAGCTTCCGGGCCGTGCGCGCCCGAAGCCAGATTTCCATATCCTCCTCAACTTAAAGACTAAGACTGTCATGAAAAAGACGAAAATTGTTTGTACTATCGGTCCGAAAACCGAATCCGAAGAGATGTTAAGCAAAATGCTGGACGCGGGCATGAACGTGATGCGTCTGAACTTCTCTCATGGCGATTATGCAGAACACGGTCAGCGTATCCAGAACTTGCGCAACGTGATGAGCAAAACTGGTAAAAAAGCCGCTATTCTGCTTGATACTAAAGGACCAGAAATCCGCACCATTAAACTGGAAGGCGGTAACGACGTTTCGCTGAAAGCGGGTCAAACCTTTACTTTTACCACCGACAAATCCGTGGTCGGTAATAATGAAATCGTTGCCGTCACCTATGAAGGCTTCACCAGCGACCTGAGCGTTGGCAACACCGTCCTGGTTGACGATGGTCTGATCGGTATGGAAGTGACCGCCATCGAAGGCAATAAAGTCATTTGTAAGGTGCTGAACAACGGCGATCTGGGCGAGAACAAAGGCGTTAACCTGCCGGGCGTTTCTATTGCGCTGCCGGCGCTGGCTGAAAAAGACAAACAGGACCTGATCTTCGGTTGCGAACAGGGCGTTGACTTTGTTGCTGCGTCCTTTATCCGTAAACGTTCTGACGTTGTCGAAATTCGCGAGCATCTGAAAGCCCACGGCGGCGAAAACATCCAGATTATCTCTAAGATCGAAAACCAGGAAGGCCTGAACAACTTCGATGAAATTCTCGAAGCTTCCGACGGCATCATGGTTGCGCGTGGCGACCTGGGCGTAGAAATCCCGGTTGAAGAAGTGATTTTTGCGCAGAAAATGATGATCGAAAAATGTATCCGCGCACGTAAAGTCGTGATCACCGCGACTCAGATGCTGGATTCTATGATCAAAAACCCGCGTCCGACCCGCGCAGAAGCAGGCGACGTTGCGAACGCCATCCTCGACGGTACGGATGCGGTTATGCTGTCCGGCGAATCCGCAAAAGGGAAATACCCGCTGGAAGCCGTTTCTATCATGGCGACCATCTGCGAACGTACCGACCGCGTCATGAACAGCCGTCTGGACTACAACAACGACAGCCGTAAACTGCGCATTACGGAAGCAGTATGCCGCGGCGCGGTAGAAACCGCCGAAAAACTGGAAGCGCCGCTGATCGTGGTAGCGACCCAGGGCGGTAAATCCGCTCGCGCCGTGCGTAAATACTTCCCGGACGCCACCATCCTGGCATTGACCACCAATGAAGTGACCGCCCGTCAGTTAGTACTGAGCAAAGGCGTGGTATCGCAGCTGGTGAAAGAAATCAATTCTACTGATGATTTCTACCGTCTGGGCAAAGATGTCGCCCTGCAAAGCGGCCTCGCCCAGAAAGGCGACGTCGTAGTGATGGTCTCCGGCGCGCTGGTTCCAAGCGGCACCACTAACACCGCCTCTGTTCACGTACTGTAATAATTGTTGTGTGAATTAATTTGTTTAAAAAAGCGCCCTTCCGGCGCTTTTTTTATTTAATCGATAGCCACTATTAATAAAAAAATCAAATCGGATTTTACTATCTAATTGCGGATTATCTAAGAAGAATCCGATGGAAGCCCCCTGTTTTCTTTCGGTTTTTTAGGGACTTTCATGCATTTCGATGCTTCTTTGAGCGAACGATCAAAAATAAGTGCATTCCCATCAAAAAAATATTCTCAACATAAAAAAGTTTGTGTAATACTTGTAACGCTACATGGAGATTAACTCAATCTAGAGGGTATTAATAATGAATCGTACTAAACTGGTACTGGGCGCGGTAATCCTGGGTTCTACTCTGCTGGCTGGTTGCTCCAGCAACGCTAAAATCGATCAGCTGTCTTCTGACGTTCAGACTCTGAACGCTAAAGTTGACCAGCTGAGCAACGACGTGAACGCAATGCGTTCCGACGTTCAGGCTGCTAAAGACGACGCAGCTCGCGCTAACCAGCGTCTGGACAACCAGGCTACTAAATACCGTAAGTAATAGTACCTGCGTAATAAAAATGGCGCACATCGTGCGCCATTTTTTTTACCTATATAACCACACAAAATATAAGGTTATTGTTATGAACCGCACTAACAAACTGATCTTAGGTGCAGTAGTTCTGGGTTCCACGTTACTGGCAGGTTGTTCCAGCAACGCTAAAATCGATCAGTTGTCTTCTGATGTACAGACGCTGAGCGCTAAAGTTGATCAACTGAGTAATGACGTAAATGCAATGCGTTCCGACGTTCAGACTGCTAAAGACGATGCTGCTCGCGCGAACCAGCGTCTGGACAACAAAGTATTCCGCATCTGTAAATGATTTGACGCACGATATAAAATGGCGCACATCGTGCGCCATTTCTTTACCCACATAACCACTCATAATATAAGGATATTATTATGACCCGTACTAACAAGCTGATCTTAGGTGCAGCAGTTCTGGGTTCCACGTTACTGGCAGGTTGTTCCAGCAACGCTGGAATCGATCAGTTATCTTCCGATGTACAGACGCTAAGCGCTAAAGTTGAGCAACTGAGTAATGACGTAAATGCAATGCGTTCCGACGTTCAGGCTGCTAAAGACGATGCTGCTCGCGCTAACCAACGTCTGGACAACAAAGTATTCCGCATCTGTAAATGATTTGACGCACGATATAAAATGGCGCACATCGTGCGCCATTTTTTTGTCCGTCGTTTGCTGCGAAGGCTACTGCGTCGCGCGCGTTTGCCCCTCTTCCCCGACAAAACCATTCTGAGCGGATTCGACTGCGGTCGTATTTACCGCTGGCGTCTGCCCGGCGCTCACGCTGACTGGATACCCGGCTCGCCGGTATAGCGCCTTATCGACCAGGCGACTATCCACCCCTTGTGCGTTTCTGAACGCGGTAAATTCCGCAGGCAACACGTAAGGCATCGTCTGCACGTTTTGCTCTTCTTCCGGCGATAGCGGCCTGTGTACCTCTACATAACGAATGCCATTCGGCTCGACAGAGAATTTCACCGGCTGGTTAATCACTTTTACCGGCGTCCCCGTTCTGACCTGCGCAAATAACGCTTTGATGTCCGGCGCGTTCATGCGAATGCAACCGGAACTCACGCGCAGACCCACGCTATCCGGCGCGCTGGTGCCATGAATGAGATATTCCCCATTACCGTGCGCCAGACGCAGCGCATAGCGTCCCAGCGGGTTATTTGGCCCGGCAGGGATCACCGGCGGCAGCGTGATCCCCCGCTCAAGCGAACGTTGGCGTATGCCCGCCGTCGGCGTCCACGTCGGGTTGGGGATCTTTTGCCCTATCCGGGTGTCCATGACGGGAGTTTCCAGTCCCTGCAAACCGATGCCGATGGGATACACCTGAACGCGGTTTTCTCCCGGCGGGTAATAATACAACCGTAGCTCCGCGAGGTTGACGATAACGCCTTCCCTGGGCGCATCCGGCAATAGCATCTGCGAGGGAATGGTAATTAGCGTACCGGGCTTAGGCACCGGCGCAATCGTATTGTTCGCTTCAAGAATGAGCATCGCCGCCGTATCAAAACGCCGGGCGATAGCCTGCAGGTTTTTATCACCGTCCTGTACGGTATAGGTTTGATTCTGACCAATAAGACGGCTGCCTTCGGGCGGTAATGGATAATCAACCGCCCAGGCTGCCTGTAACGCGCTATACGCGCCGATAATAGTTAGCGTAATGAAAGACGCACGTTTCATACCAAACCTCCTGTATTCCTGGTGATGCCCTCTGCGACGACTGGTAGCGCTTCGCTTATCAGAATAACAAAATATACGCTCTGTCCACTCTGGATAAAGCGACGTCGCCGTCCGACAAAGGATTTGACATCAGGTAGAACGCTGTCTGTACAGTTTAGCTAAGAGTGGCGGCCTTAGCGCGAATTGCGCGAATCATTGCTTCCAGCCCCTGAGAACGAGAAGGCGTGAGGTGCTGCGTAAGCGCCATTTTTTCGAACCATGGCCGGACATCAAAATGCACAATATCCTGCGCCGTCATCTGGTGGTACAAAATAAATACCACCGCCATAAGGCCTTTAACGATCGCCGCGTCGCTGTCGCCCTGCAATTCGATAATGCCGTTGGCGTTTCGCCGCATCACGATCCACACCTGGCTCTGACAGCCATGAATCGTATTTTGCGGATTGCGATCCTGCGGATTTAACTCCGCCAGGCGCTGCCCCAACTCAATAATATATAAATATTTCTCTTCCCAATTAGCGCAACGCGTAAAGTTACGCAGCAATTTTTCTTTATCCGGTAGCGCAGCCATAAAACCTCACTGTTATCCCAATAAGCGGTGGATACGCGTTAATCCTGCCACCAGTCGGTCCACTTCTTCATGGGTGTTATACATCGCCAGCGAAGCCCGGCACATTGCCGGCACGCCATACCAGGCCATGAGCGGCATTGCGCAGTGATGCCCCGTTCGTACCGCGATACCGTAATTATCAAGAAAGCTGCCGACGTCGTAAGCATGGTGTTTACCCAGATTAAACGCGATGACGCCCAACCGCTGCGCCGGGCCATATAGCGTGATATCAGGCACCTGCGCCAGTTGCTCCAGCGCATAGCGCATCAGCATCTGCTCATAATCGCCAATCTTATCCAGTCCCAGCGACGTCACATAGTCAATCGCCGCGCCGAGACCGATGATGCCGCCAGTATTCGGCGTTCCCGCCTCAAAACGCCAGGGCGCTTTCGCCCATGTCGTTCCCTGCGTCAGGCTGACGGTCGAGATCATCGACCCGCCCCCTTCCCACGGCGGCATTTCTTGCAGCAACGCCTCTTTAACATACAGAATACCGATGCCGGTCGGCCCGTAAAGTTTATGGCCGGAGAAAACGTAAAAATCGCAGTCCAGCGCCTGGACGTCAACTGCATGGTGCATCACGGCCTGGGCGCCATCCACCAGCACTTTCGCTCCATGCTGGCGCGCCAGCGCAATCATGTCCGGCAGTGGGTTTTCCGTCCCCAGCACATTGGAAACGTGGGTAATGGCCAGCAGTCGGGTTCGGTCATCGAACAGTGCTGCTAAGGTCTCCAGCCGCAGCGTACCGTCAGGATGCAATGGGATCACGCGCAGTTCGGCGCCTTTGCGCTCGCACAGCATCTGCCAGGGAACGATGTTGGCGTGATGCTCCATCTCGCTGATGATAATGTTATCCCCGGCGCGAATATTTTCCGTTCCCCAACTGTTGGCGACAAGGTTAATGCCCTCCGTCGTACCGCGCACGAACACCAGTTCTTCTGCGGAGCGGGCGTTAATAAACCGCGACGCCTGCTTACGCACATTCTCCATGCTTTCGGTCGCCTGCGCGCTTAACGTATGGATACCTCGATGTACCGCAGCATAGCCGTGACGGTAGAAGGCAGATTCAGCATCAATCACCTGATTAGGTTTTTGAGCGCTGGCTGCGCTGTCCAGGTAAGCCAGCGGCAGGCCGTTAACTTCACGCTGCAGTATGGGAAAATCCGCCCGTACTTTTTCTACAGGAAATGTCATACCAGGCCTCCGGGCAGTCGCTGGCCGATTCGCGCCAGCACCTGCTGTTTAAGGGCGCTATCATGGATAGCTTCCGTTAACTCTGCGGCAAACGCGTAAAGAATCATGTGCCGCGCCTCCTGCTGCCTGATGCCGCGTGATTGCAGATAAAACATCTGCTCATCGTCAATACGCCCGATCGTCGCACCGTGGCTGCACTTCACGTCATCGGCATAGATCTCTAATTGCGGTTTGGTATCGACTTCAGCCAGTTTCCCCAACAACAGGTTATTATTGGTCATCTGGCCGTCGGTTTTAATGGCGTGTTGCGCCACGTTAATCAGGCCATTAAAGACCGCGCGTCCTTTGTCGCTGACGATGGTCTTGTGCAACTGGCGGCTGTTACAGTAGCCTTTGTTATGTTCCAGCCATGTCCGCGTATCGCAGACTTCATTTTTCACCGGCATCGCCAGACTATTCAGTCGAAGCGTCGCGTTTTCACCATTCAGTTGTGAGCTGCTGTGGTGACGTAGTACTGCGGCGCCCAGCAGAAAACTGTGGCTAAACGCCGAGGCGTCTGTCGCCAGCAGAAGATCGTTATGCGCAAAGTGATGGCTGGACGTATTTTCAAACGCCAGTTTGAAATGATGCAGTTGCGCATTGTCTGCAACGTTCATCGTCAGACGCGCGCCGGTAAAATGTTTTGCCGCTGTAAGGCTGACATAATGCTCAATAACCGTCGCTTCCGCGCCTTCCGCCAGCGCCAGATGGTGGCGATAATGCGCGGTGTTCAGCTCGTCGCCATCCACGCCCTGCGTGATATGCATTAACAGTAGCGGCCTGGTCGGACGCTGATTTCGCCGGACCTGTATATACGTAACACATTGCGCCAGGCTTTCCGTCAGATGCAGAAAAACCTCGGGATGTACCGGCGCGGTAAGCGTCTGGCGCTCATCCCTGACGCTAACGTCAAATCCGCTGTTTTGCGTGCTATCACTGAGCTCTGGCATAAACCGACCATCGACAAACACCAGCCGCACGGCATCGATTTGCAGCGCCAACGCATCACGCTGTGCGGCGCTGATAGTCGCACACTGCTGGATAAACTGGCTATGGGTTAAGCCCTCCAGCGGCGTGTATTTCCAGTCTTCATGTTTACGCGTCGGCAATCCCAGACGTAACATCTGTTGTAAATGTTGTCTTGCTTGCTCAGTTCGACTTTCTCCTTTTTCTTCAAAGAGATGCTGCCATTGCTGTAGCGCTTTACTGCTGTTCGGTAAGCCAGCCATAACCCTGCTCCTCCAGTTGTTTGACCAGAGTAAAATCGCCGGATCGGACAATTCGCCCCTGATAGAGGACATGGACGTAATCAGGCTTGATGTAGTCCAGTATGCGCTGATAGTGGGTCACGATAATAAAAGCGCGTTTATCGTCGCGTAACGCGTTGACGCCTTCCGCCACAATTTTCAACGCATCGATATCCAGTCCGGAGTCAGACTCATCAAGGATGCACAGTTCCGGCTCCAGCACCGCCATTTGCAAAATATCATTGCGCTTTTTCTCCCCGCCGGAAAAACCGACGTTTACCGAACGGGTCAGTAAATCTTCCGGCATTTTCAGCAATGCGATCTTTTCTTCCATCAGATCCTGAAAATCAAAGCGATCCAACGACGTCTGCCCGCGGTAGGCGCGCACGGCATTCAGCGCGGTTTGCAGGAAAAACTGGTTACTGACACCGGGGATTTCTACCGGGTACTGGAAGGCCATAAAAATCCCTTCGCCCGCCCGTTCCTCCGGCGACAGTTCAAGCAGATCTTTACCTTTGAACGTAACCGAGCCGCCGGTGACCTCATAATCTTCACGTCCAGCCAGAGTGGCGGAGAGCGTGCTTTTCCCGGAACCGTTCGGCCCCATAATGGCATGAACTTCGCCGGGGCGAATCTCCAGATTCAGGCCACGCAAAATCGCTTTTTCTTCCACACTGACCTGTAAATCTTTAATGCTTAACATGGTTTTTCCTTCATCATTAACCGACGCTGTGCTCAAGGCTAATCGCCAGCAGTTTTTGCGCTTCAACGGCGAACTCCAGCGGTAGTTCCGAGAAAACGTCTTTGCAGAAACCGTTGACGATCATCGAAATAGCGTCTTCTTCGCTGATACCGCGTTGCAAACAATAGAAAAGCTGATCTTCACCGATGCGTGATGTTGTCGCTTCGTGCTCCAGCTGCGCGCTGTTATTGCGGCATTCAACATACGGGAACGTATGCGCGCCGCAGTCCGCGCCAATCAACATGGAGTCGCATTGGGTGAAATTTCGGGCGTTGGTCGCCGTCGGCATAATTTTTACCAGCCCACGGTAGCTGTTCTGGCTGTGGCCGGCGGAAATGCCTTTTGAGATAATGGTTGAGCGCGTGTTTTTACCGATATGGATCATTTTGGTGCCGGTGTCAGCCTGCTGATGTCCACTGGTCAGCGCAACGGAATAGAACTCGCCGATAGAATTATCACCGCGCAGAATGCAGCTCGGGTATTTCCAGGTAATCGCCGAACCGGTTTCCGACTGGGTCCACGACATCTTGCTGTTTTCCCCTTCGCACAACGCCCGCTTGGTCACAAAGTTCAGAATGCCGCCCGTATTATTGTCGCCCGGGAACCAGTTTTGTACGGTGGAATATTTTACTTCAGCATCTTTATGGATGATGACTTCCACTACCGCGGCGTGTAGCTGATAACTGTCGCGTACGGGCGCGGAGCAGCCTTCGATATAACTCACATAGCTGCCTTCATCCGCCACCAGAATCGTGCGCTCAAACTGACCGGTTTTCTCAGCGTTAATGCGAAAATAGGTGGATAACTCCATTGGGCAACGCACGCCTTTGGGAACATAGATAAATGTCCCATCGGAAGCGACTGCCGCATTCAGCGCGGCAAAAAAGTTATCGTTCCCCGGCACGACGGTGCCAAGATATTTCCTGACCAGGTCAGGGTGATCGTGTATCGCTTCGCCAAAAGAACAGAAAATAATGCCCTGTTCCGCCAGTTTTTCACGGTATGTGGTCGCTACGGAGACCGAGTCAAAAATCGCATCGACGGCGACCTCTTTCCCTTCGCGAACCGGAACGCCAAGCTGCTCGAAGGCGTCTTCAACCTCTTTACTCAAAAAGGTATTCGCGCCCGTTTGCTGTACGGCTCCCGGCTGGGAAACGCAGTTATCGTCGCAGTTTCCGCATGATGGCGCAGAGTAATAGCTGTAGTCCTGATAGTTCAGTTTATCGTAGTGCGCCTTCAGCCAGTGCGGTTCATCCATGTCCAGCCAGGCTCTATAGGCATTGAGACGAAATTCCAGCATCCACTCAGGTTCGTTACGCTTTGCGGAAATCGCGCGCACCACCTCTTCGCTGATGCCTTTTGCCAGTTCATCAGTGGGTAATTGCGTGAAAAATCCTTCTTTGTAATTAAGGCGTCCGCCTGTCCAGATGCCGACCTCTTCCGTTGCTTCAGTATTACGAGACATAGTACCGCCTATACCCCAAAACTTTCGCCGCAGCCGCATTCATTCTGGGCTTTGGGGTTATGAAATTTAAATAACTGGTTCAGCCCTTCCTGCACGTAATCCACTTCTGTTCCGTCAATAAAAGGCATCGCCTGTAACGGTGCGAAAAGCTTTGCGCCTTCGGCTTCAAAAACCAGATCGTCTTTATCCGGCTCCCGAACGGTATCCAGAACATAGCCAAATCCGGCACATCCCGTCTGTTTTACGCTTAACCGCACGCCCAACATGCCCGGCTGCTTTGCTGCCAGTTCACGTATGTGCGCTGCCGCCGCTGGCGTTAGCGTCAGCCCTTGCCAGGGGAAGTCCTCCGGGTTAAACGTGCCTGAATGCAATTCCATAGAGTTACCTCGCGTTCTAAATCACCAGGATATAACAGCATGTTAGTGATAATGATTATCACTTCAACCCCTTAACCGCAGGGGCTTTCCAACAAATGGTTATATTGAGCGCCTTTTATTAAGCATAGACCCTGTCCGTCAGGTCATACGACAGACAAAAAATCGCTTAACTTTTTGATAAGTAATGATTTATAAGATATTAACCGTTCTGGCAGGTCAAAAACGAAAAGATGTATAGAAAATGACTATTTAATTAATAGGCTGCCGACATTGCCGGGCGGCGAGGTCAGAACCCCATTTTTTGTATGGATACCTGGCGTTGCGCTCTTTATAATCCGCTGCGGTTCTATAACTCAGTTTGAGCTATAGGTTTATGTAAACTCTTTCCGGCATTTCAGGTGCTGAATGAGGCAAGAGGCTTAAAATATGGTTGTTACGCTCGCGTATATCGCACTTTTTTTGGTTTTCTCGTGGGTCATCTTGAGAATTAATCAAAAAAGCGATTCCCTGTCGAAAAGCGTTTTTATCGCTATCTTTTTAGGGGCTGTTATTGGTTTATCCCTGCATTTTATTTCAGCAAATCACACTAAAACTATTATCGAATGGTACAGCATCGTCGGCAATGGTTACGTCCACCTGTTAAAACTGGTCGCTATACCGCTAATTTTTATTTCTATTCTTTCCGCCATCAATAAACTGGAAAATAGCGCCGGCATCGGAAAAATGTCGCTGACGATCGTCGGATGCATGTTATGCCTGGTGATGGTTGCCGGTTTTATTGGATTACTGACCGCTCATGTGCTGGGGCTTGACGCCAGCGCTTTTGTGCACATGCCGTCAATGTTAACTACGGAAGAAGTCAATAAGACTGCCGCGGTGTCGATTCCCCAGTTAGTGACATCGCTGATTCCGACTAATATTTTTCTTGATCTTACGGGGGCCAGAAGTGTTTCCGTTATCGGCATCGTTATCTTCACGCTAATAGCGGGGATCGCCCTGTTAAAGGTCAAAAAAGAGGCGCCGGAAGAAGGTCAGAAATTAAGCGCAGGCATTAACGCTATTCAGATATGGGTCATGAAGATGGTACGTATCGTTATTGCATTAACGCCCTATGGCGTCATGGCATTAATGACTACCGTATTTTCATCATACCACTTTGAACAATTCGCCAGCTTACTTGGTTTTATCGGCGCCTGTTACATCGCGATTTTCATGATGTTTATCGTGCATGCCATTTTGCTGATCCTCAGCGGTAATAATCCAGCGCGTTATTTCAGAATGGTCTGGCCCGTCTTAACCTTTGCGTTTGTTTCCCGCAGCAGCGCAGCCTCTATCCCGCTGGCCATTTCCGCCCAGGAAAAATTTGGCGTACAAAGCACCATTGCCAATATTTCCGCCTCGTTTGGCTCCAGTATGGGGCAAAATGGCTGCGCCGGGATTTATCCGGCTATTATGGTAGCGATGATTGCGCCCACCATCGGCATTGATCCGCTCTCGCTGCATTTTCTGGCCGCGATGTTGCCTGCCATTGCGCTAGGGTCTATTGGCGTAGCCGGCGTCGGCGGCGGCGGTACGTTCGCGGCGCTGATTGTCCTGTCGACGTTGAATTTTCCCGTTGCGCTGGTCGGTATTTTTATTGCCATCGAACCTATCGTTGATATGGCCCGCACGGCTCTGAACGTTAACGGATCGATGATGTCAGGTGTGCTGGCTAACCGTATTTTGAATAATCATACGGCTGACGACATGCCGGCGGTTATTGGCAGACCTTAGTTTTTTACGCGCCCGGAAAAGAAAAACCCTTAAGTCTGTTCAATACAGGCTTAAGGGTTCCGGCCCCATCCGGCGCTTATCTCCGGCACTCTTAATGGCTTAGCTCTTGAAGGGACATAAGAATAATCTCATAAAGAGAGCGCGCCTTTTTAGCACAAATGGCGATCTGTATTTTTTTTAAACAAAATCAAGGGGGTTATCTATTACCGGGGGACAGTGTCTGGTGAGATTGCCTGGTAACATAGCCGGATGGCGGCTATCGCCTTATCCGGCCTACACAGACTTTATTAATGCACGCCCAACCGCCAGGCGAAATAGATCTCTTCTTTCAGTTCGGTTGCAGATAGGGTGAGGAGATCGGCAAACTCTAACTCCAGCTGTTTTAAACGCTTCAAATACTGCGCGGGAGAAAGTTCGGTTTTATCACGGCGTAAAAATTCAATCGCCAGTTGGGTTGGGTCTAAATCAGTAGACATATCATCCTCGCTTATGTGTAAACGTGCACAGTATATCACCTTTTTCTGCACACATTTTGACCAAAAGCAATATGCATCACACTTTTATGGTGACAACGTCACACAATCGCCGTAGTAAGGCGCGAAGAACAGCACAGACGTCCCTGTTCATCAAAGATCTCTATCTGCCAGACCTGATGGCGAGCCCCGGTATGCAACGCTTTACAGACGCCTCGTACGCGCCCCTGACGCGCCGACCGTACATGGTTGGCATTCACCTCCAGCCCCACCACCTTTTGCTCCCCCTGCGTACACAGATAACCTGCGACCGAGCCGATACTTTCCGCCAGCACCACAGACGCTCCGCCATGCAGCAAGCCGAACGGCTGTTTGGTGCGATGATCGACGGGCATTGTCGCTTCCAGCGTATCGTCCCCAATACGCTCAAAGCGGATATCAAGCAGGCCAACCATATTCCCTTCCCCCATCGCATTAAGCGCATCGAGGGTCACTTCACGTTTCCAGATCAACCTATAATCTCCAGTAATGCCTGCAACGGGTGACGCACGCCCGTACCTTCAATGCGTTTAACCTGGCTTCGGCAGGAATAGCCGGTTGCCAGGCAGCGATTTCGCGGTAGACGTTGCATCGCCTGGTGCCAGGATAGCTCATAAATTCCCAGCGAATTTTTATGATTGGTGAGTTCATGTCCATAAGTGCCCGCCATACCGCAGCAGCCTACGCTGACATTTTCCAGCTTCGCGCCAAAATGGGCAAAGATGGCGGCCCACTGCGCAGGCGCGCCGGGTAAAGCCGTGACTTCCGTACAATGACCAAAAAAGTACCACGGTTCGCCGCTCACCTCGACGGACAGTCTTGCATTTATTTCCTGCGCCAGCCATTCATTCACCAGCAACACATGAAAATCGCCGCGCTGTTCGCCCAGCGCCAGTTTGTATTCGTCGCGATAACACAGAACCAGCGCCGGATCGACGCCCACCATCGGCATCCCCAACGCGGCGATCCGATTAAGGAACTCAGAGGTTTTTTTCGCCGTTTTCGCAAAGCGATTAAGAAAACCTTTAATATGCTGCGCCTTACCATTCGGCGAGAACGGTAACAATACCGGCCTCCTGCCCAGCTTTTCCGCCAGGCGGATAAAGTCCGCCACGACCCGGGCGTCGTAGTAGCTGGTAAACGGATCCTGAACCACCAGTACCGTTTTTGCTTTTTGCTCGGCGCTCATGCGCTCCAGTTGCTCAAGCGTCATATTAGCGGACGGATGGCCCACCAGTTGCTGTTGCAATGAAGGGGCAGAAAGCAGAGGTAAATCCACCATACCGATATGTTTTTTCGCCAGATTGCGAACCACCGGTTGGTTAATAAAAAAGTTAAAGGTCTTTGGCGCACGCGCCATCAGCGGCGCGTAGGTCTCGACCGTCGCCACCAGATGATCGCGTACCGGACGCAGATAACGCGTATGGTAAAGCTGTAAGAAACGCGAACGAAACTCCGGAACATCGATTTTAATCGGACATTGGGTCGTACAGGCTTTACATGCCAGACAGCCGGACATGGCCTCTTTAACTTCATGGGAAAAGTCATACTCGCCTTTGCGTTTGTGCCCACTATTCCGGGTGCGGGCAATCAGCGTGCGTAAGCTGGCGCGTTTTTCCGGCAACTCCTTTTCCAGCTTCAGCGGATCGACGCCGCGATCGGCCAATAGACGGAGCCATTCCCGTACCAGCGTCGCCCGCCCTTTCGGCGAGTGGATCCGGTTAAGGCTAATTTTCATCGACGGGCACATCGGGCTTTTCGCATCGAAATTAAAGCACAGGCCGTTACCATTACACTCCATAGCGCCGCGCCAGGTCTGCCGTACCGCCAGCGGGATTTGCCGATCCCATGTGCCGCGTTTTACCGCATCCACCTTCATCATCGGCGCCTCTATCCCCTGCGGCGGACAGATTTTACCCGGGTTAAGTCGATTATGCGGATCAAAAGCCGCTTTTATTTTGCGCAGCTCGCCATACAGGACTTCGCCGAAAAAGGCCGGGCTGTATTCCGCACGAAAACCTTTTCCATGCTCGCCCCACAACAGCCCGCCGTATCTGGCGGTCAGCGCGACGACCTCATCGGAGATCTGTTTCATCAACAGTTCCTGCTGCGGATCGCACATATCCAGCGCCGGACGCACATGCAGCACCCCGGCATCCACGTGGCCGAACATGCCGTAACTTAAGCCATGACCATCCAGCAGGGCGCGAAATTCGGCGATGTAATCGGCCAGATGTTCAGGCGGCACGCAGGTATCTTCCGCAAAAGGAATCGGTTTGGCAGCGCCTTTCGCATTACCCAGCAGCCCTACCGCTTTTTTACGCATCGCGTAAATACGCTCAATACCCGTCAAATCGGTACAAAGTTGCCAGCCGATCACGCCCGCTTCCGCACGCGCCATCAGGCCATCCAGCCGGTGGCATAGCGCCTCGACCTGTCCGTCAATAAGCGCTTCATCGTCACCCGCGAATTCCACGATATTCAGGCCAAGCATCTCTTTATCCGGCACATCGGTAATCAATTCGCTAACGGAGTGCCAGACAATATCTTCCCGCGCGAGGTTAAGGACTTTGGAATCGACCGTCTCGACGGATAAGGCGCGCGCATCAACCATAAAAGGGGCGTTACGCAGCGCGGAATCAAAGGAGTCGTATTTTACATTCACCAGACGGCGGACTTTGGGTATCGGGGTAATATCCAGCCGGGCTTCAGTAATAAACGCCAGCGTCCCTTCCGACCCCGTTAAGATGCGGGTAAGATCGAAGCGGGTCATGTCATCGTTAAAGACGTGGCGTAAATCGTAGCCTGTCAGGAAGCGATTGAGCTTTGGAAAGCTATCGAGGATAAGTTGACGGTTTTCCAGGCAGGACTGATAGACGGTCTGATAGATGCGGCCTGGCATCGTCGTGTTTTCACCCAGCGTCCGGGCAAGCTCTACGGGCATCGATTGCGTGTCAAGGATATCGCCCCCCAACAATACGGCCCGTATGCCTAAGACGTGATCTGACGTTTTCCCATAGACCAGCGAACCCTGACCAGAGGCATCGGTATTAATCATACCGCCAAGCGTGGCGCGATTACTGGTGGAAAGTTCCGGCGCAAAAAAATAGCCATACGGCTTTAACGCCTGATTAAGCTGATCTTTTATCACTCCCGCCTCTACCCGCACCCATCCCTCTTCAGGATTAATTTCAATAATGCGGTTCATATAGCGGGACATATCAACAATAATGCCCTGGTTTAGCGCCTGGCCATTCGTGCCAGTACCGCCGCCTCGAGGGGTAAATATCAGCGACGTAAAGCGCGGCTCCGCCGCCAGACGGGCAAGAAGCGCGACATCCGCCGTAGAACGGGGAAACACAACAGCATCGGGAAGAAGCTGGTAGATACTGTTATCGGTCGACATTGTCAGACGGTCGGCATAGCTGGTTGCCGTATCGCCCGTAAACCCTTGCTGCTCCAGCGCCTGCAAAAAATTGAGCACCAGCTGAACGACGCCGGGTGCCTGAGAAATTTGTGGAATCATTATATTGACCTTTTCCTGCGGTCTATGTTGTGAACGGTGGCGCCCAACCCGGCGAGCGCGAGCGGTCTACGCACAGGAAGGGATGCTTAATCGTTTGCGTGTTGCGTTATTTGTTGTATCACATTTTTTTCCTGTGCGCCCAACAGAATTACATGCAGAATCGGCCTGTTAAAAACCGCTGAAATTGCTCATCATTATAGGGTGTGGTTTGCATGTTCACGTCGCGCCAACGTTCTGGCGCAAAGACAAAGGTGAAAAGTATTTATGGTAAATGTTCGTCAGCCCAGGGATATTGCGCAAGTGCTGCTATCGGTGCTGTTTTTAGCCATCATGATTGTGGCCTGTTTGTGGATAGTACAGCCTTTTATTTTGGGGTTTGCATGGGCAGGTACGATTGTTATCGCGACCTGGCCCGTTTTGCTGAAATTACAAAAAATATTGTGGGGCCGCCGCTCGCTTGCCGTACTGGTCATGACGCTGCTGTTAGTGCTGCTCTTCGTTATTCCCGTCGCCTTGCTGGTGAACAGCATTGTCGATGGTAGCGGCCCGCTCATCCATGCAGTGACCGGCGGCGATATGACGCTACCCGATCTGGCATGGTTAAATAATATTCCGTTAGTTGGCGCCAAACTGTATGCCGGATGGCATAGCCTGCTGGATATGGGCGGTAGCGCTATTATGGCGAAAGTACGGCCTTATATCGGCACAACCACGACCTGGTTTGTCGGTCAGGCGGCGCATATCGGACGCTTTATGATGCACTGCGCCCTGATGCTGTTGTTTAGCGCCCTGCTTTACTGGCGCGGCGAACAAGTGGCGATGGGAATACGCCATTTTGCCTGTCGTCTCGCGGCTAAACGCGGCGATGCGGCGGTTCTGCTGGCTGCCCAGGCGATCCGCGCCGTGGCGCTTGGCGTGGTGGTCACCGCGCTGGTACAGGCGGTACTTGGCGGCGTCGGGCTGGCGATTTCCGGCGTGCCTTACGCTACTCTGTTGACGGTAGTGATGATCCTTTCGTGTCTGGTTCAGTTGGGGCCGTTGCCGGTATTGATTCCAGCCATTATCTGGCTTTACTGGACAGGCGACACCACCTGGGGCACCGTGCTGCTGGTTTGGAGCGCCGTCGTCGGCACTCTGGATAACGTGATTCGCCCGGTACTCATCCGCATGGGCGCCGATTTACCGCTGCTTCTGATCCTTTCCGGGGTAATCGGCGGCCTGATTGCATTCGGTATGATTGGTCTGTTTATTGGACCGGTGCTTCTGGCCGTGACCTGGCGTTTGTTCTCCGCATGGGTACATGAAGTTCCGGCGCCGACGAATGAACCAGAGGAGATCCTTGAAGAGCTGGATGACATCGAGGAAGCCAACAAGCAGTCATAATCCCGTCGGGCGGTATTGCCGCCCGATGCTTTAGCGACGTTTATCAATTCAACGCACACCCCATTTTGATTCGCCCGTCTGTTCCCCGCCGCATCTCATTTCTGTCGCAAATCCGTTACAGTTTTTAAACTATTGAGACGAATCTGATCGACGCAAAAAGTGCTCATGCCTACTATTAGCACACGGTTATAAATCAACACATTGATTTATAAGCATGGAAATCCCCTGAGTGAAACAACGAATTGCTGTGTGTAGTCTTTGCCCGTCTCCTACGATGGGCTTTTTTTTTTAACTTTTTTCGCTGCATTGTTACATAAGCCAGCTCCCGTTTCCCTTCAACACCGCGATATCTGCAACGAACAAATAATATTGCACAAAATAGTGTGATTCTGTTCAAGTCGAAACGGTGTCGGTGGTGCTATTTATAGCATCACTTTTTTCATATAAAAGCCTAAAAAATGATGAACGCGTTAGAACTACAAGCACTACGGCGTATTTTTGATATGACGATTGAAGAATGCACAATCTATATCACCCAGGATAATAATTCGGCAACCTGGCAACGATGGGAAGCTGGCGACACTCCCATCTCTCCAGAAATCATTGCCAGGCTAAAGGAAATGAAAGCCAAGAGACAGCGACGAATTAACGCCATTGTTGACAAAATAAATAACCGCATCGGCAATAATACAATGCGTTACTTCCCTGATTTATCTTCTTTTCAGTCCATTTATACAGAGGGGGATTTTATCGAGTGGAAAATTTATCAATCTGTTGCTGCCGAACTTTTCGCACATGATCTGGAGCGGCTGTGTTAGACGTAAACTTTATCGCCGCATCGTATTGATACCGGATAGAAAACCACACAATCACGACATTGACTTGTCACCCTATCCAATATGCTTCCTGCCTGTGTATACCACTGTAACGTTCAGGCGGCATCTCTGAGTCAGATAATATGAAAAATCGTTATTTCCCTACCGCTGTAGGGTTGTATTTTAATTACTTTGTACATGGCATGGGGGTTATCCTGATGAGCCTGAACATGTCATCGCTTGAACAGCAATGGCATACCAGTGCCGCAGGCGTATCTATTGTGATCTCTTCGCTTGGTATTGGCCGGCTAAGCGTTTTGTTAATCGCCGGTATGCTTTCCGATCGCTTTGGTCGCCGTCCTTTTATCATTCTGGGGACCGCCTGTTACCTGATTTTTTTCATTGGCATTCTTTATGCTCAGACGATTTTTGTCGCTTATGCCTGTGGCTTTTTAGCGGGTATGGCCAATAGTTTTTTGGATGCAGGTACCTATCCCAGTTTGATGGAAGCCTTCCCTCGCTCCCCCAGTACGGCAAATATTCTGATCAAAGCATTTGTCTCTGGCGGGCAATTCTTGTTGCCCATTATTATCAGCTTATTAGTCTGGGCTAATATGTGGTTTGGCTGGTCCTTCCTGCTTGCCGGGGCGATCATGCTTATTAATGCTCTGTTTTTATTACGCTGCCCTTTTCCACCCTATCCTGGTCGGATATTGAAGCCCAAAATCTCGCAAGCGCCTGTCACAGGCGTACATCATTGCTCCCTCATCGATCTTATCAGCTACACCCTTTATGGCTATATCTCGATGGCAACCTTTTATCTTATCAGCCAGTGGCTGGCGCAGTATGGACAGTTCGTCGCAGGAATGTCGTATACTCAATCCATCAAACTGTTAAGTATTTATACCTGCGGATCGCTACTGTGCGTTTTTATTACTGCCCCGCTGGTCAGAAAAACAATTCGCTCTACCACATTATTGATGTTTTATACCTTTATCTCTTTTATTGCGCTTCTGACGGTCTGCCTGCATCCTCAGGCCTATGTTGTTATGATCTTCGCATTCGTCATTGGATTCTCTTCCGCCGGTGGCGTAGTACAAATCGGCCTGACGCTGATGGCGGCCCGTTTTCCACAGGAGAAAGGTAAAGCGACCGGCATTTATTACAGCGCCGGCAGTATCGCGACGTTCACTATTCCGTTGATCACAGCGCGGATTTCAGAAATGAGCATTGCACATATTATGTGGTTTGATACCGGTATCGCCGCAGCGGGATTTCTCCTCGCACTGTTCATCGGTTACCGAAGTCGGGCTGAATCACAACATCACGCTGAAGCAGCGTCAACTGCGCAATAAATGTTAGCGTGCCAACTGCAATATTATTGCCTTGCTATGCAAAATAAAACGTTAGCCATTATCACCGGGAAACAAAAAATGTAATTTTCGTGTTAATTATTATTCATTATCTTCACACTTATCAGAAAAATTGCGATGAGCATCACGAGTTATATGTGTTAAACAACAAATTCGCAGCAATTTTTATATTTCCTGACTAACAAATGAAATGCTATCAATGCAATAAACCTGGCATTTTAAACGCCATGTTATGTACATATAACGACAGTACCGACTTATAGTGTTACTGAACAATCGCTGCATGTAGTAAAGCAGTAATAAGCAGGACATTGAATCAAACCATCAGCAAGGAGCTGTGAACAAATGTCTCAGAACAAGGCTCGCAACATGCCATATTTGCTGGCTGTTATCTGCATTTATTTTAGTTATTTTCTCCACGGCATGAGTGTTATTACACTAGCCCAGAACATGACCTCCCTTGCACAGAAATTCTCCACGGATAGTGCCGGTATTGCCTATTTAATCTCTGGCATTGGTCTTGGTCGTCTGGTCAGTATTTTATTCTTTGGCGTACTGTCCGATAAATTTGGCCGTCGGGCAATAATACTGCTTGGCGCCGTACTATATATGCTGTTTTTCTTCGGTATTCCCGCCAGTCCTAACCTGATGATCGCTTTCATATTAGCGGTGTGTGTCGGCGTGGCGAACTCCGCGCTGGATACCGGCGGATACCCTGCATTAATGGAGTGTTTTCCCAAAGCATCGGGCTCGGCAGTTATTCTGGTTAAAGCGATGGTCTCTTTTGGGCAAATGATTTATCCCCTTATTGTCAGCGCCTTGTTAGTCAACCATATCTGGTACGGCTACGCGGTGGTAATCCCCGGTATCCTTTTCGTCCTCATCACGCTGATGCTGTTGAAAAGCCGTTTTCCCAGCCAACTTGTCGATGCCAGTATTGCGAAAGAATTACCCCAGATGAACAGTACTCCCCTCGTCTGGCTGGAAGGCGTAGCTTCCGTTTTATTTGGCGTCGCCGCGTTCTCAACCTTCTATGTGATTGTGGTCTGGATGCCTAAATATGCGATGGCCTTCGCCGGAATGGCGGAATCCGACGCGCTGAAAACTATCTCTTATTACAGTATGGGATCGTTGGTTTGCGTGTTTATTTTTGCCGCATTGCTGAAAAAAATGGTTCGCCCCATCTGGGCCAATGTTTTCAATGCCGGGCTGGCGACACTCACCGCTGCGGCAATTTACCTGTATCCCTCTCCACTGATCTGTAATGCTGGCGCCTTCGTGATTGGTTTTTCCGCTGCTGGAGGTATTTTACAATTAGGCGTATCGGTAATGTCGGAATTTTTCCCTAAGAGTAAAGCTAAAGTCACCAGTATATATATGATGATGGGGGGCGTTGCTAACTTTCTTATCCCACTGATTACCGGTTATCTCTCTACTATTGGCCTGCAATATATCATTTTGTTAGATTTTGCCTTTGCACTACTGACATTTATCACCGCCATTATTGTATTTATTCGCTATTATCGCGTATTTAAGATCCCGCAAAACGATGTCCGATTTGGCGAGCGTTATTTCCAGTAAAAATGTTAACTATGCGCAACAGGCATGCGCCCTGCTCTGCACTGTCCACTTATTAAGGAGTATAAAATGGATGTTACTGCAAAATATGAATTAATTGGTCTTATGGCGTATCCTATCCGTCATAGTTTATCGCCCGAAATGCAAAACAAAGCGTTAGAAAAAGCGGGGCTACCGTATACCTATATGGCTTTCGAAGTGGATAACACGACGTTTGCCAGCGCCATTGAAGGACTGAAAGCATTAAAAATGCGCGGTACGGGCGTCTCCATGCCAAACAAACAGCTCGCGTGTGAGTATGTTGATGAATTAACGCCAGCAGCAAAACTGGTTGGCGCTATCAACACCATTGTTAACGATGACGGCTATCTACGCGGCTACAACACGGATGGTACGGGCCATATTCGGGCAATTAAAGAAAGCGGTTTCGATATTCGGGGAAAAACCATGGTGCTGCTCGGCGCGGGAGGCGCGGCTACCGCCATTGGCGCCCAGGCAGCCATTGAAGGCATTAAGGAAATTAAACTGTTTAACCGTAAAGATGACTTTTTCGAAAAAGCGGTTGCCTTTGCGAAGCGGGTGAATGAAAACACCGATTGCGTCGTTACCGTCACCGATCTTGCCGATCAGCACGCTTTTACTGAAGCGCTTGCCAGCGCAGATATTCTGACGAACGGCACCAAAGTTGGCATGAAACCATTGGAGAACGAATCCCTGATCGGCGATGTTTCCCTGCTCCGCCCTGAATTGCTGGTCACCGAATGTGTTTATAATCCGCATATGACAAAGTTATTGCAGCAGGCGCAACAAGCTGGTTGCAAAACAATTGATGGTTACGGCATGTTGTTATGGCAAGGAGCCGAACAGTTTGAACTGTGGACAGGAAAAGCATTTCCATTGGACTATGTGAAGCAGGTGATGGGATTCACAGCCTGACCGGTAAAATTATAATTGCGACGAATGACAATGAAGGGTACCAAATGAAAACCGTAACTGTAAGAGATCTCGTGGTTGGCGAAGGCGCGCCAAAGATCATTGTGTCGCTAATGGGAAAAACCATTACCGATGTGAAATCGGAAGCACTCGCCTACCGTGAAGCGGATTTCGATATTCTGGAGTGGCGCGTTGACCATTTTGCCAACGTGACAACGGCGGAAAGCGTACTTGAGGCCGCCGGTGCCATCCGGGAGATTATTACCGATAAACCCTTGCTATTTACCTTCCGCAGCGCGAAAGAAGGCGGCGAACAGGCGCTAACCACCGGACAGTATATCGCTCTGAATCGTGCAGCGGTTGACAGCGGTCTGGTCGATATGATCGATCTTGAGCTTTTTACCGGCGACGATGAGGTGAAAGCCACCGTCGGCTATGCTCATCAACACAACGTTGCGGTGATCATGTCTAACCATGATTTTCATAAAACGCCCGCAGCAGAAGAGATTGTTCAGCGTCTGCGTAAAATGCAGGAACTGGGCGCCGATATTCCGAAGATCGCCGTCATGCCGCAGACTAAAGCCGATGTCCTGACCTTACTTACCGCCACTGTAGAAATGCAGGAGCGCTATGCGGATCGTCCGATTATTACCATGTCAATGTCGAAAACCGGGGTAATATCTCGTCTTGCCGGCGAAGTGTTCGGTTCTGCAGCAACGTTTGGCGCGGTGAAAAAAGCATCTGCGCCGGGACAAATATCGGTAGCCGATCTGCGTACCGTATTAACTATATTGCACCAGGCGTAATACTTTATCGTGTGGCGGAATATTCTCTTTCTGCCACAATAAAAATAAATAGTTATCTGACATGAATATGTTCCATATTCATTGAAAGCCGCTGTCTTTATTACCTTAACACGGTTATATCGATATTGCTTTCAGGGATAATAGTGGAGTAAATATGAAACTCAATAAGCCATCACGCATTAATGGCCGCGTTCCCGTGCTCTCTGCACAAGAAGCAGTAAATTATATCCCGGACGAGGCCACTTTATGTATTCTGGGCGCAGGCGGCGGCATTCTCGAAGCGACAACATTAATTACCGCACTGGCAGATAAATATCAAACAACCCAGTCACCACGAGATTTATCTATTATTAGCCCTACCGGATTAGGTGACCGCGCCGATCGCGGCATCAGCCCGCTGGCGCAGGAGGGATTGGTAAAATGGGCGCTATGCGGACATTGGGGGCAATCTCCCCGTATTTCTGAACTGGCTGAACAAAATAAAATCGCCGCCTATAACTACCCACAAGGCGTATTAACCCAGACGCTGCGCGCCAGCGCCGCACACCAGCCGGGTATTCTGAGCGATATCGGTATTGGTACCTTTGTCGACCCTCGCCAACAGGGCGGAAAATTAAACGACGTGACTAAAGAAGATCTCATTAAGCTGGTAGAGATCGATAATAAAGAATATCTCTATTATAAAGCGATAGCGCCTAATGTGGCTTTTATCCGCGCCACTACCTGCGACAGCGAAGGCTATGCATCATTTGAAGATGAGGTGATGTATCTTGATGCGCTGGTGATCGCCCAGGCCGTTCACAATAATGGCGGTATTGTAATGATGCAGGTGCAGAAAATGGTAAAAAAAGCCACGCTGCATCCAAAATCCGTGCGTATTCCCGGCTATCTGGTGGATATTGTGGTTGTCGACGCCGACCAGACGCAACTGTATGGCGGCGCGCCGGTGAACCGATTTATCTCCGGGGATTTTACTCTTGATGATAGTACCCAGCTTACCCTGCCCCTTAATCAGCGCAAGCTGGTAGCCCGACGCGCGCTGTTTGAAATGCGTAAAGGCGCGGTAGGCAATGTGGGCGTAGGCATTGCCGACGGCATTGGTCTGGTCGCTCGCGAGGAAGGCTGCGCCGATGACTTCGTGCTGACCGTAGAAACTGGCCCGGTGGGCGGTATTACCTCTCAGGGCGTGGCCTTCGGCGCCAATGTCAATACCCGCGCGATCCTCGATATGACCTCACAATTTGATTTTTATCACGGTGGTGGGCTTGATGTCTGCTATTTAAGTTTTGCCGAAGTGGATCAACACGGTAATGTCGGTGTACATAAATTCAACGGCAAAATTATGGGCACCGGCGGGTTTATCGATATTAGCGCAACGTCGCAAAAAATTATTTTCTGCGGAACGCTGACGGCCGGAAGTTTAAAAACTGAAATTACCGATGGCAAATTAAATATTCTGCAGGAAGGTCGTGTGAAAAAATTCGTCAGCGAACTGCCGGAAATTACGTTCAGTGGAAAAATTGCGCTTGAGCGCGGGTTAGATGTGCGTTACATCACTGAACGTGCGGTTTTCACTCTCAAACAAGATGGCCTGCATTTAATTGAAATTGCGCCTGGCGTCGATCTGCAACGGGATATTCTTGACAAGATGGATTTTTCACCGGTTATCTCACCAGATTTAAAACTGATGGACACAAGATTATTTACCGATAGCACTATGGGATTCACGCTTCCTGACGCAACACATTAAAAGGAGTACAAATATGGATTTTTCATTAACTGAAGAACAAGAACTATTACTGGCAAGTATTCGCGAGTTAATCACCAGCAATTTTCCAGAAGAGTATTTCCGTACCTGCGATCAAACGGGCACCTATCCCAAAGAATTTATGCAGGCGCTGGCGGAAAACGGTATTTCGATGCTGGGCGTCCCGGAAGAATTCGGCGGCATTCCGGCTGACTATGTAACGCAAATGCTGGCGCTGATGGAAATCTCAAAATGCGGCGCTCCGGCCTTTTTGATTACCAACGGCCAATGCATTCACAGCATGCGCCGTTTTGGTTCCGCAGAACAACTGCGTAAAACAGCAGAAAGTACTCTGGCCACCGGCGATCCAGCATATGCGCTAGCCTTAACAGAACCTGGCGCGGGCTCTGATAATAATAGCGCCACAACAACCTGGACGCGTAAAAACGGCAAGGTTTATCTTAACGGCCAAAAAACATTTATCACCGGTGCAAAAGAATATCCTTACATGCTGGTTCTGGCGCGCGATACGGAGCCAAAAGATCCTAAAAAAGCGTTCACGCTTTGGTGGGTGGACTCAAATAAACCGGGCATAAAGATTAATCCGCTGCACAAAATTGGCTGGCACATGTTGAGTACATGCGAAGTTTATCTCGATAATGTCGAGGTGGACGAAAGCGACCGGGTCGGTGAAGAAGGCATGGGTTTCCTCAATGTCATGTACAATTTTGAAATGGAGCGTTTGATTAATGCGGCGCGCAGTACAGGTTTCGCCGAATGCGCATTTGAAGATGCCGCCCGTTACGCCAACCAGCGTATCGCCTTTGGTAAACCCATCGGCCATAACCAGATGATCCAGGAAAAGCTGGCGTTAATGGCCATCAAAATCGAAAACATGCGCAATATGGTGTTGAAAGTCGCCTGGCAGGCCGATCGGGAAGAGTCACTGCGTACCAGCGCCGCGCTGGCTAAGCTGTACTGCGCACGCACAGCGATGGAAGTGATTGACGATGCGATTCAGATTATGGGTGGGCTTGGTTATACTGACGAAGCCCGTGTCTCCCGCTTCTGGCGCGATGTTCGCTGCGAACGTATCGGTGGCGGCACGGATGAAATTATGATCTATGTGGCAGGACGCCAGATTCTGAAAGACTATCAGAACAAGTAAGGATCGTACCGGAACGTCTTATTCGGCCTGACTGCTTTACGACATCAGGCCGAATAAATCAGATATATTTCGCCGTCAGGTATTTGGCAGCAAATACGCCTGCTCAACCAGACTATTTTTAAATTGCTTACGATAATCGTTGGGAGAACATCCTACATGCCGCATAAACAATTTGGCAAAATGGTCCACATTTTCATATCCTACCCGCAATGAAATTTCTGCCAGTGGCGACTCAGTGTTTGTCAGCGCAAACTTGGCCTCGGTCATACGTCGTTGAATAACATAGTTGATAGGGGATATATGATATTCTTTGGCAAATTCATGGCATATATAACTGACGCTGGCACGAAATTTTTTCGATAGCTGGTCAAGCGTGATTTTTTCACGATAATTATTATTGAGATAAACAAGCACATCCTTAATTAATACATCTTTTTTAATGTAGCCTTGTTCAGAACGATAGGCATTTTTAAAATTTTCATAGTAAAGTGCGGTCAGAGTGTAAGCAAATGCATCGTATACAGAGGAAGCCAATACGTTTTTCCCCTGCGGAAGTAACACGCTTAATTCATTAAAGATACTTTTAATGACCTCTTTTCCCTGAACCACGGAAACCACCGGACAGGAATGACTCTGCAATAGTTGGTTTTCTTCCCAACCTGGAAAACAAAACCCATACAGCGCACAGGTATAGGTGGTAGCCGGCGAATTGCTGTCGGATGCTACAGCGTGTAGCCGCCCCCGCTCAACGACGACAATATCGTCCGCATGCGCGACGTAGAGTGAAGAGTCAATAATTAACCTGGCTATCCCTTTTTTGACGTAAATAAGCTCTGTTTCATTATCATGCATATGATGGCCAGACTCCCAGTTTGGATCATCGCTAATGAC
Organism: Salmonella sp. SAL04214; assembly: GCF_046550615.1. Classification (NCBI taxonomy): domain Bacteria; kingdom Pseudomonadati; phylum Pseudomonadota; class Gammaproteobacteria; order Enterobacterales; family Enterobacteriaceae; genus Salmonella; species Salmonella sp. SAL04214. The sequence goes on from NZ_JBGDXT010000011.1 coordinate 67,103, forward strand.
AAAACGTGAAAATCGAGGGGTCTTGTCCTGTTCAAAAATCGTCTCCGCGGCGGAGTCAAAACAGCGCTGATACATAATAACCTCTGTCAGGTTTAAAAAGATAACCAGGATAAAATAAAGCGAGCGTCAGTGTTGTACAACCGTGGAGATTACCAGCAAAACAAGATTATTCGTTCCGAATGCAAGATATTATGTTCTTTTGCAGACAGCTCAGATTACCTGTCGATAGCGTATTATCAGACAAAAATACATAGCCGACATATCTTTGATGTTTTCTTTTAACCTCACAGAAACAACATCGCACGTTTCATGTTAAAAAATGATGATATGCTTCGCACTTATTATTCTCACTACCGTATTTATATTTTTATGACGCCCTTTTCAGATGGTTGCTAACGATTCTCTGTTCGCAGATTTTTCGTGCAAGATTGTTGGCAAGGAAAACAGATTGACCCATCGAAAACCTCTTCAGACTGCCGCAGACTATTTTCAGTCAGATTTACGTTACTTATCCGCACGCGACTCACTGGAGATGCAATGAAAATAATAACCTGCTTTAAGTTGGTGCCTGAAGAACAGGACATTACCGTGACCCCGGAGCATTCGCTCAATTTTGATCGTGCCGAGGCCAAAATCAGCCAGTTTGATTTAAATGCAATTGAGGCCGCCGCGCAGTTAGCTGGCGATGGCGACGAGATCGCCGCGCTCACCGTCGGCGGCTCTCTGTTACAAAATTCAAAAGTCCGCAAAGATGTGTTATCCCGCGGGCCAGATGCGCTTTTTATGGTTCAGGATGCGCAGCTGGAGCACGCCCTGCCCAAAGAAACCGCGCTGGCGCTAGCATCCGCGGCGGAGAAAATCGGCTTTGACCTGCTGCTCTTTGGAGAGGGCTCCGGCGATATTTATGCCCAACAGGTGGGCCTGCTGACTGGCGAACTCCTGAAACTCCCCGTCATCAACGCAGTAAGCCATATTCAACGCGACGGCGACAAAATCATCGTTGAACGCACACTGGAAGAAGACGTTGAAATTATCGAGCTCACCCTGCCCGCGGTGCTTTGCGTGACCTCAGATATTAACGTTCCACGCATCCCGTCAATGAAAGCCATTCTCGGCGCCGGGAAAAAAGCCGTTACGTCTTGGCTGGCGAGCGATATCCACTGGACCCCAACCACGCCACTGGCGGAACTGGTCGCCATCTCGGTACCGCCGCAGACAGAACGCAAGCATATCATTCTCGATAACGATTCACCGGAAGCCATCACCGCACTGGCCGACCATTTGAAAAAATCCCTGAACTAAGCCCAACGGAGAAAAATTATCATGAATCATTTAGCTAACGTATGGGTATTTAGCGATAACGTAGAGCGTTATGCCGAATTAATGACCGGCGCGCGGCAGTGGGGAGAAAAAGTTTACGCCATCGTGCAAGGAAACACGGAGATCGACTACGTGAAAGCGCTTGGCGCTGATGAGATAGTCATTCTTGAATCGCATACGGATTTGCAGCGCGTGGAAAACTATGCCGAAACGCTGGCCTCATTATTAGGCGACCAAAATGGGCTGCTGCTCATGGCGGCGACCAAGCGCTGTAAAGCGCTGGGCGCCCGGCTGAGCATCCAGCTTGACGCCGTGATGGTGAACGACGCGACGTCTATTGACCTCCTCGACGGGACGCTACACGCAGAGCATCGCATGTACGGCGGACTTGCTTTCGGCAAAGAGAAATTAAACAGTCCGCAGGCGATTATTACGCTGGCACCCGGCGTGCTGGAACCCGCCGCCCCTCTCCCCGGTCATACTTGCCCGCAGACCACGCTGGCATATATTGCCCCACGCCACGAGGTATTGTGCCAGCAGCGGCGCGCGAAATCGTTAAGCAGCGTCGATTTGAGCAAAGCCAAACGGGTCATCGGCGTAGGACGAGGTCTGGCGGCGCAAAGCGATCTGGATATGGTGCATAAACTGGCGACCGTCCTCGGCGCAGAAGTGGGCTGTTCCCGCCCCATTGCGGAAGGTGAAAACTGGATGGAACGCGAGCGTTATATTGGCGTATCCGGCGTTCTGTTGAAATCCGATCTCTATCTGACGCTGGGCATTTCCGGCCAAATTCAACATATGGTGGGTGGAAACGGCGCAAAAATTATTGTCGCAATAAACAAAGATAAAAACGCGCCCATTTTCAATTATGCCGATTATGGTCTGGTGGGCGATATCTATAAGGTTGTTCCTGCCCTCATCGACCAGTTAAGCCGCTAATTCCTTTTTCAACGCACATCTCCCGTCGTCGATACGGCGGGAAAGGAGCATAAAGCATGTCGGATGATAAATTTGACGCTATTGTGGTGGGCGCAGGCGTAGCAGGAACGGTCGCCGCGTATGTGATGGCAAAAGCGGGACTGGATGTACTGGTTATTGAACGCGGAAACAGCGCGGGCAGCAAAAATATGACCGGTGGCCGGCTCTACGCTCACAGTATCGAAAGTATTATGCCGGGATTCGCAACGTCCGCCCCCATCGAACGTGTCGTTACCCGTGAAAAAATCTCCTTTTTAACCGAAGAAAGCGCCGTCACACTTGATTTTCACCGCGCGCCCCCTACTCCACCCCTTACGTCATATACCGTACTGCGCAACAAACTGGACCCGTGGCTAATGGCGCAGGCGGAGCAGGCTGGCGCGCAGTTTATCGCAGGTGTACGGGTCGACGCTCTGGTACGTGAAGGCAATCGCGTCACTGGCGTTCAGGCCGGGGATGATATTCTTGATGCGAATATTGTGATTCTCGCGGACGGCGTGAATTCCATGCTGGGCCGTTCACTGAACATGGTGCCTGCCTCTTCTGCGCATCACTATGCCGTCGGCGTAAAAGAGTTGATTGGGCTCTCTCCGGCACTTATTGAAGAGCGTTTTAATCTGGCGTCCCATGAAGGCGCCGCCTGGTTATTCGCTGGCGCGCCCTCCAACGGGCTCATGGGCGGCGGGTTTCTTTATACCAACCGCGATTCGGTTTCTCTGGGGCTGGTATGTGGCCTGGGCGACATTGCTCACGCGACCAAAAGCGTACCGCAAATGCTGGAAGATTTTAAACAGCATCCGGCAATACGCCCTTTGATTCAGGGGGGAACGCTGCTTGAATACTCCGCTCATATGGTGCCCGAAGGCGGCATAGCAATGATGCCGGAGCTGGCAAATGACGGCGTGATGATTGTCGGCGACGCCGCCGGTCTTTGCCTGAATCTCGGTTATACCGTCCGCGGCATGGATTTAGCCATCGCGTCCGCGCAAGCGGCCGCTCAAACCGCCATTGACGCTAAAGCGCGGCAAGATTTTTCCGCCGCGAGTCTTGCCGGTTACAAACGCGCGCTGGAGAAAAACGGCGTGTTACGCGATATGCGGCATTTCCGCAAACTCCCCGGATTAATGGAAAACCCACGGCTTTTTACCGAGTACCCGCGAATGGCGGCAAACATTGTGGGCGATCTGTTCACCGTTGATGGCGGTCCAGTCCCACCGTTGCGTAAAACTATCCTGTCACATGCGAAAAAAATTGGACTGGTGAATCTATTAAAAGACGGCATAAAAGGGGCTACGGCATTATGAGTTCGGACAATAAGGTGAATGTTGACGTCAAATTGGGCGTAAATAAATTTTACGTAGATGAAGGACACCCACATATCATTTTGCGCTCCTCGCCTGACATGCAGGAGTTTAATAAATTAATAAAAGCCTGCCCTGCCGGACTCTATAAGCTGGACGATGCGGGAAATATTCATTTTGACTCCGCGGGCTGCCTGGAATGCGGGACCTGCAGGGTTCTCTGCGGCAATACTCTTCTCGAAAAATGGGAATACCCGGCGGGAACGTTCGGCGTTGAGTTTCGCTACGGCTGACGCTCTGAAACACCGGATAACGACGCTACGGCGTCTTATTCGGCTTGCCCCCGGAGATTACGTCATTTGTATTAATAGAGAACAAGTCAATGAGTGTTACATTAACGTTTGACGCCGCAAGGCGGAAAACCTATCGCGAGTCCGGCTACTGGGGCGATGCTTCACTGGGCGACTACTGGCGGCAAACCGCACGCGCCGTACCCGATAAAATCGCCGTGGTCGATAATCATGGCGCGTCCTGGACCTACGCCGCGCTCGACTGCGCGGCAAGCCGCCTGGCAAACTGGTTACTGTCTCAGGGGATTCAACCGGGCGATCGCGTGGCCTTTCAGCTTCCGGGCTGGTGTGAGTTTACCCTCATTTATCTGGCCTGCCTGAAAACGGGCGCGGTATCTGTCCCGCTGCTTCCCGCCTGGCGAGAAGCAGAGCTGGTTTGGGTGCTGAACAAATGTCAGGCTAAAATATTCTTCGCCCCCACCGTATTCAAACAGAATCGTCCGGTCGATCTTATCCTTCCGCTACAAAATCAACTGCGCCATCTGACGCATATTGTCGGCGTGGATAAACTGGCGCCTGCCACCACAGCGCTTGCGCTTAGTCAAATCATCGACCGCAGCGAACCGTTGCAGTCAGACATTAACATTCACGGTGATGAACTGGCGGCAGTGCTGTTTACCTCCGGCACAGAAGGAATGCCGAAAGGGGTGATGTTGACCCACAATAATATTCTTGCCAGCGAACGGGCGTATTGCGCGCGGTTGAATTTAACCTGGCAAGATGTGTTCCTGATGCCTGCGCCACTGGGCCACGCCACCGGATTTTTACACGGCGTCACCGCGCCCTTTTTAATCGGGGCGCGTAGCGTATTGCTGGACATCTTTACCCCAGAAGCCTGCCTTACCTTATTAGCGCAGCAACGCTGTACCTGTATGTCAGGCGCGACGCCGTTTATTTACGATCTGCTTTGTGCCATTGAGCAACAGCCTGCCGACCTCTCCTCACTGCGATTCTTCTTATGCGGCGGCACGACTATTCCCAAAAAGGTTGCCCGCGACTGCCAGCAGCGCGGTATCAAATTATTGAGTATTTACGGTTCTACAGAAAGTTCTCCACACTCGATGGTTAATCTGGGTGATTCGACTTCACGCATGATGAACACCGATGGTTATGCCGCCACCGGTGTAGAAATTAAAATCGTGGATGAAGATCGCAATACGCTTCCAGCAGGCCACGAAGGCGAAGAAGCCTCGCGCGGGCCGAACGTTTTTATGGGATACCTGGACGAGCCGGAACTTACCGCCCGCGCACTGGATAACGAGGGCTGGTATTACAGCGGCGACCTCTGCCGCATGGATGAAGACGGTTATATCAAAATTACCGGGCGCAAAAAGGATATTATTATACGTGGAGGTGAAAATATCAGCAGTCGCGAGGTGGAGGATATTTTATTGCAACACCCCCGCATACACGATGCTTGCGTCGTTGCTATGCCTGATGAACGCTTAGGCGAACGTTCATGCGCGTATGTAGTCTTAAAACCGCCGCACCTTTCGCTGACGCTGGAAGAGGTGATCGCTTTTTTCAGTCGAAAACGGGTAGCGAAGTATAAATATCCGGAACGGATCGTCATCATAGAAAAACTGCCCAGAACCGCCTCTGGCAAAGTGCAGAAGTTTCTGTTGCGGCAGGATATTATTGAGCGGCTGCGCCAGGAGCACACTGCGGTATAAATTGCCGGATGGCGACGTTAACGCCGCCATCCGGTATTACACTACTTCTTCAGTTCCGCCAGACTCAGCCAGGTCTGAACCACGGTGTCCGGGTTCAGCGACAGGCTGTCGATCCCCTCTTCCATCAGCCAGGCGGCAAAGTCTTCATGGTCGGACGGACCCTGACCACAAATTCCAACATATTTGCCCTGTTTTTTCGCCGCGCGGATCGCCATCGACAGCAGCGCTTTCACCGCGTCGTTACGCTCGTCAAACAGTTCAGACACCACGCCGGAATCGCGATCCAGCCCCAGCGCCAGCTGCGTCATGTCGTTAGAACCAATCGAGAAGCCATCAAAATACTCGAGGAACTGTTCAGCCAGCAAGGCATTAGACGGGATCTCGCACATCATGATGATCTTCAGCCCGTTCTCGCCGCGTTTAAGCCCCTGGCGCGCCAGCTCTTCGATGACCGCTTTCGCCTGGTCGACCGTCCGCACGAACGGGATCATGATTTCGACGTTGGTAAGGCCCATATCGTTGCGCACGCGTTTCACCGCTTCGCATTCCAGCGCAAAACAATCGCGGAAACTTTCTGCGACGTAACGACCCGCGCCGCGGAAGCCCAGCATCGGGTTTTCTTCATGCGGCTCATAGCGTTCGCCGCCGACCAGGTTGGCGTATTCGTTGGATTTAAAGTCAGACAGGCGAACGATGACGCGTTTCGGGTAGAAGGCGGCGCCTAACGTCGCGATCCCTTCCGTCAGTCGACCAACGTAAAATTCACGCGGCGAGTCAAACCCTTTCATCATCTCACGAATGTCGTTTTGCAGCGCGGCATCCTGGTCGTCAAACTCCAGCAGCGCGCGCGGGTGAACGCCAATCATACGGTTAATGATGAATTCCAGTCGCGCCAGACCTACGCCTTCATTCGGCAGGCAGGCAAAGTCAAATGCCCTGTCCGGGTTGCCGACGTTCATCATGACCTTCAGCGGTAGCTCTGGCATGGTATCTACGCTGGAGCTTTTTACGCTGAAATCCAGCATGTCGGCATACACATAACCGGTATCACCTTCCGCACAGGAGACGGTTACTTTTTCGCCATCTTTCATGCGTTCGGTGGCGTCGCCGCAGCCGACTACCGCCGGAATGCCCAATTCGCGGGCGATAATCGCCGCGTGACAGGTGCGCCCGCCACGGTTAGTGACAATCGCCGCCGCTTTTTTCATGATCGGTTCCCAGTCCGGGTCGGTCATATCAGTGACAAGCACATCGCCAGGCTCAATACGGTTCATTTCGCCGATATCGTGAATAACTTTTACCGTACCTGCGCCGATACGATGCCCAATGGCGCGACCTTCGGCAATGATTTTCCCCTGCGCATGTAGCGTATAACGCTCCATCACCTGGCCACGGGAGCGCACGGTTTCCGGACGTGCCTGCACAATAAAGAGCTTACCGGTATGACCGTCTTTCGCCCATTCGATATCCATCGGACGACCATAGTGCCGCTCAATCTGCACCGCTTGTTTCGCCAGTTCCTGCACTTCTTCGTTGGTGAGCGAGAAAATGTCGCGCTGTTCCTGCGGCACATCTTCAATCTTCACTTGCTTGCCGTGCTCCTGGGTGGCGGCGTAAACCATGCGGATTTTTTTCGACCCCATGGTGCGGCGTACGATGGCCGGACGGCCTGCCGCCAGGGTTGGCTTATGGACATAAAATTCATCCGGGTTAACCGCGCCCTGCACCACCATTTCACCCAGTCCCCATGCCGAGGTGATAAAGACCACCTGGTCAAAGCCGGATTCGGTATCGATAGAGAACATCACCCCTGACGAGGCGAGATCGGAGCGAACCATCCGCTGCACGCCAGCGGAAAGCGCTACGCCGCGATGATCATATCCCTGGTGAACGCGATAAGAGATGGCGCGATCGTTAAACAGAGAAGCAAATACGTGTTTCACTGCCACCAGTACCGCATCGAAGCCCTGAACGTTAAGAAACGTTTCCTGTTGGCCCGCAAACGAAGCATCTGGCATATCTTCCGCCGTGGCGGAGGAACGCACGGCAAAAGAGGCATTTTCATCATCCGACGAAAGCTGCGCATAGGCATCGCGGATGGCGTTTTCCAGCGCCGGCTGGAAAGGAGTGTCGATAATCCACTGGCGGATCTGCGCGCCCGCTTTCGCCAGCTGGGAGACATCATCAATATCTGTCTTATCCAGCAGCTCATAAATGCGCTGGTTTACGCCGCTTTGATCCAAAAACTGGTTAAACGCATCGGCAGTGGTTGCAAAACCATTCGGAACGGATACGCCCATGCCGGAAAGGTTAGTAATCATTTCACCCAGGGAGGCATTTTTGCCCCCAACTCTGTCTACATCATTCATGCCGAGTTGGTTATACCAAAGCACCAGCGGTGACGAGCCATTGTTGGACATCGAACAATCCTTTTGTGATAAATGAACGAGTTTAAGAAACACATAGTTGCGTATTTATCCTGGCATACTTAAACCCGCGAAAAAAACGGTGAATCGTTCAAGCAAATTTATTTTTTCATTTTTTCAGATTGTTTACGTAGTTGCGCAAACCCGCGCATAGCACGGCATTCCCTGAATAACCCCCGGTATAAACTGCGTTTCCAGGAAATGAAACACACTTTTCATTAATTATAAAAAGCGCCTGTCATTTTATAAAATAAGCGACAAGTTATACGTTTCCCGTTACTTTTAATTTATGCTTTCAGATAATTATGTTTACTCTTCAGGATGAACAGAATGGATAATGTTGTTGATCGCCATGTTTTCTATATTTCTGATGGTACCGCCATCACCGCCGAGGTCCTGGGTCACGCGGTTATGTCGCAGTTTCCGGTGACGATCAGCAGCATCACGCTGCCATTCGTGGAAAACGAAAGTCGCGCCCGCGCCGTCAAAGACCAAATTGACGCCATTTATCAGCAAACCGGCGTTCGCCCGCTGGTGTTTTACTCGATTGTTTTACCTGAAATTCGCGCCATCATCTTACAGAGCGAAGGTTTCTGCCAGGATATCGTCCAGGCGCTGGTGGCGCCGCTTCAGCAGGAGATGAAACTGGATCCGACGCCGATCGCTCATCGTACTCATGGGCTTAATCCGGGTAACCTGAACAAGTATGACGCCCGTATTGCCGCTATCGATTATACCCTGGCGCATGATGATGGCATTTCATTGCGCAACCTCGATCAGGCCCAGGTCATTTTACTTGGCGTTTCGCGCTGTGGAAAAACGCCCACCAGCCTCTATCTGGCAATGCAATTCGGTATTCGTGCGGCTAACTACCCTTTCATCGCCGATGATATGGATAATTTGACGCTGCCCACATCGTTAAAACCGCTACAACATAAACTGTTCGGCCTGACAATTGACCCTGAACGCCTGGCGGCAATTCGCGAAGAACGCCGTGAAAACAGTCGCTATGCCTCGTTGCGTCAGTGCCGCATGGAAGTGGCGGAGGTCGAAGCGCTGTATCGTAAGAATCAGATCCCCTGCCTGAACAGCACCAATTATTCCGTTGAAGAGATAGCCACCAAAATTCTCGACATTATGGGGCTTAACCGCAGGATGTACTAGCAAACTAGTTTAATGGGTTGGTTTTTGTTATCATGCCGTTCTGCCTGCGAGGTGTGACACGCCTCGCACTTGAAATCAGCAGGGATTGGTTTATCGTGATGCCCATCACTTCCCGGTAGTCCTGCCGTTGAAGCAACAAATTTCTGAGACTTGTAATGAACAGAACCGACGAACTCCGTACTGCGCGTATCGACAGCCTGGTAACACCGACCGAACTCGCGCAGCGGTATCCTGTATCGTCCTCCGTCGCCAGTCATGTTACCGACTCCCGACGCCGGATAGAAAAGATTTTAAATGGTGAAGATCCACGGCTACTGGTCGTCATTGGCCCCTGTTCGATTCACGATCTGAATGCTGCCATGGAATACGCGACGCAGCTCCAGGCACAACGCCAAAAACATCAGGCGCGTCTGGAAATCGTCATGCGCACCTATTTTGAAAAACCGCGTACCGTCGTGGGATGGAAAGGCCTGATTTCCGATCCCGACTTGAATGGAAGTTACCGCGTCAATTATGGGCTTGAACTGGCGCGTCGCTTGCTATTGCAGGTGAACGAACTGGGAGTACCGACCGCCACAGAATTTCTTGATATGGTCACCGGCCAGTTTATTGCCGATCTGATCAGTTGGGGAGCGATTGGCGCGCGTACCACCGAAAGCCAAATCCATCGGGAAATGGCTTCTGCGCTCTCTTGTCCGGTCGGCTTTAAAAATGGTACGGATGGCAATACTCGCATTGCCGTTGACGCTATTCGCGCCTCCCGCGCCAGCCATATGTTTCTCTCGCCGGATAAAGACGGACAGATGACCATCTACCAGACGAGTGGCAACCCGTATGGGCACATCATCATGCGCGGCGGTAAAAAACCGAACTACCACGCTGAAGATATTGCCGCCGCCTGCGACACGTTGCATGAATTTGATCTGCCGGAACATCTGGTCGTCGACTTCAGCCACGGCAACTGTCAAAAACAGCATCGCCGCCAGTTGGAGGTATGTGATGATATTTGCCAGCAGATTCGTAATGGCTCCACGGCAATTGCCGGGATTATGGCCGAGAGTTTTTTACGGGAAGGCACGCAAAAAATTATCAGCGGTCAACCATTAATCTATGGTCAGTCCATTACCGATCCCTGCCTGAACTGGGAAGATACGGAAGTTCTGTTGGAAAAACTGGCCGCAGCGGTAGACAGCCGCTTTTAATAGCTCGCCCATCCTGCCGGGATGGGCGTTTCTTCGATGCGTTATCCGCCCTTTTCTCTCCGCGCGCGTATATCACTCCACAGAATTAGCACTTGCTGTTATTGCATTAATTATTGATAATAATAATCATTGTGAGTTTGATTATTAATAAATAACATGTCGCGTATGGATAACACCGAGCTGCCTCACCCTAAGGAAATGGACAATGAAACGCTTCTCCCTGCCGCTGAACGGCGCGTCAACAGTCAGGCGCTATTAGGTCCGGACGGCAAAGTCATTATCGATCACAACGGTCAGGAGTATCTGTTGCGCAAAACTCAGGCCGGTAAACTACTGTTAACCAAATAGCGCTCCCGCCAGCAGACGATGCTGCTGGCATCAGGCTAACTTGAACAACTGACCTCCAGCCGCTTTCCCCACTCCGGCGGTCGGCTGGCATAGTCATCATCTCGATCGGTAAAAGGTTGACGTAAAACTTCATGCAACCGATGCAGTTCCGCCATGTCTCCCTGTTCAGCCGCGTCTATCGCGCGTTGCGCCAGCCAGTTGCGCAACACAATCGCAGGATTCACGCGTTGCATCTGCTGCTGGCGCAGCGCGTCATCCACCGCCTCTGTGCGCAATCGCGCCCGGTAGCGATCGAACCAGGCATCGAACGCCCCGCGATCGATAAACGTATCCCGCAACGGCGAGGAAGCGCTCTGTTGCTCCGTATGGCTTAACATCCGAAATGTACGGGTATAGTCACTCCCTTCGCGCGCCATCAGACTAAACAATTCATTCAGTAAAGCGTTATCGTCTTTTTGCTCGGTAAAGAAGCCCAGCTTCTGGCGCATTCGCTGCCCATAGTGCGTTAACAACGCGTCCTGGTAGCGATCCAGCGCTCTGTTTAACGCGTCGATCTCAATAAAAGGGGTTAACGTCTGCGCCAGACGTTGTAAATTCCACAGCGCCACCGACGGTTGATTATCGAAGCGGTAACGTCCCTGATGATCGGAATGGTTACCAATGAAGCCGGGATCGTAGTCATCGAGAAAACCAAAGGGACCATAGTCGATGGTCAGCCCCAGAATCGACATGTTATCCGTATTCATAACGCCGTGCGAAAAACCGACGGTTTGCCACTCGGCGATGAGTCTTCCGGTACGCGCCGCCACCTCTTCAAACCACAAAGCATATTTTTCCGGGACATCCTGCCATTGCGGCCAATAATGACGAATAGCGAAATCAGCCAGTTGCTGAACTTTTTCCGGCTCACGGCGGTAATAGAAATGTTCGAAATGACCAAAACGCATATGACTTTGCGCCAGACGCATTAACATCGCGCCCGTTTCCTGCGTCTCTCGCTGAACCGGCGTATCGCTGGCTACGATAGATAACGCGCGCGTCGTGGGAATACCCAGATAATGCATGGCTTCGCTGGCAAGGCTTTCTCGTATGGTTGAACGCAGGACGGCGCGTCCATCCCCCATTCGCGAATAGGGTGTTAATCCGGCGCCTTTCAGATGCCAGTCGAGGGTCGAGCCATCCGCCAGGAGCTGTTCACCCAGCAAAATACCGCGTCCGTCGCCGAGCTGCCCCGCCCAGACGCCGAACTGATGCCCGCTATATACCTGCGCGACAGGCGACATACCGGGTAATAAGGTTTCGCCGCCCCAAACGCCAGCGCCATTAGTAGCGTCAAATAACGACGCGGGAATGGCTAACTGCTGCGCCAGTTCGTCGTTATACCAAATCAGTCGCGCATTTTTTAACGGTGTGGGTAAAAGCGCGGTATACGTTGCTGGCAGTTCATCGCGCCAACGGGCAGTAAAAGACAGGGTCATAGGGCCTCCTGTCTTCAGTGTAGACGGTTAATCACCGGTTAAACACCGGCAAACAGAAAGGTTATCGCTGAACGAGTTTAATGAGCTGGCTTACCGGCACCGGAGGCCATAGTCCGCCCTGGAATGCGCTAAACCCCAATGGCGCTGCGCGCGCAAACATCGCCTCAGTATCAATACCGGCAATCATCAGCGACTCGCAGCTGGAGGAGATCTGGGCAACGATGGCGTGCATGAATGGTTCGAATGAGATCATTTCAGCTCGCTGCTGAATAAAATTTTTATCCAACATGACTCGTTTGAAAAGCCCATCGAAAATAGCTTTAGTCGACGCCTCGCCTGCCCCAAAATTTGCCAGCATTAATGGGAAATGCATTGCCAGATTAGCTAACGTTTCATTGTTTTTGCCCTGGTTTAACCCAGGATAATTCTCATTTATAGCTAATTCAAGAAACGGAAAGCGCGCTGCCCGGGAAAAAAGTTCGCTATCTAATAATAATAAGTCACTAATTGCAGGCGGTAAATTAAGCCATGCAATAAGTTTATGCTGAATAAAAAAGTGCTGACAGGTTTCTAACAACGCCAGTTTTTCAACAAACAGACAGTATTGTTCCTCCACCGAAAGGCGAGGCGCTACCAACTCAGTCGGCATCCGCACGGCGCCGTCTTCAGCGGCAAACGTTGCAATAATCTCGAAACCAACAAGCCGAGCGTTTTCATCCATGACGGGAAGGAAAAAGAGTTCGGAATGGTAAAGCTCATCAAGTGAAGCAATCATTACGCCAGTCCCATGGTTAGGGCGCTATTCGCCATCCAGTCACTACGGACGGAAACAGACGTAACTTCAGATACTAATTGAAGCGTCATCATTTTTCTTGTTTACCGGTGAACCGGTTCCTTTTTTTAACTTACTCTGATTATAAACCAATATTCAATCTTGTACTTTTAACAGGGCGTGAACACGCCCGTTTTTAATAAAAGTACGTTTGTAAATGCTACGGTTATATCATTATATATGATGACAACAGATGTCATAAGTTCAACCGGCGATATGTTAAAAATAGACTATAAAATTTATATCGTCTGCGAGGTTAAATTCGCCGTGCCTGCCAGAAGTTTTTTCGCCAGTACACATTATCCAGCGATGAACGCATCACGCCACGACTGGTAGAGGCATGAATAAACTCATTATTTGTATCGTAAATACCAACATGTAAACCACTTTCGCCCGAACCGGTTTTAAAGAAAACCAAATCTCCGGGCAGCAATTCATCTTTATCGATTCTGGTGCCGATTTTTGATTGTTCACGCGTATCACGAGGCAACTGCAAATCAAACTTGTCGCGCATAGTGACTACCACAAAGCCGGAACAGTCCACGCCTCTGCGACTCATGCCGCCGTAACGGTATGGCGTACCGCGCCAGGACTGCAACTGATCGTTCAGACCCGCAATGACGGTAATGGAGTCTGATAATCTGGCATTTGGCGCCGGTGCCCGATGAGTACTGCATCCTGCCAGGAACAATGCTGTGATAACAAGAAGCCAAAAACGCATGCCGCAACAATCCTCTGTTTTTATTTTGGTATTAATTTAGCGTCGAAATTACCTGCTTTTCAAGAAACGATTTTACTTAAGTGGCCGAAATGAGCATTGGATGCCCCTCGACGTCGAGTCGTCGAAAGCGCAGACCGTAGGCTTGCGCCAGATAAGAGGGGGTGAGCACCTCTTCCCGGCGGCCGCAGGCAATGAGTTTACCGCGCTTTAGTAACCAGGCTTTATGCGCATGGCGCAGCGTGTGGTTCAGATCGTGGCTACTCATCACAATCGCAATTCCTGCCTGACACAAATGATGTAACACCCGATCCAAAGCGTTTTGTTGCGCAACATCGAGACTGTTCATCGGCTCATCAAGCAGCAATAATTGACCGACCGGATTAGCGTCGGGATGAATTTGTAGTACAACGGCAGCAAGGCGAACACGCTGCCACTCGCCACCGGAAAGCTGATTCACGCTTCGCCCCAGTTTGTCGCCCAATCCAAGCATATCGGCCACCTCGTTAAGCTGCCCGGTTCGCGTTTTATCAGGTTGATGCAATGTCAGGTAATGCCAGACCGGCATAGCGAACGGCGGATTTTGCTGTTGCGCAAGATAAGCGCGGTGTTGGGCAAGCGTTGCCGTCGCCCATGCCTCCAGCGGCGCTCCGCCAAACCTGATGCTCCCCTCGCCGGAGGTTAACCCTGCCATACGCGCCAGCAGCGTGCTTTTCCCGGCACCGTTCGGCCCGACAAGATGAAGGATCTCTCCTGCGCTTACTTCGCCGGAAAGCGGCCCCAGGCGGGTGCTCTCGGCGACATCCTTTAATTGCATCAATTGAGACATTATTTTGCCAACGCGATTTTTATGCTTTCCATCACAATAGGATCTTCAGGCGTCATATCCGGCGAAAAACGCTGTACCACCTGACCATCCCGGCCTACCAAAAATTTTTCAAAATTCCACAGAATATCATCCGGATAGAGTGGCGTACGCCCTTTGCTTACCATCCGTTCGTAAAAGCCGCTCTTCTCCGGCGCGACTGCCGTTGGCGCAGTGGCTATCAGTTTTTGATACAGCGGATGGCGCGCGTCGCCATTCACATCAATTTTACTGAACATCGGGAACGTGACGCCCCAGGTGCTGGCACAATAGGTTTTAATCTCCTCTTCGCTGTCTGGCTCCTGCCCCATAAACTGGTTGCAGGGAAAACCCAACACGACAAACCCCTGATCTGCCCACGCCTTCTGGATATTTTCCAACTGTTCATATTGCGGCGTCAGGCCACATCTGGAGGCGACGTTTACAATGAGCAGCACTTTTCCGGCGTATTTTTCAAGTGTAGTGACCTCTCCATCAATCGTCGTAACGTGAGTATTAAGAAGCGAGTTTTGCATGGTGTCTCCCTGATGTCGGTAGAATAGCGGGTTTCATCGTTAGCCTTTAATCATAGACTGCGAATGATGAAAGCAGTTGTTTACCGATGCGCTAACGCGCGGATTTGAGTAGCAGCCAGATAAACACTGGCGCCCCCAATGTGGCGGTGACCACCCCGATAGGCAGTTCAGCCGACGCCAGCGCCAGTCGGGCGACCACATCAGCCAATAGCAGGGCGATAGCCCCGGCCAGCGCGCAGCCGGGAAGTAAAACCCGGTGATCGGTTAAACCACATAAGCGCAGGATGTGCGGAATAACCAGACCGATAAAACCAATCGCCCCCGCCATCGCCACGCTGACGCCCACCATCCAGCCGGTGGCGACGACCAACAAATTGCGCCAGAACCACAGCGGCAGGCCAAGCTGCCGCGCCGAGGTTTCCCCTAGCGCCAGCATATTCAGCGGTTGCGACTGGCAACATATCCAGATCAGTACCGGGATGAGCGCAATCATTAGCCAGCTCTGCTGCCAGTCAACGCCGCCAAATCCTCCCATCATCCAGTACATTAATTGCCGCAGATCGAAAGAGGTGGAAAAATAGATAGCCCACGTCATCAGCGCGCTACAGATAATGCCCAGCGCGACGCCCGCCAACAACAAGCGGCTGGTAGAAAGATGGCGACGCGCAAAACGCAGCAGAATTAACGTAATAATGAGCGCGCCGGCTATAGCGCACAGTCCCAGCGCCCATCCTGGCAGTTGCCCCTGCCCCAGTAAGACGGCGGCAATAAGCCCAACACCGGCCCCATTCGAAACGCCGAGCAGACCCGGTTCAGCAAGTGGGTTTTCAAACAGCGCCTGCATCACAGCGCCAGATAGCGCCAGCGCAGCGCCAACCAGCAATACCGCAAGCGTGCGGGGAAGGCGAATTTGCCAGACAAACAGTTCCCCCCGGGCGCTTAACCAGTCACCGGGGGCAATCCACTGTTCGCCTGCGCATAAGCTCAGAAGTGTAGCCAGTAGCACCAGCAGTGACAGGCTCAGAAGCCAGCGAACGTTTCGTCGCTGTTGTTGGCGGGCAAAAGTCAGCATGTTATCCATTCAGCTGAAAAGAGGTAGCGTGATTTTACGGTGGGTATCCTCTACTTGAAAGAAAAAAGGCCGCAATGCGGCCTTTTTAGTTATACGGGTCATCTTTCAGGCTGACAGATACGCTGTCATCCCGCTGATCTACTTTCGGGATGGCAGCGTATCTGCCGCAATACACCCTGATGGATGTTATGCCTGGATCTGATTACTCTTCTTTGGGCGAAGCGTTTTCGACCCGGCTCTTTAACTTCTGCCCGGGTCTGAAGGTCACCACGCGCCGTGCTGTAATAGGAATATCTTCACCCGTTTTCGGGTTACGCCCCGGACGTTGATTTTTATCACGCAGATCGAAGTTACCAAAACCAGAGAGTTTCACCTGCTCACCGTTTTCCAGAGCACGACGGATCTCTTCGAAAAACAGTTCAACCAGTTCTTTGGCATCCCGCTTGCTAAGCCCAAGCTTATCAAACAGATATTCTGACATTTCAGCTTTTGTAAGCGCCATAGGTTCAATCCCTCAATGATGCCTGGAATCGCTCTTTTAATGCCTCTACACATTTGGCGACGGTAGCGGCAATCTCCTCTTCTTCGAGTGTACGGTTGGTATCCTGAAGGATCAGGCTGATAGCGAGGCTCTTATAACCCTCCGCAACACCCTTACCGCGGTACACGTCAAATAAGTTTACGCCAACTACCTGATTTACGCCAACTTTCTTACATTCGGATAAAATATCCGCTGCGGGAACGTTTTCTGCAACAACAACCGCAATATCGCGACGGTTGGCCGGGAAGCGTGAAATCTCCCGCGCCTGCGGCACGATACGGTCTGCGAGCTTATTCCATTCCAGTTCAAACACCAGCGTACGACCATTCAGATCCAGTTTACGTTCCAGTTCAGGGTGAACAACCCCAATAAAACCAATACGTTCATCTTTCAGATAAATCGCCGCAGACTGTCCCGGATGCAGAGCCGGATTCATCTCCGCCTTAAACTGGATATCACCCAGTTTGCCGGTTAAATCCAATACTGCTTCCAGATCGCCTTTCAAATCATAGAAATCAACGGTCTCTTTTGCCAGGTTCCAGTGCTCATCATAGCGGTTACCGCAAATCACGCCAGCCAGCATCAGATCCTGTCGAATACCCAGATTGGCTTGTGTATCCGGAACGAAACGTAAACCGGTTTCAAAAATACGCACGCGATTCTGCTGACGGTTTTGGTTATAGACCACCGTCGCCAACAATCCGCTCCACAGCGACAGACGCATCGCCGACATCTCAACGGAGATAGGGTTTGGCAGCAGCAGCGCTTCTGCGCCTGGATGGATGAGCTGTTGTACTTTAGGATCGACAAAGCTATAGGTAATCACTTCCTGATAGCCTTTGTCGTTCAGCATGGTTTTAACCCGCTTCAACGACAGATCGGCTTCACGGTGCGTTCCCATGATTAAACCGGCCTGAATTGGCTCGTCCGGAATATTGTTATAGCCGTAAACGCGGGCCACCTCTTCCACCAGATCTTCTTCAATCTCCATATCGAAACGCCAGGTCGGCGCCACGGCTTTCCACTCGTCCTGCCCTTCGGTCACTTCACAGCCCAGACGACGCAGAATATCACTGACCTGCTCATCCGCAATATGATGCCCGATCAGGCGATCCAGTTTACTGCGACGCAGCGTAATGGTGGCGCGTTTCGGCAACGTTGCTTCGTTGCTCACATCAATTATCGGACCCGCATCACCGCCACAGATATCAAGAAGCAGACGAGTAGCGCGCTCTATCGCTTTATATTGCAGCGCCGGGTCCACCCCGCGCTCGTAGCGATGAGACGCATCGGTATGCAGACCGTGGCGGCGAGCGCGACCGGTGATAGACAGCGGATTAAAGTACGCACACTCCAGCAGCACATTTTGCGTTTCGCCGTTCACGCCGGAATGTTCGCCGCCAAAAATACCGGCTATCCCCAGCGCCTTATGGTGATCGGCGATCACCAGCGTGTCCGCATTTAACGTCGCTTCGCTACCGTCCAGCAGGACGACGGTTTCACCCTCTTTTGCCATCCGCACGACAATACCGCCATCAATGCGATCTTTATCGAAAGCATGCATTGGCTGACCCAGTTCGAGCAGCACATAGTTCGTGACGTCAACCACCGCATCGATGGAGCGAATACCGCAGCGACGCAGTTTCTCTTTCATCCACAGCGGCGTCGGCGCGTTAACATTGATACCTTTTACCACCCGGCCAAGATAGCGTGGACACGCATCAGCGGCCTCTACTGTAATCGGCAGCGTATCGCTGATGGTTGCCGTAACCGGCGCCATTTCAGGCTCCTGGAGCGGCGCTTTGTTCAGTACCGCCACATCGCGCGCAACGCCGATGATACCTAAGCAATCCGCACGGTTCGGCGTGACGCTAATTTCGATGGTATTGTCGTCAAGCTTCAGGTATTCACGGATATCGGTACCCAGCGGCGCATCCGCCGGCAGTTCGATAATGCCGCTGTGATCGTCGGAAATCCCCAGTTCGGAGAAGGAGCACAGCATCCCTTCAGACGGTTCGCCGCGCAGTTTCGCCGCTTTAATTTTGAAATCGCCCGGCAGAATAGCGCCAATGGTGGCCACCGCTACTTTCAGCCCCTGACGACAGTTTGGCGCGCCGCAGACGATATCCAACAGGCGTTCTCCGCCAACGTTGACTTTCGTTACACGCAATTTGTCAGCGTTCGGATGCTGGGCGCACTCAACCACTTCCCCAACCACAACGCCATTGAAGCTTCCCGCGACCGGCTCAACGCCGTCTACTTCCAGGCCAGCCATCGTAATCTGGTTAGCCAACGCATCGCTATCAATTGCCGGGTTAACCCACTCGCGTAACCACAGTTCGCTGAATTTCATTGTTTTATCCTGCCTTTATTTAAACTGTTTAAGGAAACGCAGATCGTTTTCGAAGAATGAACGCAGGTCGGTGACGCCATAACGCAACATGGTCAGACGTTCCATCCCCATACCAAAAGCGAAGCCAGAATAGATTTCCGGATCGATACCGACATTACGCAGCACATTCGGATGCACCATCCCGCAGCCCAGCACTTCCAGCCATTTGCCGTTTTTACCCATCACATCCACTTCCGCAGAAGGTTCGGTAAACGGAAAATAAGAAGGACGGAAGCGAATCTGCAGATCCTCCTCAAAGAAATTACGCAGGAAGTCGTGCAGCGTACCTTTGAGGTTGGTGAAGCTGATGTTGGTATCAACAATCAGACCTTCCATCTGATGGAACATCGGAGTATGCGTCTGGTCGTAGTCATTACGGTATACACGGCCCGGCGCAATAATACGGATCGGCGGTTGCTGCGCTTTCATCGTCCGGATCTGGACGCCAGACGTCTGGGTCCGCAGCAGACGGGTCGCGTCAAACCAGAAGGTATCATGATCGGCGCGGGCCGGATGATGACCCGGAATGTTTAACGCATCGAAGTTATGGTAGTCATCTTCGATTTCCGGGCCAGTCGCCACGGTAAAACCAAGCTCGCCGAAGAAACTTTCAATACGGTCAATGGTACGCGTGACCGGATGCAGACCGCCGTTCTCAATACGGCGCCCCGGCAGGGAGATATCGATGGTTTCAGCGGCCAGACGGGCGTTAAGCGCTGCGCTTTCCAGCTCGGCTTTACGCGCGTTAAGAGCCTGTTGTACCTGCTCTTTCGCGGCGTTAATGACTGCCCCGGCTGCCGGACGCTCTTCCGGCGGCAGATCGCGTAGGGTCGTCATCTGAAGGGTTAAATGCCCTTTCTTGCCCAAATATTCGACGCGTACATTGTCTAACGCGGCAACATCTGACGCCTGGTTAATGGCGGCCGCTGCATTGGCAACCAGCTCTGCGAGATGTGACATGGTTTTCCTCATTGTGTCGGTGAAGACACCGGTTCATTGG
This sequence comes from Salmonella sp. SAL04214, assembly GCF_046550615.1. Lineage (NCBI taxonomy): Bacteria > Pseudomonadati > Pseudomonadota > Gammaproteobacteria > Enterobacterales > Enterobacteriaceae > Salmonella > Salmonella sp. SAL04214. Next base: position 87,278 of record NZ_JBGDXT010000011.1, read on the forward strand.
ACGTAATCTCTCGATTTCAGATACAAAAAAAGCCTCCATCAGGAGGCTTTTTTGCGCTGTTTTTCGTTTCGTTTTTCACGCGCTAGCCTCCTGGGATCAGGTGCTAAAGTAAAAAAAGAAACGGAAAATAGCAGCGTTCATGCTTGCGTTACCTTATGTGGTAAAACCGAATATCCTTTATTGAAAAGGGTTACAGGTCAATTGTCAACTCACTGAACAGTAAATAAAAGAGAGGGAGCCAGGCTCCCTCTTTTCACTGGCTTATGCCAGAGCTGCTTTCGCTTTTTCAACCAGCGCGGTGAACGCGACTTTGTCGAATACGGCGATATCAGCCAGGATCTTACGGTCGATTTCAACAGAGGCTTTTTTCAGGCCGTTGATGAATTTGCTGTAAGAAATACCGTTCTGACGTGCTGCTGCGTTGATACGCGCAATCCACAGTTGACGGAACTGACGCTTACGTTGACGACGGTCACGGTAAGCATACTGACCAGCTTTGATAACTGCCTGGAAGGCAACGCGGTATACGCGAGAACGCGCACCGTAGTAGCCTTTGGCTTGTTTCAAAATTTTCTTGTGACGTGCGCGTGCAATTACACCACGTTTTACGCGAGCCATATGTGCTCTCCTGTATCTATTCTAATTAAAAAGTTAAAAACGTTAACGGCTTATGCGTACGGCAGGCACGCGATAACCAGGCCCAGATCGCCTTTAGAAACCATGGCTTTCGGACGCAGGTGACGTTTACGTTTAGTCGCTTTTTTGGTCAGAATGTGACGCAGGTTAGCGTGCTTGTGCTTAAAACCACCTTTACCGGTTTTTTTGAAGCGCTTAGCAGCACCGCGTACGGTCTTAATTTTTGGCATTTTAATAACTTCCACTTCGCATTGTTAATAAACGAAACATAGGCGAACAAAACCTGTGAAGCCCGAAGGCTTCACAGAATTGTTACTTGAAGGCCTTACTGTTTCTTCTTAGGAGCAAGCACCATGATCATCTGACGGCCTTCGATCTTCGTTGGGAAGGATTCGACCACTGCCAGTTCTTGCAAATCGTCTTTCACGCGATTAAGCACTTCCATACCGATTTGCTGGTGGGCCATTTCACGACCGCGGAAACGCAGCGTGATTTTGGCCTTATCGCCCTCTTCGAGAAAGCGAATCAGGCTGCGGAGTTTTACCTGATAGTCGCCTTCATCTGTCCCAGGACGGAATTTAATTTCCTTCACCTGGATAACTTTTTGCTTTTTCTTCTGTTCCTTAGAAGACTTACTCTTTTCATAGAGGAATTTGCCGTAATCCATTATACGACAAACCGGCGGCTCGGCGTTAGGGCTGATTTCGACTAAGTCTACTCCGGCTTCTTCAGCTTTTTCCAGAGCTTCTCTCAGACTCACAATACCAAGCTGCTCGCCTTCCAGACCTGTTAAGCGAACTTCTTGCGCGCGAATTTCGCTATTAATACGATTCGGACGCGCCGTTTGAACTCGTTTTCCGCCTTTAATACTTTATTCCTCCAGTTGTTGAAGACTGCGGCTGCGAATCTCTTGTTGCAGCTTCTCAATCACGTCATTTACGTCCAGACTGCCCAGGTCTTTACCGCGGCGGGTGCGAACGGCAACTTTGCCTGCTTCCACCTCTTTATCACCACAGACCAACATATAAGGGACACGACGTAAAGTGTGCTCGCGGATTTTAAAGCCAATCTTCTCATTTCTCAAGTCTGCTTTTACACGAATGCCCGCATTTTGTAGTTTCTGCGTCAATTCGTTAACGTATTCAGACTGCGAATCGGTAATATTCATCACGACTACCTGAACAGGCGCGAGCCATGTCGGGAAGAAACCAGCGAACTCTTCGGTCAGGATACCGATGAAGCGTTCCATCGACCCAAGAATCGCACGGTGAATCATTACCGGCACCTTACGCTCGTTGTCTTCGCCTACATAGGAGGCGCTCAGACGAGACGGTAAGGAGAAGTCCAGCTGTACTGTACCGCACTGCCATGCACGATCGAGGCAGTCATATAAGGTAAATTCAATTTTCGGACCGTAGAATGCGCCTTCACCCAGTTGATACTCAAACGGGATATTATTTTCTTCCAGCGCAACCGCCAGATCCGCCTCAGCACGATCCCACATCTCATCGCTGCCGATACGCTTGTCAGGACGAGTGGAAAGCTTGACGACGATCTTCTCGAAGCCAAAGGTGCTGTACATATCGTAGACCATACGAATACAAGCGTTAACTTCATCGCGGATCTGCTCTTCGGTGCAGAAGATATGCGCATCATCCTGCGTAAAGCCGCGTACGCGCATCAGACCATGCAGCGCGCCTGATGGCTCGTTACGGTGGCAGCTACCAAATTCCGCCATACGCAGCGGCAAATCACGATAGGATTTCAGACCCTGGTTAAAGATCTGAACGTGGCCCGGGCAGTTCATCGGCTTGATGCAATATTCGCGGTTTTCTGAGGACGTGGTGAACATCGCATCTTTATAGTTGTCCCAGTGCCCGGTTTTTTCCCACAGCACACGGTCCATCATGAACGGGCCTTTAACTTCTTGATACTGGTATTCTTTGAGTTTAGAACGAACAAAGACCTCCAGCTCGCGGAAGATAGTCCAGCCGTCGTTATGCCAGAACACCATGCCCGGCGCTTCTTCCTGCATATGATACAGGTCGAGCTGCTTACCAATTTTACGGTGGTCGCGTTTTGCGGCCTCTTCCAGGCGCTGCAGATAAGCGTTCAGGGCTTTTTTATCTGCCCATGCCGTACCGTAAATACGCTGCAACATCTTATTATTGCTGTCACCGCGCCAGTATGCGCCGGCAGTTTTCATCAGTTTAAAGTGATGGCAGAAACGCATATTCGGCACGTGCGGACCACGACACATGTCGACATATTCTTCATGATGGTACAAGCCTGGCTTGTCATCATGAGCAATGTTTTCATCAAGAATGGAAACTTTGTAGCTTTCACCACGCTTCACGAAGGTTTCACGCGCTTCGTGCCAGCTGACTTTCTTCTTGATAACGTCGTAATTTTTCTCGGCGAGCTCATGCATCCGCTTTTCGAGCGCTTCGACATCTTCCTGAGTTAGCGTGCGGTCAAGATCAACGTCATAGTAAAAACCGTTGTCGACAACCGGGCCGATCGCCATTTTCGTGTGCGGCCAAAGTTGCTTGATTGCGTGACCTAACAGATGCGCGCAAGAGTGACGAATGATCTCCAGACCCTCTTCATCTTTTGCGGTGATGATGGAAAGCGTCGCATCATTTTCAATCAGATCGGAAGCATCAACCAGCTCGCCATTCACACGGCCCGCAATGGTGGCTTTCGCCAGGCCAGGACCAATGTCCAGAGCAACATCCATCGGGCTTACAGGGTGGTCATAATGGCGTTGGCTGCCATCAGGAAGAGTAATAACAGGCATGTAATATCCTTATTTGCAGTGGTGACCCATACGCAAGATCACATACAAAGAGAAAATGAATTTATTGACAGTGAGTTGTGTATCCATCTAGCCAACCATTGCTAAATTGGCGCACAACCTTCGACACAGACGAAAATCTCTATTTTCGTCCGGCATGACGATGGTAACACTAAAAAAAGGGAGATTGCATCACTCTGTAGCAAATCAAGACCCTTGACAGGGTATCTCCGTTATCTTTCCACGCGCTGTATAGCGCTTCTCATCGACAACCTAACCTCTGCGCCAGACTCCCCTTTGTTGTTTTCACCTCGCTGGCTACCGCTTCAGGCAAGGCAGACCACAGCGTCAGCACTGGCTTCGTTTTATGTTCGATAGCCTCCACGGTAACCTGATAGTCGCAAAAATTCGCCGAACGGGGCGTATTCTGATCCATAATAAACGCAGCGTAATTTCCTTCACTTTTTGACGGCGCCGTTCCGGTGAATAAAACCTTCCAGTACCCGCTGGGAATTTCTACCGTCGCATCTTCTGGCAATGTGGCGATATGCCGCTCAAAAAGGGGGCCGGTCACTACGTGCACTACAGATACATCAGCCTGTTTGGCAAGTTCGCGCACCCGGTTTTCCAGTGCAGCCCATGCTCCCTGGTTCAGGGCGGATTTCTGCGGCGTAATATTCGATAAATAATTTAACGACGGCCAGTCCGAAACGCCGCCCAATCCTGCCAACGGCGCCTGGTGTCCCCTGTCGACTTTTAATAGCGTATGGGCATTTTTATAGGCCGAAGGGGCCAACGTATCCGAGGGCGGTAAATCGGGGTCCTGCGCCCAGTTCCGCGGGCGACCGCTTGCCTGGCTGGTCTTTGTCACGCTATAGGCAACCCAGTTGGCAAATTTCGTGGCGCTATTATTATTGAGCGTATAGACATGGCGATAGATTGTTTGTTGACTTCCTCCTTGAGGACAGCCAACGCTACAGTTATCAGGTTGCTGAACGAGTACGTTACGATGGGGTAACTCGGGTGCCGATGTTGTATCCTGGGGAGGATACGATGTAGTACATGCGCTTAATAATACTACGGGCAGTAATTTTAGCAGATTAATGGTCTTATTCACTTTTGCTTCCTTAATAATAACTGCCCTAATAATTCAGATAGTAATAATTTGGTTATATTACCCTGCCAGCCGTTAGATACTCTCATCATTAAAGACAACACTATCACGGTAAAAATTAATAACAGATAAACATCGAAGCCATCATAGAAAATGAGCTCAAAAGAATACAACGTGATATTCATATTGATACCAAAAAACATCGTATTATATGCATAATCGTGAAGCCAATAATTTCTCGCACTCAGATAGCGAATGAAAAATGGATATTCAATAATATCTGACGCATGTTTTTCAACACCATTTTTCAACATTAAGGCAACGTATCCTCTCAATGACTCGCTGCTGGCAGGAGTTTAGTTATATTTAAAGGTTTAATAAGCACTGCGCATCATGCTGCTGTGCTTATTACTTTGTAAAAATAAGAGTATTCACTTTCATATTCAGGGGTAAAAAGTGAACAAATACAGCTATTGCGCAACGATGATTGCCGCCATACTCAGTACGACCACAATGGCCAATGCCAGTAGCCTTGCTATTTCAGTGGCGAATGATGATGCAGGTATATTTCAACCATCCTTAAATGCCCTTTATGGGCACAAGGCTGCAGACCGGGGTGATTATACTGCCGGGCTCTTTTTAGGCTACAGCCACGATCTCACTGACGCCAGTCAACTCTCTTTTCATATCGCGCAAGATATTTATTCTCCATCAGGTGCCAATAAGAGAAAACCTGAAGCCGTCAAAGGCGACCGCGCGTTCAGCGCCTTTCTTCATACCGGACTGGAGTGGAATTCATTAGCCACCAATTGGTTACGTTATCGTTTAGGTACCGATATCGGCGTTATTGGTCCTGACGCAGGCGGTCAGGAGGTTCAGAATCGGGCGCATCGAATAATAGGCGCAGAAAAATACCCTGCCTGGCAGGATCAAATTGAAAACCGTTATGGTTACACGGCAAAAGGAATGGTCTCCCTTACGCCAGCTATTGATATTCTGGGTGTCAATGTGGGCTTCTATCCAGAAGTCTCTGCTGTCGGCGGCAATCTCTTCCAGTATTTGGGGTACGGCGCAACCGTTGCGCTGGGAAATGATAAGACCTTCAACTCTGATAATGGGTTTGGGTTACTGTCCCGCCGAGGGTTAATACACACTCAAAAAGAGGGATTGATCTATAAAGTATTTGCTGGCGTTGAGCGCAGGGAAGTTGATAAAAACTACACGTTACAGGGGAAAACGCTGCAAACAAAAATGGAAACGGTGGATATTAATAAAACCGTGGATGAATATCGCGTCGGTGCTACCATCGGCTATTCTCCCGTCGCATTCTCTCTTTCTTTAAACAAAGTCACGTCGGAATTTCGCACCGGAGACGACTATTCTTATATCAACGGCGACATCACCTTCTTCTTCTGAAGCGTCACCACGGAATAACCGGGTTACGTAATGTAACCCGGTACAATATTACATCTTATAGCCCAGCGTTACCGTAGTGCGGCGATCGGTATGTTCAGGCGCTGATTCAGGCGGCTGCGAGTTCCACGTTAAATTATACCCCACCTTTAGACCAAAATGTTCGTTAATGGCGACATTGAGGGCTGTTTCCGAATTTAGTGTGGTGTCTTCTGCGCCAAATACTGACACCCCCTGTGTAAACTTAGCATTGTCAGTTAACTGCCAGGCATAGCTGCCGGAAGCATAACCCAACGGCTGCGTTTCAGTGGTATCGTCCGTATGTTCGTCATAGCGAACCCCTGGACCGAATTCAAAACGGAAGCTGTGCACTGGACCATTAAGGAACTGCCGCCCGTAACCGGCGGTCAGTACGTCGCGCTGACGATAACCGTTGAAACGGTCTGTCAGCCAACTGGCCTGGCCAAAGGTATAATCATAATCCGTCATATTAAAACGGTTACGCGCGCCTACCGCATATTTTTCTGAAGAGCGTTCATCATTAGAGGAGGTATTGCTGGCATTGCCCCATAATGACCAGGCGGTACGTTGTCCATACCAGGTCATCGCCGTGTCAGCCGTTAAGGAAGAACTTTTAGTATTGCCTGACTGAGCAAGGTAGCCCGCATTCAGATTACCTTCAAAAGGTTTTTTCGCGGTAGAGGGATCATCCATGACAGTAAAAACGGAATCATCGGCGGCGGCATACAAAGACGCGAACACGCCACCCGCCAGCATAACTACAGCGGGTACTGCCTTCAAAAGCTTCATTTATATAGAGTCCGTACAACTAAAAAAGAGACCACGACGGTCCCGGAAACTTTCATAGGGATCAATGACAAACGCCCCTGGAAAGGTAGCGAATTATAAGAAGCCCCGAATAACATAGCAATCAATTACTATTTCATTTTTTGAATAAGAACCCTCCCGAAGCATTCTTTTATTTATATAACTTTACATCGTACTTCTTTAAATAAAGATCCGGAAAATCATATTGTTAATTCCTTCACTTTCCGGGGATTAAGTGCCAGACTGAAATCAGCCTAACAGGAGGTAACGATGGTACGTATCTATACGTTGACGCTTGCGCCCTCTCTCGATAGCGCAACAATCACGCCGCAAATTTATCCCGAAGGTAAACTGCGGTGCTCCGCGCCGGTATTCGAACCCGGCGGCGGGGGTATTAATGTCGCTCGCGCCATTGCGCATCTTGGCGGCACCGCGACCGCAATTTTCCCGGCTGGCGGCGCTACCGGCGAACATCTGGTCGCACTACTGGCTGACGAAAATGTCCCCGTGTCTACCGTCGATGCGAAGGACTGGACGCGTCAGAACCTGCACGTCCACGTCGAGTCCAGCGGCGAACAATATCGTTTTGTTATGCCCGGCGCCACGCTGGACGATGACGAATTTCGCCAGCTTGAAGAACAGGTACTGGAAATTGAATCCGGGGCAATTCTGGTTATCAGCGGCAGCCTTCCGCCCGGCGTTAAGGTCGAGAAACTCACGCAACTGATTTCCGCCGCGCAGAAGCAAGGCATTCGCTGCATTATTGATAGCTCTGGCGACGCGCTCACCGCTGCGTTGGCGCTTGGCGATATCGAACTGGTGAAACCTAACCTGAAAGAATTGAGCGCGTTAGTCAATCGCGATCTGACGCAGCCTGATGATGTGCGTAAAGCGGCCCAGGAATTAGTGCAAAGCGGCAAGGCTCGCCGGGTAGTGGTCTCTCTGGGGCCGCAAGGGGCGCTGGGCATAGACAGTGAGAATTGCATCCAGGTTGTTCCTCCCCCGGTGAAAAGTCAAAGTACTGTTGGCGCAGGCGACAGTATGGTGGGCGCGATGACGTTAAAACTGGCGCAAGACGCGTCGCTGGAAGAGATGGTGCGCTTCGGTGTGGCGGCAGGCAGCGCCGCTACGCTCAATCAAGGTACGCGTCTGTGTTCTCGTGACGATACCCAAAAAATATACGCCTATCTTTCCGCGCAATAATCGTTTCCCCCTCGCCGAGGGGGATACCGGAAAATCGGTTAACGGTCGGCGCATCCGCCGCTGTTAAAAACACAGTTGCTCCCAACGAGGTGAACGATGGCCAGTGGCGATATTACCCGTTATGTTATTACCGTAACCTTCCATGAAGATTCCCTGACCGAGATTAACGAACTCAATAACCATCTGACGCGTAGCGGTTTTTTGCTGACATTAACGGACGATGAAGGGAATGTGCATGAGCTCGGCACTAATACGTTTGGCTTTGTTAGCGCTCAGAGCGCTGATGAAATCAAAGCGCTTGTCGCCGGACTTGCGAAAAGCGCGTTAGATAAGGATGTCGACATTACCGTGGCGACCTGGGAGGCGTGGAGTAAAAACGCACAATAAGTGCCATTCCCGCCGCGGCGCGTCCGCGATGTGCGTTAGTTCGTATTTTTTAACCGCATTTTTGCGCTAACCTTATGATCTGGCAGACAACGTGGGGAGAGACATTATGTGGCAAGCTATCAGTCGTCTTTTAAGCGAGCAAGTCGGTGAAGGCGAAATCGAACTGCGTAATGAACTGCCAGGCGGAGAAGTTCATGCCGCATGGCATTTACGTTATGCAGGCCATGATTTTTTCGTAAAGTGCGATGAACGAGAAATGCTTCGCGGTTTTACCGCTGAAGCCGATCAGCTGGAGCTGCTCTCCCGCAGTAAAACCGTTGTTGTGCCTAAGGTATGGGCGGTAGGTTCGGACCGGGATTACAGCTTTTTAGTCATGGACTACCTCTCGCCCCGCCCGCTGGATGCCCATAATGCGTTTATTCTTGGGCAACAGCTGGCGCGCCTGCACCAATGGAGCGACCAACCTCAATTCGGCCTCGATTTTGACAACGCGCTCTCTACCACGCCGCAGCCGAATACCTGGCAACGCCGTTGGTCGACTTTTTTCGCCGAACAGCGCATTGGCTGGCAACTTGAACTCGCCGCGGAAAAAGGCATTACCTTTGGTAATATTGACGCCATTGTTGAACATGTTCAGCAACGTCTGGCGTCGCATCAACCGCAGCCTTCTCTTTTGCATGGCGATCTATGGTCGGCGAACTGCGCGCTTGGCCCTGACGGCCCCTATATCTTCGATCCAGCCTGCTATTGGGGCGACAGAGAATGCGATCTGGCGATGCTGCCACTGCATACCGATCAGCCACCGCAGATTTATGACGGCTATCAGTCCGTTTCGCCGCTACCGCTGGATTTTCTCGACAGGCAGCCGATTTACCAGCTCTACACCCTGCTTAATCGGGCAAGGCTGTTTGGCGGTCAGCACCTGGCTACTGCGCAAAAAGCGATGGATCGGCTGCTTGCGGTATAGGTACAGCCCATGCCGGATACGGGCTATCCGGCATTTTTCAGTTTACATGAAGCCTAACAAGGAAAAGAAAAAGTAGCCGAGCACGATAATAATGACCGGCAAAATATAGAGCGGGAAAAACTGTAAAAAGATGGTATGGTGCGGCACCACGATACGTGACTCTATCTGCTCACGCGTTAGCCCGTCCGCGCCTTTTGCTTTTTCCAGGATCAACTGATCTTCCACGCCTTCACGTAAAAAACGTGACTGGCGGCTCATTCTGGCGCCGGAATCCTGCATCGCCAGCCCGACAAAAATCAGAATAAAAATGAGCCAGAAACCGATATTCAGGCTTCCCTGAAAATTCGGCGTCGGCGAGTTGTACCAAAAAACATTCAGAAACGGCGTATTCACGCGCATCATGTCTATCATTACGTGGGTAAAATCCAGCATTACCGCATTTATCCCCTCCTGCTTTTCACTGTGCGCATACATAAATTTAAGGACTGAGATGAGCGTGGAAAGCAGTGCCGGAATAAAAATAACCCACCCAACAACTCTTTTTAGGATTGCAATGCGTCCAGCTTGTTGATACGTCATGAGTTCCCCTTGATAAAGACGCGTCGTTTTGGCCTAAGTCTACCTGTTGATTCTCGTTTTCGCCTGATCTTTAAGGGCGATATACTAAGAACATGGTCATAATGAACGCTTAATTCGTTATTTTTTAATCTCAACAGGAGAGGTTGTGATGTCAACCCCACGTCAAATTCTTGCTGCAATTTTCGATATGGATGGACTACTGATCGATTCCGAACCGCTCTGGGATCGCGCTGAACTGGACGTGATGGCAAGTTTAGGCGTAGATATTACTCGGCGCCATGAGTTACCAGACACGCTTGGGCTACGCATTGATATGGTTGTCGATCTCTGGTTTGCGCAGCAACCGTGGAGCGGCCCCGATCGCCAGGAAGTGACAAACCGTGTTATTGCCCGCGCGATTACGCTTATCGAAGAGACGCGCCCTCTTTTGCCGGGTGTGCGCGAGGCCGTGGCGCTGTGTAAAGCGCAGGGGTTATTAGTGGGGCTTGCCTCGGCATCGCCGCTGCATATGCTGGAAAAAGTGCTCACCATGTTTGAACTGCGCGACAGTTTTGACGCGCTGGCTTCTGCGGAAAAATTGCCCTACAGCAAACCGCACCCGCAGGTCTATCTGGATTGTGCGGCCAAATTAGGCGTTGATCCATTAACCTGCGTGGCGCTGGAGGATTCGGTGAATGGTCTAATCGCGGCAAAGGCGGCGCGAATGCGCGCCATTGTGGTGCCAGCAGAAGAAAACCAGCATGATCCGCGCTTTGCGCTGGCGAATGTCAAACTTAACTCGCTGACAGAGCTGACGGCGACGCATCTACTCGGTTAAGATGTTTCCGAAACAAAGTCAACGGGCAATTAGCCGCTGAGCCAGACGGCAAGCGGCTTTGACAGAGACAAAGAGTTACAACGTCACCACTTCCGCCTACTGTATAAAAACCCTATACTGTATGAATTGACAGTTTAATGGGTTTTATCATGACGGCGGAAGGACATCTTCTTTTTTCTATAGCCAGCGCGGTTTTCGCCAAGAATGCCGAGTTAACGCCCGTCCTTGCGCACGGCGACTGGTGGCATATTATTCCTTCGGCTATTTTGACCTGTCTGCTGCCGGATATCGACCACCCCAAATCTTTTCTTGGTCAGCGCCTGAAATGGGTATCGAAACCGATCGCCCGCGCATTCGGTCACCGGGGGTTTACCCATAGTCTGCTGGCGGTCTTTGCCCTACTGGCGACCTTTTATCTCAAGGTTCCGGATACGTGGATTATCCCGGCGGATGCGCTGCAAGGCATGGTACTCGGCTATTTAAGCCATATCGTCGCGGATATGCTCACCCCCGCAGGCGTTCCCTTACTGTGGCCGTGCCGCTGGCGTTTCCGCCTGCCTATTCTGGCGCCGCGCAAAGGCAATCAACTGGAGCGATTTTTATGTATGGCGTTGTTTGCCTGGGCGGTGTGGATGCCGCAGTCCATGCCGGAAAACAACGTCATACGCTGGTCTTCGCAGATGATCACTATCCTGCAAATGCAGTTCAATCGTTTTATAAATCACCAGATTGATTAGTAAATCAACGCCAAAGTCATTTTTGGCATAAACCATTCCATTTGAATATAAAAGCCAGCTCACAGTTCTGCTAATCTTGCGCGAACAGAATCGCTAAAACACAGCGCTTCATAATAAAAAAATCAGGAGAACGGGGATGAATTTTCCATTAATTGCGAACATTGCGGTGTTCGTCATTCTGCTGTTTGTACTGGCGCAGGCCCGTCATAAACAGTGGAGTCTGGCTAAAAAAGTGCTTGTCGGCCTTGTGATGGGCGTGATCTTTGGTCTGGCCCTGCACACCATTTATGGCGCTGACAGTCAGGTGTTAAAAGACTCCATTCAGTGGTTCAATATTGTCGGCAACGGCTATGTGCAATTGCTACAAATGATTGTGATGCCGCTGGTATTCGCCTCTATTTTAAGCGCCGTGGCACGACTGCATAACGCCTCTCAATTGGGGAAAATCAGTTTTCTGACTATCGGCACGCTGCTGTTTACTACCCTTATCGCAGCGCTGGTGGGCGTGCTGGTCACCAATCTGTTCGGACTGACGGCGGAAGGTCTGGTTCAGGGCGGAGCGGAAACCGCGCGTCTGAATGCCATTGAGACGAGCTATGTCGGCAAAGTGGCCGATCTCAGCGTGCCGCAACTGGTGCTGTCTTTTGTACCGAAAAATCCGTTTGCGGATCTGACTGGCGCCAATCCTACGTCTATTATCAGCGTGGTGATTTTCGCCGCATTCCTGGGCGTGGCCGCGCTTAAACTGCTGAAAGATGATGCGCCAAAAGGCGAGCGTGTGCTTGTTGCTATCGATACCCTGCAAAGCTGGGTGATGAAGCTGGTGCGTCTGGTGATGCAACTTACGCCTTACGGCGTACTGGCGCTGATGACGAAAGTGGTTGCCGGCTCTAATTTGCAGGACATCATTAAGCTTGGAAGCTTCGTGGTAGCGTCATATCTTGGTCTGGCGATAATGTTTGTGGTTCACGGCATACTATTGGGCGTGAACGGGATTAGCCCGCTGAAATATTTCCGCAAGGTGTGGCCGGTGCTGACATTTGCCTTTACCAGCCGCTCCAGCGCCGCCTCCATTCCACTCAATGTCGAAGCGCAAACCCGCCGCCTGGGCGTGCCGGAGTCCATCGCCAGCTTTGCTGCCTCTTTTGGCGCGACCATCGGCCAAAACGGTTGTGCCGGTCTTTATCCTGCGATGTTGGCGGTAATGGTTGCGCCGACGGTCGGCATCAACCCCTTAGACCCCGTATGGATAGCCACGCTGGTGGGTATCGTTACCGTAAGTTCGGCGGGTGTTGCCGGCGTTGGCGGCGGCGCGACCTTCGCCGCGCTGATTGTGCTGCCTGCCATGGGCTTACCGGTCACGCTGGTCGCGCTGTTAATCTCCGTCGAACCGTTGATTGATATGGGCCGTACCGCACTGAACGTGAGCGGCTCAATGACCGCGGGTACGCTTACCAGCCAGTGGCTGAAGCAGACCGATAAAACCATTCTCGATAGCGAAGAAGACGCTGAACTGGCGCATCGATAATACATTATCGGGCGTTCACATCGTCTGAGACATGACGATCAGCAACTCAAAATGTCTGTCACTAAAAACGCCGGTCTCCAGTACCGGCGTTTTGTTTTTTTCTTAGTCAGCGATTTCGTTTTCCTGGCGAACCTGATTCGCCCAACGCTGCGCCGATTCTGGCACGCTAAAGGCGGGCGACCGTTGAAATGACTCCCCCGTCAGAACAAAGGCAACATATTTACCGCGCAGTATCCAGACGTCGCGAAACGTATCCATTTTTATCGCATGTTCCGGCGGCGCGGGTTCAACACGCGGAATATAGCTAATAATCTGGCGATTTTGCTGGCGAAGAGGTTTCATCATTAATGCTTCACTAAAAGAGGCTAAGGCTAAAAATCAGAAAAACACTATTTTAGCCGATCTTCGCCCCCGACGTCCTGTTCCGCGCGTGCGATTTCCCCGTTATACCCTGTCTGCCGTTCCGCTCTCCCCCGGCATAATTGCTGAAATGTTCTATAGTTAGAGTGATTTTGACTACTACCACGCCCATTTCAGTGATGAAAGCAGGAGACGAGTTCAATGTCGCATAATGAGAAATCCCCCCATCAGTCCCCCGTGCATGATACCCGTGAATCACAGCCCGGCCTGGACTCCCTGGCGCCGTCAGACGGTTCACATCGCCCCACGCCAGAACCGACGCCGCCGGGCGCGCAACCAACGGCCCCCGGCAGCTTAAAAGCGCCCGAGACCGCGAATGATAAGCTCACTGCCCTCGACGCCTTTCGTAAAGGCAGCGAAAATTATGCGCTGACCACCAATCAGGGCGTGCGCATCGCCGACGATCAAAATTCTCTTCGCGCCGGCAGCCGTGGCCCTACGCTGTTGGAAGATTTTATCCTGCGCGAGAAAATTACCCACTTTGACCATGAGCGTATCCCGGAGAGGATCGTTCACGCCCGCGGATCTGCAGCGCACGGCTATTTCCAGCCATATAAAGACCTGAGCGACATCACGAAAGCCGCGTTTCTGTGCGATCCACAGAAAATTACCCCGGTCTTTGTTCGCTTTTCGACAGTACAGGGCGGCGCAGGGTCTGCTGATACCGTACGTGATATCCGCGGTTTTGCGACCAAATTTTATACCGAAGAGGGAATTTTCGATCTCGTCGGTAATAACACGCCGATCTTTTTTATCCAGGATGCGCATAAGTTTCCGGATTTTGTGCACGCCGTTAAGCCCGAACCACATTGGGCTATTCCGCAAGGACAGAGCGCGCACGACACCTTCTGGGACTATGTTTCCTTACAGCCTGAGACGCTGCACAACGTCATGTGGGCAATGTCGGATCGCGGTATTCCACGGAGTTATCGGACGATGGAAGGGTTCGGCATTCACACCTTCCGTCTGATCAATGCACAAGGGAAAGCGACCTTTGTCCGTTTCCACTGGAAACCGTTGGCAGGTAAAGCCTCGCTGGTGTGGGATGAGTCACAAAAACTGACCGGTCGCGATCCGGATTTTCACCGCCGGGATCTGTGGGAGGCCATCGAAGCGGGCGATTTCCCGGAATACGAGCTGGGCCTACAACTCATTGCCGAAGAGGATGAATTTAAATTCGATTTTGATCTGCTCGATCCGACCAAACTGATTCCGGAAGAGTTGGTGCCAGTACAACGCGTCGGCAAAATGGTGTTAAACCGTAATCCGGATAACTTTTTCGCTGAAAACGAACAGGCGGCATTTCATCCAGGGCATATTGTTCCCGGCATTGATTTTACCAACGATCCGCTGTTACAGGGGCGTCTGTTCTCTTATACCGACACGCAAATCAGTCGTCTGGGCGGGCCAAACTTCCACGAAATTCCGATTAACCGCCCTACCTGCCCCTACCATAACTTCCAGCGTGACGGTATGCACCGGATGGATATCGACACCAATCCGGCGAACTATGAACCGAACTCCATTAATGACAACTGGCCGCGCGAAACGCCGCCAGCGCCAAAACGCGGCGGCTTCGAATCATACCAGGAACGCGTGGATGGCAATAAAATCCGCGAACGCAGCCCCTCTTTCGGTGAATATTACTCGCATCCTCGCCTGTTCTGGCTCAGTCAGACGCCGATAGAACAGCAGCATATTATTGACGCGTTCAGCTTTGAACTGGGTAAAGTCGCCCGCGCGTATATTCGGGAGCGGGTGGTCGATCAGTTAGCGCATATTGATGTTACGCTGGCTGAGGGCGTCGCGCATAATCTCGGTTTTGCACTCACCCATGAGCAAACGCAAATTGCCCCGCCTCCTGATGTCAACGGTCTGAAAAAAGATCCGGCGCTCAGCCTGTATGCGGTGCCGGACGGCGATGTTAAAGGCCGCGTGGTCGCTATCCTGCTGAACGATAAGGTTAACGCCGCCGATCTGCTGACCATTTTGCAGGCTTTAAAAGCCAAAGGCGTCCACGCAAAACTGCTCTATTCACGGATGGGTGAAGTAACGGCTGATGACGGTTCAACATTAACTATTGCGGCAACCTTTGCCGGCGCGCCGTCGCTAACGGTCGATGCGGTAATAGTACCGTGCGGCAATATTGCCGATATCGAGAGTTGCGGCGATGCTCGTTACTACCTTCTGGAAGCCTACAAACATCTGAAGCCCATCGCACTGGCAGGCGACGCCCGACGGTTTAAGGCGCTTTTAAACATTGATAGCCAGGGGGAAGAAGGACTTGTTGAGGCAGATAACGTTGACCACCACTTTATGGACACTCTGCTGACGCTGATGGCGGCACACCGTGTCTGGTCGCGTGCGGGGAAAATTAACGCGATTCCTGCATAAACGGCAAAAAATGCGGCGCATTCTTGCGCCGCAAACTCAGGAGCTAAATATCAAGAAAACTGCCAGGACGATATCCACGTTCCGCAATCGCTGCCTTGAGTGACGCAGACGTCAATACCTCCAGTTCAGTTAAGCGGGGGTAACAATAGGCGCTCTGGCGAATAATGTTGTCCACAAACGCCGGATGACACATCACCTCCAGAGAGGCTTCTCCTCGATGCGCCGAGGCATCCAGAATGCGTAAAAAGCACGCTTCGGTGATCTCCTCGCCGTAAAATTCACTACTAAATCCTTGAGTGCTGCGCAAATCCGACGGCAGATCGTCTGCGTTCAACACCGTCTGGCGGTCAATACGTAACGCAATCCCGCGCTGCGCCGCAAAGCGGGCGACGATGGGGAAAATTTGCGGGAACATATGCACATGATGGTGACTGTCGAGATGCGTTGGCTCGCGGCCAAATACGTCGATGAAACGCTGATACTGACACGCCAGTTCATGCGCAATTTCATCCAGCGGAAGCGTATCCTCCTCCGCCATTTGCCAGATCCATTTCCCCAACAGGCCGTCTCGCGTCAGGCCCGGCATCTCTGACACCGGTTTGCCTAACGTCAAAACAAAATGCATTCCCACCCCAAGCGCAGGCAGCTCGCGGCTAAGCTGCGCCGCATGGTCAATAGCCTCGCCATTGACCAGCGCCGTCGTGGAGGTCACAACGCCGTTGCGATATGCTTCAACAATGCCGTAATTTTGCCCTTTACTCAGGCCAAAATCATCGGCATTCACAATCAACACGCGTTCCATAGCCTACCTCTGTCAGTGGTGCTTACCTTTAAGCGCTTCGATGCAAGCGGCAAAATTAGGCAACCATTTTTCATGTGCCAGAATGAGCTCACGCGCCAGGACTTCTGCGTCGCGGTCGGAATGCACCAGCGGACTCAGGTTAAGCGCCAGCAGCACATCATTAAAGTTTCCGCTCAGCGCCGCATTGCTGGCCGCGACCTCAAATCCTTTAATCGTGTGGATAAGCCCCAGCACTTTTTCGTCAAAACGGGTGATACGCGGGTGCGGCGTCGCGCCATTGCGTCCCAGAATGCAGGTCATTTCCACCGCCCAGTCCGCCGGGATATTCTCGACATGCCCATGATGTGGAATATTAACGTAATGCTCAGTCTGCTTGTCATTATAAATAGCGTTAATGACTTCACAAGCGGCATCGGAATAATAAGCGCCGCCGCGTTGCTCAAGCTCTTTCGGCTTCACGTTTAGCTCAGGATTTTTGTACAAGTCGAAGAGTTGTTTCTCCACTTTTTGTACGACCTGAGCGCGCGCGCCGCCTTTGTAATATTCGCCCATTTCAATCGCCAGCATCTCTTTTTGCTTGAAGTAATACAACAAATAAGAGCACGGCAGCATGTTCAGCGAGCGAATCAATCCTTCACTAAACGGCAGATCAAAGATATTTTTTACGGTGGACGCTTTCAACTGACCGGACGCCACGCCATCCAGTAATTCTGCGAACCGTGAGGTGCCATTCACCAGCACATCTTTAATAAAGACCATATGGTTTAGACCAAACAGGTCAATGGAAAGATCGTCATTCTCATTCAGCGCCAGCACGTCATGAATAAACATTTTCATGCCGACAGGAATATTACATACGCCGATGAATTTTTTAAAGTTGGTATGACGATAAACCGCTTCCGTCACCATCCCCGCCGGGTTAGTAAAGTTAATGACCCACGCATTCGGACATAATTCTTCAACATCCTTAATGATGTCAAAAATAACCGGAATGGTACGCAACCCTTTAAATAAACCGCCAGCGCCGTTGGTTTCTTGCCCCAGATAGCCGTGGCTAAGCGGGATACGCTCGTCCAGCTCACGGGCTTTGAGTTGACCAACGCGTAGCTGGGTAGTGACAAAATTAGCGTCTTTCAGCGCTTCCCGGCGATCCAGCGTTTTATACAATTTTAGCGGAACGCCTGCTTTATCAATCATTCGCTGGCAGAGATCATAAATAATGCCCAGCTTCTCTTTCCCGTCTTCAACGTCAACCAGCCATAATTCGGTGACAGGTAATTCATGGTAGCGCTTAATAAAGCCTTCAAGTAATTCAGGGGTGTAGCTGCTCCCGCCACCAATAGTGACGACTTTTAATTTCTGGCTCATAATATCTCCCTTCAGTGTATGACACTGATATGTATTACGCTATGCCCGCTCGTAAGAAATAGCGTGACGTTCCCCGCGCTATTGGGGCAAGCGTGAAATGTAATTAATCGAGCAATGCAAACCGTTACTCATTAATTTCCGTCAATCGCTTCCGATAACTATTCGGCGTAAATGAGGTCATCTTCTTAAACGTTTTAATAAACAGACTTGGACTGCTATACCCGGCTTCATAAGCAATATCCGTAACCGAATAGTTGGTCATTTCCAACTGTTTCTTGGCAAAATTAATGCGAATCTCATTAATGATTTGCATCGGCGTTTTGCTGTAATAACGTCGGGTGGCGCGCGTCAGATACTCCTGGGATTTTGCCGACAGGCGCACCATATTTTCCAGCGCATGTTCGCCAAACTGCGTTTTATCATGCATTATCTCCACGGTTGCTTTCAGCCATTGTGGAATATCATCATAAACCTGCTCTTCGCGGTAATGACGTAAGCGGTTTATAATATAAAATGTCACCACTTCGATAAATTCGTCGAGCCCATTGCCGCGAAAATTCAACGACGCAATCACCGTTTCAATATAGGTAAGGAAGGTGCTATTCGCCCTGTATACCTGCGATGCCACAAAACAAAACGGCAGTAACGGAAGATAATGCTGTTCAAAAAAACGTTTACTAATTCCTACGTTCAGAATACGCGTTGCGCCAAACTCATAGAAACTTTGGTGATTCGACCCCACCGGGATAAAAACAAAATCTCCACGTTCCAGCAGCACACGCTTCCCGTTAATCTCCTGGTAATAACGTCCGGTTAATACCAGGGTAAATTCATAGTAGTCGTGCTGATGCAGCCCGGTGACGCTTTCCGTCTTGTTATAGATAAACACATGGAAATTTTTGCCATTGAAGAGCTGCTGCTCATAAACCGTTTTGATTTCCGTTGCGTTAACCTGTAGCTGCATCATCCGCCCCCTGTTATTTCAGTTTCTCATGGAGCTCAATCAACTCGGCGATCAGTTCACGAGCCAGCATTGAGGTCATCAAATGATCCTGAGCGTGAACCAGGACCAGACTGACTTTCATTTTGCCTTCGCCCTGATCGCCTTCGATGAGTTTTGTCTGCACAAGATGCGCTTCATTGAGCGCTATGCGCGACTGGTCCATCATCGCTTTCGCCGCCTCAAAATCGCCTTCTTTCGCTTTTCTGAGCGCGCCATATGCCAGGCTGCGCGCCTGACCAGAATTGATGATAAGCCCCATAACGACTTCTTCAAGTTCCTCAGCCGCTGTCTGGTTATCTACAACATTTTCAAGATCAAACATAGTCTTTCCTCTGATTCAGCCCGGCATGGCATCCCATGCCGACGCGGAGTTTAGAATTTCAGTGCGTTAGCGATATCTTCTTCGCTTTCTTCCTGCTCAATGGCGTTCTGCGCTTTGTTAGCCACCACCACGAAGGGGAGATAAATCAGGGTAGCGACCGCCAGGTTAAATAGCGCAACCAGTAATGCGGCGACGCTGCCGTTGGTGTTAAAGAACGCCCCCAACCCGGTTGGCATGGTCCACGGCGCAATATTGGTAATCGGCGGAATAATACCCAAATAGTAAGCCACCAGCGTAATCGCCGCCAGAATCGGCTGAACCAGAATGAAGGGGATAAACATCACCGGGTTCATAATAATCGGCAGGCCAAACAGGATGGGTTCGTTAATCTGGAAGATACCTGACGGCAGCGCCAGTTTTGCCACCTGGCGATAGTCCGCGCGACGGGATGCCAGGAAGATAGCGATGATCAGACCCAGCGTCGCGCCGCTGCCACCGAGGAAGATATAAGAATCCAGCATCGGTTTCGCCCAGATATGGAACGTTTTACCGGCTTCCAGCGCCGCATCGACGGAGCCATACTGCTGGTAAATAGAGATGTTTTCCAGCGCCCAGGGCGTCATGATGCCGCTGTCCAGCGCGGTCAGCGCCAGCGAACCATGAATACCAAAGAACCACAGCAGCGGTACAAAAATGACATATGCCCACCCTACCACGCTACCCAGCGATGCCAGCGGCGTAGAGATAGTGTCCATAATAATCTGATGGAAGTTAGAACCGTAATTAGACAGCGCCCAGGAAATAATCCCCATAATAGAGAGAATAATAAAGCCGGGAATTAATGCTGAGAATGAACGAGACACCGAAGCCGGTACGCTGTCCGGTAGTTTAATCACCCAGTTGCGCCGGACAATAAATGTAAACATCTCCGCGACCACCAGGCCAATAATAATACCGGAGATAATATTCGCGCCGCCCAGCCAGTTAGCGCCTACGGCATAGGCCTCGCCGACGCTATACGGCGTTACGGTCATAAATGCCGCCACGGAGAGCAGTCCGGCGGCCAGCGCATCAACCTTGCGCTCTTCCGCCAGCGCCATGCCGATAAAAAATGGCGCCATGAGCGACATAATGCCCAATGTGCCGTTATAGACGTTCCCGCCGATGCCTTTCAATCCATTAAGTGTTTCAATGGTTGAGGCATCAAGCCGAATGCCCATGGAATAAAAAAACGACCCCTCCCCAAAGCTCAGGAAAACGTTATTAATTAATACAAACATCGCCCCCGCAAGGGTTAATGGCATTAAACGAATAAAGCCGTTCTTGATTGCATTAACGTGTGGCTGCTTTCCTATTTTTACAGCAAAAGGAAGGAGTACCTTTTCAAGTGAAGCAATAACGTTACTCATAGAAAAATACCCTTAAATACCGCAATAAAATATTGCGGTTAGTGTATGAAATAACTCTTTGACGGGAAAAATTAAAAAATAATTAATTCGCGGCGGCTTTTTTAATTGCCGCTACCGCAGCTTTAAGCACGCCTAAGCCATCTACCTTGCCGTACAACATTGAATCAATGACTTCTACCGGTTTACCGGGTAATAAACGCTGAATTTCGGGGAGCATATAAGCAATTTGCGGGCCTAATAACACGACGTCCGCTGCCGGGCCTTTTTCACCGGCCAGGGTTTCAGGGAATGCTTCAATAATCACCGGCACTTCATATTTTTCAGCCTGAGCGCGCATTTTTGATACCAGTAACGATGTTGACATGCCCGCAGAACAAAACAGATAAATGTGTTTCTTTTCCATAAAAACCTTCCTCATGTGCGATTATCTGTCAACCAGATACGCCGCAAGCCTCAACCTGCATCCATACTCTGGGCGACTTGCGTAACCGGATTTACTTTTTTAGGTGGCTGAAATGAGTATACGGGATCGGACCGCCGGATGGTATTTCCTTGACCCACTAAATTGTCTCTCATTGACCTGGCGTTATGACCCCCCTCACATTTCGGGCAAATAATTCGCGATAATAAATAAGGTTATGGCAGGCACAAAAAAACCGGCTCGCAGGCCGGTTTCCTTGAATGTTCAGGCAATGTACAGTTGTTACTGCTTCGGCGCCTGTGGGTCAGTGTCGTACTCCGCACAGGTCTGGTAGCCGGAGTTAATCACGTGCCCGGTATCATCCAGCGCAACAAAGTAGGTTTCCGCTTTACCATCACGTTGACCCAGGATGTAGGTCTGACAGGTACCGCGCGCATGAATCATACTCACTTCAGATGACGGTTTGCCCGCAATCTGCGCAACTTGCGCCCTGCTCATTCCTTTTTTAACATCTTTAACGACAGGCTCAACAAATTGGTCTTTTGTACGATCATACGCCGTACAGCCTGCCAGCATAGTCATTACCGCCGCTGCGCTTAAAATTCCTGCTACGTTCTTGTTCATTTTCCGTCCTCTTGTTTATCAGCGTGTTATGTAAGCCTGGAATACATCAGAATATTTTTCAAGCCGCGACCCGCCACAAAAAGTCTTTCGGAAAATTCTCTAACGCAGCGACATGTTGTTTTAAACACCGCTTAGCCCGCCAAACCTTGTTGTTTCAGCGGCGAAGGGTTAGCTTTAACAGGGTAAAGATTCATTTTTTTAATGTCGAAGGGGGTTAAATGACTCTGCAGCAAGAGATAATCCAGGCGCTTGGCGCGAAACCGCATATCAACCCTGAAGAAGAAATTCGCCGCAGCGTGGATTTTCTTAAAGCGTACCTGAAAACCTATCCCTTTTTGAAATCGCTGGTGTTAGGCATCAGCGGCGGGCAGGATTCGACGCTGGCCGGGAAACTCAGCCAGATGGCTATCGCCGAATTGCGAGAAGAGACCGGTGATAATGCGCTGCAGTTTATCGCCGTTCGTCTGCCTTATGGCGTACAGGCCGATGAACAGGATTGCCAGGACGCCATTGCTTTTATTCAGCCGGACAGAGTACTCACCGTCAATATTAAAGGCGCCGTCCTCGCCAGCGAACAGGCGCTGCGCGAAGCGGGAATTGAGCTGAGCGATTTTGTTCGCGGCAATGAAAAAGCGCGTGAGCGAATGAAAGCGCAATATAGCATCGCCGGTATGACTCACGGCGTCGTGGTGGGCACCGACCATGCGGCGGAAGCGATAACCGGGTTCTTCACCAAATATGGCGATGGCGGTACCGATATTAACCCGCTTCATCGCCTTAACAAACGCCAGGGCAAACAGCTTCTCGCAGCGCTGGGCTGTCCTGAGCATCTGTATAAAAAAGTCCCCACCGCCGATTTGGAAGACGACCGCCCTTCACTGCCTGATGAAGCCGCGCTGGGCGTAACGTATGACAATATTGACGATTACCTGGAAGGCAAAACGCTGGACTCCGCCATCGCTAAAACTATCGAAGGCTGGTATGTAAAAACTGAACATAAGCGCCGTTTGCCGATTACGGTATTCGACGACTTTTGGAAAAAGTAAGCGTACTTCTACTGTTGTGCCGGATATCGCTCGTCTATCCGGCCTCCTCTCTTCCCAGCCTCTTTTTTAATCACCCATCCGCTGTTATACTGGATGAATAACCAGTTAACGGAGATCACTGTGGTACGGCGTCAATCAGCCCCCCGCCTTGAGTTTGAAGCAGCGGCCATTTACGAATATCCAGAACATTTACGTCCTTTCCTCAGCGAAGCGCCAGCCTTACCGGGCGTCTATATATTTCATAGCGAAAGCGATACGCTGCCGCTTTATATCGGTAAAAGCGTAAATATTCGCAGCCGGGTGCTCTCACATCTGCGAACGCCTGACGAGGCCGCTATGCTGCGACAGGCGCGGCGGATAAGCTGGATCTGCACCGCTGGGGAAATGGGCGCGTTGCTGCTGGAGGCGCGGCTGATCAAAGAACAACAGCCGCTGTTTAACAAACGGTTACGGCGTAATCGCCAGCTTTGCTCTCTACAGTTGAGCGAACAAAAGATTGAGGTCGTTTCCGCCCGCAGCGTCGATTTTTCCCATGAGCCGAACCTGTTTGGGCTCTTCGCCAACCGTCGGGCAGCGCTGCAAAGCTTACAGAACCTCGCCGATGAACAAAAATTGTGTTATGGCCTGCTGGGGCTTGAACCGGTAAACCGTGGGCGCGCCTGTTTTCGTTTCGCGCTGAAGCGCTGCGCTGGCGCGTGTTGTGGGCAAGAAACCCCGCAGGCGCATTTTCTTCGTCTGCAGGCCTCGCTGGAACGGTTACGTGTGGTTTGCTGGCCCTGGAAAGGCGCTATCGCGTTAAAAGAGAGCCGCCCACAAATGACCCAGTTCCACATTATCAACAACTGGTTATGGCTGGGGGCGGTACCCTCGCTGGATGAGGCTGCCACCCTGGTGCGTACCCCTGCGGGCTTTGATCAGGATGGCTATAAAATTCTCTGTAAGCCACTAATGTCAGGTCAATATGAGATCATTGAACTGCACACCGACTGTCGCCAGTCATAAAGAAAACCGCCGATCCTGTCCACCTCAACGATTGTGTTGTCGACAAGACCGGCGGTCTTAAATTATGCGGAAAGTTATTCTGCCGCAGCAGGCATTTTACCTTCTTGCGCCGGGCGTTCTGTCAGACGCTTCTCAAAATTAGCGTTATATTGCTTTTTCTGCTCCGGCGTCAGAACGTTATAAATTTTATTCTGGGTTTCCATATGCGCCAGCATATTGGCCTTGCGCTGTGCTTCCATTTTCGTAATTTGCGCTTCGGCTTTGGCTTTATCGAAGGTATCGCTGGCAATAATATCATGCATGGCGCGACGCTCTTCCAGCGGCGGACGTTTCATTTGCTCGCGCTGCGCTTTCATAATGTCGCGAATTTGTTGCTTCTGTGCGTCCGTCAGGTTCAGGTTTTTAAACATCATATCGTGATGTGGGCCAAATTTACCTTTATGCTGCATCATTGGCTTCGCATCCGCTGGCGCGGCGGTGGTAGTCTCGGCGGCATGAGCCAGATTCGCAGCACCCATCGCCAGGGTAGAGGCAACAAATAGAGCAGTCAGTTTACGCATATTTCCATCCTTCCTTTCAGTTATTTTTACGGCATATTTAAAACAGCGCCGTGTTGTCGTGATTAACTTTAACCGTCTTAGCGTCAATTAGTCATAACAACGGTAAAACAATGAAAGTATAAAAAACACTTTTTCGCCAATTGTGAAGAAAAAAAGAATAAATTGCGCAGAGTTGAAAGAGAAATATACAACAGCATGATATAGCAGAAATTATGCAGAACTATAACGCAGCAACGCTTATTAATAAAGCAATTCTCCAGGAATAATCCGTAATAGCATGAAACTGTGTCCCAAATCATCCCTGTAATCCTAACGTGAGCTTACAGGGACGTTTATCAGGGCAGTCTTTCCAGCATTAATCCAGCCCGCAATCCGCAGGCGACAGAGGGATTAGGAAAGAGAACATATTCAACGTCATGCGTCACCGTCACACGCTTATCCCCCTCCTCGGCCAGCAACGTTCCCTTCGCAAAGGCAGTAAAATTCAGCGTTTGCGCATCCATATAAAGCGCGAACTTGTCGCTGTGACGCGTGATTTGCGACACCACCCGATAGCGTAGCGGCGGCGAAGACGAGGTTGACGTTTCGATACCGCTCAGCAGCGCCGACAACGCCTGCGAGGTTACGCTGAACTGCGTCAGATCGTTTTGCCCAAACGGCAACGCCTTTCCCAACTCCAGCGTACAGGAAAGCGCGCCGAAATGTTCAGAGCTAAAGTGCGTAAACGTACCGCCTGGCGCCTGATGAAATACCAACGCCTCCAGTCCTGCCGCGCCCAGCCACGCCAGAAAATCCGCCTCCCACGGGCGGTCGCGCTGCGGCAATACGCCAAAACGCAAATGATGCGAGCCACGAATGGCGGTATGCAGATCCAGATGCCAGCGTACCCGCGCCTGGCCAGATGAAAAGAAGGTATCCAGACTTAGCTCCAGCTCACGCGCCCGCCGCGTTTCATCGCTTTCGGCAAAGGACTGCCAACGCCCGCCAAACATACGGTTCATATCGCTGTGACAATAGCGTATTCCCGCCGCCAGCGCCTGCGGATTGCCGAGTACCACCAGCACTCGCCACGTTAACGTCAAGCTGCCTGAATACAGCGCCGACAGCAGCTTATCCAGCATCTCGACCGGCGCGGTTTCATTGCCGTGTATCCCCGCAGAAAGAATTAACGCGCGGTCGACCGGCGCATCGGGTGTGAGTTCAAGCAGACCATGGCCTAACCAGCGCCAGCGAAAACCCGCGCCCTTCCCCTGCCTCACCCGTGGTGTCGTGCCGCTTAGCGTCAACGCCAGAAAGTTATCCATCAGCCGCCCCCGTTTGCTGGAAAGGATAAACCGACCCCAAATCCAGCAGACGCGTTAACACATCCAGCGCCTCCCGGCCTTCTCGCAATAATAACGGATCGGCCAGATCGGCGGCGGTCAGGCGATCGCGATAATAACGATCCGCCCACGCGTTAAGGGCCGTAAACAGAGCGTCATTCATCATTACCGCTGGATTCACCGCCCGTCGTTCTTCTTCTGTTAACACCACGCGTAATCGCAGACAGGCCGGCCCGCCGCCGTTGGCCATACTTTCTCGCAAATCAAACACCTGCATCGCGCTGATGGGGTTATCCTCCGCCACCAGCTTATTCAGATAGCGCCAGACGCCGACATGATCCTGACATTCCCGCGGCAACACTAACAGCATTGAGCCGTCGTCACGGCTTAACAACTGACTATTAAACAGGTAGGTCGCCACAGCATCTGATACAGAAACCTCTCCGGCGGGCACCTCTATCGCCATAAAACCGTCAACGCGCGTACGCAACTGATTAATGAGCACTTTCTGCCGGGCAAACGCCGCTTCGTGACAAAACAATACCTGTCGATTCGAAACGGCGATGACATCATTATGGAATACGCCTTGATCGATGACCTCCGGGTTCTGCTGAGCGAAGATAACCTGTTGCGGATTCACCTGATTAAGACGCGCCACGGCCTCGCTGGCTTCGCGGCTCTGGCGCGCCGGATAACGAGCGGGTCGTATTTCATTCTCCTCTTCGCGCCCATAGACAAAAAGCTGCACGCCTGCCGAACCATACTCGCCGCCCAGACGGTTATGATTCGCCGCGCCTTCATCTCCCAATAATGCGACCTGCGGTAACGCGCTATGCACTGAAAACTGACTTTCATCGCGAAATATGGCGCGTAGCAGCGCTTCGGTAACAGGCGCCTCAAGAGCGCGATGAAATTTATTGTTTAAATTCGCCACCGTCAGGTGAACTTTCCCGTCCAGCGCGTCTGCCGATGGGCAAACCGTCGCCGCATTCGCAACCCACATTGGCGACGCGGAACTCACGCTGGAAAGCCAGCGTGGCGCCTGACGCGCAACCTTATCCAGAATCTGTTCATCGCTACCCGTGAAGCCGAGCTGACGCAACGCCGGAATAAAAGGCCGCTCATGCGGCGGGATCACCGCCTGGGGAAAGCCGGCATCCGCCAAAGCCTTCATCTTTAGCAGCCCCTGCTTTACCGCCAGACGAGGATTCGACACCTGAAAACGGTGGCGGGTCGATGCCTCATTGCCGAAGGATAGCCCGGCATAATGGTGCGTAAGCCCCACCAGCCCGTCAAAATTAACTTCATGCGCCGTCATACCGCCTCCCTGCGAGAAAAGTCGAGGCCGGGGCTTAATGTCGCAGGCAACGTCAGTTCGGGAGATTCCAGACTGGCCATCGGCCAGGCGCAATAATCGGCGGCATACCAGGCGCTGGGCCGATGGTTGCCAGACGCGCCGATACCACCAAACGGCGCAGTACTCGCTGCCCCGGTGAGCGGTTTATTCCAGTTAACGATCCCTGCCCGCGCCTCCAGCAAGAGCTGTTCGAACTGCGCGCGATCCGTCGACACCAGCCCACACGACAGACCAAAACGGGTATTATTCGCCAGACGAATCGCCTCATCGAAATGCGCATAACGCCAGACGCTCAGCAGCGGACCAAACACCTCTTCATCCGGCACATCCGTGACGCCGGTCAGCTCAATGATGCCAGGCGTCAGCAGAGAGGTTCCCTCTTTGACCTTCCGCGGCGCCAGTAGCGTGCGACCGCCTAATGCCTCTCGTTGACGCCAGGCCTCCATCACATGCTGTGCCGCCTGCGCTGAAATCAGTCCGCCGATAAACGGCTGCGGATCGTCGTCCCATCTGCCGGGCTGCAGACGTCCGGCGACGTCAACCAGCCGTGCCAGAAATGCATCTCCCTGCGCACCCTGTTTTACCAGAAGGCGTCGCGCGCAGGTACAGCGCTGTCCGGCGGTAATAAACGCCGATTGCAGCGTCAGATGTACCGCCGCATCCATATTTGTCGCATCCTCAATAATGAGCGGGTTGTTTCCGCCCATTTCAAGGGCCAGGATTTTTTCCGGCTGGCCGGATAGCTGGCGATGAAGCTGATATCCGGTACTGGCGCTGCCGGTAAACAGCAGCCCATCGAGATCGTCGAGCGAACTTAGCGCTTGTCCGGTCTCCCGGCCGCCCTGCACCAGATTAAGAACGCCTGCCGGTAGCCCGGCCCGTTCCCAGAGTTTTATTACCGTTTCCCCGGTCCATGGCGTTAGCTCGCTAGGTTTGAAAATCAGCGTATTGCCTGCCAGCAACGCGGGCACAATATGGCCATTCGGTAAATGGCCGGGAAAGTTATAAGGGCCGAATACCGCCAGCACACCGTGAGGACGATGGCGCAACGTCGCGGCGCCATCGACAAGTTCGCTTTTTTGTTCGCCTGTTCTGGCGTGGTAAGCCTTAATCGAGATGGCAATCTTATTGATCATCGCCGTCACTTCCGTTGCCGCCTCCCAGCGCGGTTTACCGGTTTCACGCGCGATGACCTCCGTGAGATCGGCTTTATGCGCCTCCAGCAGGGCGGCAAATTTCTCTACGATAGCCTGTCGTGCGGCAAAAGGCTGTCTGGCCCAACGAGGAAATGCCGCGCGCGCCGCCTGACAGGCCTCGGCGACCTGTGCCGCATTAGCGTCATTCCCCTGCCAAAGTATCTCCGCGCTCACCGGGTTCGTTTTGCGGCGGCGTTCGCCCTGACCGGTTATCCAGTCGCCGTTTATCCATAGCGTCATACGGTTTTCTCCTCAGCGCAAAGGCGTACCAGCCGAACGTGGTCGCCCGCGCGACATTTCAGCGCATCCAACTGCGCGGCGGTCAGTACAAGTCGTGAAGTCTGCGGATCGGCACGCACCAGCGCGGCCCGAAAGTGGTGATAGTTTTCATTGGCGACCAGACATGCCGGATAGTCGCCAGGCGCGGGTTGCCCTTCCGCGACTTCCACCAGTCGGCTTTTACGAATAGCCCGCACGCGGTCAATATCACACTCCAGCGTCGGCCCGCCGTCGAAGATGTCGATATAGTGGCGATAGCGAAAACCTTCCTTTTCCAGCACCGCGCGGGCTGGCGCCGTTTGCGGGTGGACTTCGCCAATTACGGCCTGTGCCTCTTCAGATAAGAAGTGGGTATAAATAGGATGTTTGGGCATCAGCTCGGCGATAAACGCTTTTTGCCCGGTACCGCATAAAAAATCCGCCCGGCTGAAATCCATAGAAAAAAAGCGTTTGCCGAGACTTTGCCAGAAGGGAGAATAACCGTGCTCGTCAATGACGCCGCGCATTTCCGCCACCACTTTCTCATTGAATTTATCGCGAAACGCGGCCATAAACATAAAGCGCGATTTTGACAACAAGTAGCCGTTACCCTCTTTACGCCATTCGGGATCGAGAAACAGCGTGCAAAGCTCACTGCTGCCAGTGTGATCATTACTCAGGAATAATGTTGGCAACGCGTTATATACATTCAGCTCTTTGGAGGCATGAACCAGCGTACCGACACGATAGTTATACCAGGGGTCATTAAGGCCGACCGCGACCTCAATGGCGCAGATCCCGCCGACCTCACCCGTTTCACTGTCCTCGAGAACGAATACATACCCTTGTTCGCCTTTTGGCAGCTCGCCGGACCAGGTTTTTAGCGCGCGTTCAATGCGGGCCGCCAGCGTCGCTTCATTTGCCGGTAGCGAGGTTAAGCCGCCGCCCGTTTTGCCTGCAAGCTGCATCAGCGCGGCGATATCCGCATGTTCGACAGGACGAATCACCCGCATGATGCGCCTCCCGTCTGAAGGCGTTCGCACGCCAGGGCAAAACGATCAAGCCCGGTGGCTATCTCCTCGTCGCTCACATTTAACGCTGGCGCAAAACGCACCACGTCGCCACCGGCAATGAGCACCATCACGCCTGCTTTTGCCGCTTCCTGGGCGATGAGTTTGGCTTTTCCGGCAAACTCCGTCTGTAGCACACAACCAAGCAGTAGCCCCAGACCGCGAATTTCACTGAACATGCCAAAACGTACATTAATGGTATTTAGGCGCTCAATAAACGCATCGTGGCGCTGTCTGACGCCGTTTTGCATCTCCGGCGTATTGATGATATCCAGTACTTTTCCGGCAACTGCCGTTGCCAGCGGATTACCGCCGTAGGTGGTGCCATGCGTGCCTGGCGTCATGACGCTGGCATAGTCTTGCGTAGTCAGCATCGCGCCGATCGGGAAGCCGCCGCCCAACGCTTTAGCGGTCGTCAGGATATCGGGCGTAACGCCATAATGCATATATGCATACAGTTCGCCGGTACGTCCGACGCCCGTCTGCACCTCATCAAAAATCAGTAACGCCTGATGCCGGTCGCACAATTCACGCAGCCCCTGCAAAAAAGCTTTCGTGGCGGGGATCACGCCGCCCTCGCCCTGCACAGGCTCTACGATCACGGCGCAGGTATTGTCATCAATGAGCGCGCTGGCGGAGTTCAGATCGTTATAGGCTGCATGACGAATATCCGGCGGCAGCGGCGCAAAGTCCTGTGAATAGGTGGGTTGACCGCCAGCGCTGACGGTAAAGAGCGTGCGACCATGGAACGCGTTTTTAAAGGCCACAATGCCGCTTTTATGATTGCCGACACGATCGTGGGCATATTTGCGCGCCAGTTTTAATGCTGCTTCATTTGCTTCAGCGCCTGAATTACAAAAGAAAACGCGTTCGGCGAAGGTAGCGTCGATCAGTTTTTTCGCCAGTCGCAGCGCCGGTTCATTGGTGTAACCGTTTCCGGTATGCCAGAAGCGATTCGCCTGTTCATTTAACGCCTCGCGCAGCGCCGGATGCGCATGTCCCAATGCGTTGACCGCGATCCCGCCAGCAAAATCAATGTACTCTTTCCCCTGCTGATCCCACAGGCGTGAGCCTTCTCCGCGTACAGGAATAAAAGGCGCGGGAACGTATACCGGCACCATCCATTCATCAAAGTTCTCGCGCGTAACTGACAGAGACATAGCGACCTCTTTTGGTAAAAATAAAGTTATTTATATGTTAATTAATATGAGTGTTTGCGCTGTAAATGTAGATTGCAGCATTCGTGCCAGCCAGCGTTAACATTGCATAAACAGAAGTGATAAACGGTAAATCAATGGGTTACAGCGTAGCGATATTCACTTTTACTGCATGAAAAGTGAATATTCCCGCATAATCGGTGGCTAAAAAGAGGAAAAAGCGAAATATTATTCAGTTGCCAAATATAATTCTGGAATTGTGATCTTATACGAAATTTACTGGAAATTACCGCCCCGTTCTGGCGCATCTGCACGCAAACTGTGCCATTTTCGCGCTATAGAAAACACCATACGCTTCCATTGGCCGAATCTGACGATGAGTGGCAGTCACCCGGTAAAATTTCTGCTACCATCCCAACACGATTCACCTTGCAAAGTGGCAGTGACTATGAAATTTGTCTCTTTTAATATCAACGGCCTGCGCGCCCGTCCCCATCAGCTTGAAGCGATTGTCGAAAAACACCAGCCCGATGTGATCGGTCTACAGGAGACAAAAGTCCACGACGAAATGTTCCCGCTCGAAGAGGTCGCGAAGCTGGGCTATAACGTTTTCTATCATGGACAAAAAGGCCATTACGGCGTCGCGCTGCTAACAAAAGCCACGCCCATTTCCGTCAGACGCGGTTTCCCGGATGATGGCGAAGAGGCGCAACGCCGCATTATCATGGCGGAAATCCCCTCGCCGCTGGGTAATATTACCGTCATTAACGGCTATTTCCCGCAGGGGGAAAGCCGGGATCATCCGTTGAAGTTCCCCGCGAAAGCGCAGTTTTACCAGAACTTGCAAAACTATCTTGAAACGGAACTCAAGTGCGATAATCCGGTATTAATTATGGGCGACATGAATATCAGTCCGACCGATCTGGATATTGGCATCGGCGAAGAGAACCGCAAACGCTGGCTGCGTACCGGTAAATGCTCCTTCCTGCCGGAGGAGCGTGAATGGATGTCACGGTTACTGAAGTGGGGATTAGTGGACACGTTCCGTCAGGCGAATCCGCAAACGATGGATAAATTTTCGTGGTTTGATTACCGCTCAAAAGGTTTCGTGGATAATCGCGGACTGCGCATCGATCTCTTGCTGGCAAGCGCTCCGCTGGCGGAACGTTGCGCAGAAACCGGTATAGACTACGACATTCGCAGTATGGAAAAACCCTCCGACCATGCGCCGGTCTGGGCGACGTTTCGTGTTTGATTCCGCTTTCTGATTAACCGTAAGGCCGGGATAGCGCGACGCTTCCCGGCAGGAATAACGACCTTAACGACAATGATAAAAAAACTCGATGTTGTTGCCGCCATCATTGAACGCGACGGCAAAATTCTGCTGGCCCAGCGCCCAGCTCATGCGGATCAAGCCGGTTTATGGGAGTTTGCCGGCGGTAAAGTCGAACCCGGCGAAACCCAGCCGCAGGCGCTTGTCCGCGAGCTACGCGAAGAGTTAGGGATTGACGCCACGCCCGGCGTCTATATCGCCAGCCATCAACGCGACGTGTCTGGCCGACGAATTCATTTGCACGCCTGGCATGTGCCTGCGTTTAACGGTCTGATACGTGCGCTGGAACATCAGGCATTAGCCTGGTGTACGCCGGAAGAGGCGCTGGAGTACCCCCTCGCCCCGGCGGATATTCCGCTATTGCAGGCGTTTATGGCTTTACGCGACGCCAGACTAACGGATTCGTGCTGATGGTTTTTTCGTCACGCTGGCACTGGAGCAAGACGCCTTCCACTTTTATTACCGCACCTTCGGAGTAATTCTGATCCTGGTAAACGCAGCACTGAATGCAGGGCTGGGACGACTGACCGCGCGTGCTGAAAACTTCCGGCGGGACATTCACCTGAATATCAGGACGACTGTTCTGGTTTGCCAGCCCGACCATTGGCATTATCGCCATCACGGCGACCACGAGGCTTCGGCGCATAGGATTTCCTTATTTTTCTAAGCATGTTCTCAGTATAACGGTAAGCCGCCGTGAAAACTTTAATCCTCTTTTGTCATCGCTTTTAGTTATGACCCTCGCCCCGTTATGAATTTACTTAGCAGCGTCATTTTTTTCTTGCTTACCGTCACATTGCTGATGGTATAGTCGAAAACTGCAAATACATATTCTGATAAAACGCAAATACAACCACATTAATATATAAGAGGTTTTTATATCTATGGATCAGACATGTTCTCTGGAATCGTTCCTCAACCATGTACAAAAGCGCGACCCGCATCAAACCGAGTTCGCGCAAGCCGTCCGTGAAGTCATGACCACCCTGTGGCCGTTTCTTGAACAAAACCCCCGTTACCGCCACATGTCTTTACTGGAACGTTTGGTTGAACCAGAGCGCGTAATTCAGTTTCGCGTAGTGTGGCTGGACGACAAAAACCAGGTGCAGGTAAATCGCGCCTGGCGCGTGCAGTTCAACTCTGCTATCGGCCCCTATAAAGGCGGTATGCGCTTTCATCCTTCGGTAAACCTTTCCATCCTTAAGTTCCTCGGCTTTGAGCAAACCTTTAAAAATGCCCTCACCACGTTGCCGATGGGCGGCGGTAAAGGCGGCAGTGATTTCGATCCGAAAGGGAAAAGCGAAGGCGAAGTGATGCGTTTCTGCCAGGCGCTGATGACTGAACTGTATCGCCATTTAGGGCCGGATACCGACGTACCTGCCGGGGATATCGGCGTGGGCGGGCGCGAAGTGGGCTTTATGGCGGGAATGATGCGCAAGCTTTCCAATAACAGCGCCTGCGTCTTCACCGGCAAAGGGCTTTCCTTCGGCGGAAGCCTGATTCGCCCGGAGGCGACGGGCTATGGCCTGGTCTACTTCACTGAAGCGATGCTTAAACGTCATGGTCTTGGTTTCGAAGGGATGCGCGTCGCCGTGTCCGGCTCCGGCAACGTAGCGCAATACGCCATTGAGAAAGCGATGGCCTTTGGCGCGCGCGTGGTTACCGCGTCGGATTCGAGCGGGACAGTGGTCGATGAAAGTGGCTTCACGCCAGAGAAGCTGGCGCGTCTGTGTGAAATTAAAGCCAGCCGTGACGGTCGCGTCGCTGACTACGCCCGTGAGTTTGGCTTAACCTATCTGGAAGGCCAGCAGCCCTGGAGCGTACCGGTGGATATCGCCCTGCCATGCGCGACGCAGAACGAACTGGACGTTGACGCCGCGCGCGTACTGATTGCCAATGGCGTAAAAGCCGTGGCGGAAGGGGCAAATATGCCAACCACGATTGAAGCGACCGATCTCTTCCTTGAGGCAGGCGTACTGTTTGCGCCGGGTAAAGCCGCCAACGCGGGCGGCGTGGCGACATCGGGGCTGGAAATGGCGCAGAACGCCGCGCGGTTGAGCTGGAAAGCCGAGAAAGTGGACGCCCGTCTGCATCACATTATGCTGGATATCCACCACGCCTGTGTCGAGTACGGCGGCGATAATAAGCATACCAACTACGTTCAGGGCGCCAACATCGCCGGTTTCGTGAAAGTCGCCGACGCCATGCTGGCGCAGGGCGTCATTTAATCCCGTCGTCAGGCCAGATGGCTTTACGCTTATTCGGTCTGACGGCCTGTCTCCTCAGCAGGCGGGCTTTTTTTGCCCGCTCGCTTACGCGGCGCGCTCTTTTTCTTGTCTCCACCGCCTGGCGCGACTATCCCTCTGAAGCGCTTCACCGGCGTGCGCTTAGCCTGCTCGATCAGCTGATATAACGTGCCGACCAGCGGTTGCATAAAATCCTGGTAACGGCACTGTTTTTCGCTGATTTGCGTCAAAACAGATTCCCAGTGAGCGGTCATATCTGGACGGGCCGCCATTTCCGGCAGCGAATGTATTAACGCTTTGCCAGCATCGGTAGAATGAATATAGCGCCCTTTTTTGGTCAGAAAGCTACGTTTGAACAGCAGCTCGATAATCCCGGCGCGCGTGGCTTCCGTCCCCAGCCCATCGGTCGCGCGCAGAATCTTTTTCAGATCTTTATCCTGCACGAAGCGGGCAATTCCGGTCATCGCGGAAAGCAATGTCGCATCGGTGAAATGACGCGGCGGCTGGGTTTGGCGCTCGACCACTTCCCCCTTTTCACACAGCAACTCATCACCTTTGGCGACAACCGGCAGCGGCGTACCGTCGTTTTCCTCGTCGCGCTCTTTACTGCCCAGTAACGTCCGCCAACCGGCCTCCGCCAGAAAACGCGCTTTGGCGACAAATTTCCCTTTGGCGATTTCCAGTTCAATAACGCATTTACGAAACACCGCGTCCGGGCAGAACTGCATCAGATACTGACGCGCAATCAGGGTGTACACTTTCGCTTCGTTTTCCGTCAGATGGACAGAAGAACTGCGCGCCGTCGGGATAATCGCGTGGTGCGCATCCACTTTTTTGTCATCCCAGCAGCGATTGCGCGTATCAGGATTAACCACAGACTGCGGCAGTAAATCCGGGGCGTGGACGCTAATCGCGTTCATGACCGCCTGCCGTCCGGCAAAGTGTTCTTCCGGCAGATAACGGCAGTCGGAACGCGGATAGGTAATCAGTTTGTGGGTTTCATATAGCTTCTGACAAATATCAAGCACGTTTTGCGCGCTCAGGCCAAAGCGTTTAGCGGCTTCAATCTGTAGCGTCGAGAGCGAAAACGGCAGCGGCGCGGATTCTGATTCCCGTTTATCATTATAACTGGTTACCAGCGCGGGCTGACCGTTGATTCGGTTCACTACATGCTCCGCCAGCGGACGATGAAGCAAGCGCCCCTCTTCATCCTGATAAGGTTCGCACGCCTCGCTCGGCTGCCAGATAGCGGTAAAACGCTCCTCGGCAGGCGTAACGATGTGCGCCTTCACTTCAAAGAAGTCTTTGGCGACGAAGTTCTCAATCTCTTCGTCTCGCCGCACCACCAGCCCCAGTACCGGCGTCTGCACGCGTCCCACGGATAACACGCCCTGATAGCCGGCATTCCGGCCCAGGATCGTGTAAGCGCGGGTCATATTAATGCCATACAGCCAGTCCGCTCGCGCTCGCGCCAGCGCGGAGACGCACAGCGGCACGAAGTCGCTGTTCGCCCGCAGCCTGTCAATAGCACGCTCGACCGCCTGCGGGTTAAGGTCGTTTATCAGACAACGCCGCACCTGCTGGCGCTTTTCGGCAGGAAGCTGGAGATAATCCAGCACTTCATCAACCAGAAGCTGCCCTTCGCGATCCGGGTCGCCAGCGTGAATAATTTCACCGGCTTGATGCAAAAAGCGCTTAATCACATTGAGCTGTTTGGTGACGGAAGGACGAGGCTGAAGCTGCCATTTTTCCGGCACGATAGGCAGGTCAGCCAGATTCCAGCGCGCATAACGGCTGTCATACGCATCCGGCTGCGCCTGTTCCAGCAAATGACCAATACACCAGGTGACGACCTGCCCGTTTCCGCACTCAATAAAACCATCGCCTTTACGGTGCGGTTTTGGCAGCACATCCGCAATGGCGCGCCCCAGACTCGGTTTTTCGGCAATAAACAACCGCATCAGGTTAACGAATCTCAACCATAGCGCGACCGCCGCGGGCCTCGACCAATTCGCCAATCGCGGTCAGATCGATACCAAATTCCGCCGCGGTGGCTTTAACATCGTCTTCGGCGTCCGGCGTTACCGCCAACAACAGACCGCCTGACGTTTGCGGATCGCACAGCAGGCTACGAACTTCACGCGACATGTCGCCCATCAAATGACCATAGCTGGCGAAGTTGCGCTCTGTGCCGCCCGGTACGGCGCCCAGAGCAATATACTCTTCCACGCCCGGCAGTTTAGGGATGTCCTGATAGCAAAGCAGCGCCTGCACGCCTGCGCCCTGGCACATCTCGCTCAGGTGCCCCAGCAGGCCAAAACCGGTAACGTCTGTCATAGCTTTTACGCCGTCGATATTGGCAAACGCCGCGCCAGCAATGTTCATCCGACACATGACTTCCGTCGCCAGCCCCTGATGTTCAGGCTTAAGCAGCGATTTTTTCTCGGCGGTGGTCAACACGCCAATCCCCAACGGTTTGGTCAGAAAGAGCTTGCATCCCGCCTGCGCGGTACTGTTTTTCTTCACCCGTTCGGTCGGCACTACGCCTGTGACCGCGAGACCAAAGATCGGCTCCGGGGCGTCAATCGAGTGTCCGCCCGCCAGCGCGATACCGGCCTGACGGCAGGCAAAGCGCCCCCCCTCGGTCACTTCACGCGCAATATCGGGCGACAGGGTATTAATCGGCCAGCCAAGGATCGCGATCGCCATAATCGGTTTGCCGCCCATCGCAAAAATATCGCTGATGGCGTTTGTTGCCGCAATGCGGCCAAAATCAAACGGGTTGTCGACTATCGGCATAAAGAAGTCGGTGGTGCTGATAATACTGGTGCCATTACCCAGATCGTAAACCGCCGCATCATCGCGGGTTTCATTACCCACCAGCAGGTTCGGGTCGACGAACTTCGCCTGCTCGCTATGCAGGATAGTCTCCAGCACTTTAGGGGAAATTTTACAACCGCAACCAGCGCCGTGGCTGTATTGCGTTAAACGAATGGCTTGCTCGCTCATGGACATCTCCTGTCATTGCATTCGCGCTATGGTAGCGCTCATTCCCTGATGTGGTAAGTATCACTGTCTGAATTACCGCGCCTTTGCTCAGAATCCAGACAGTTTTATCCCTCAGCGTCAGAAATAACGCACAAACGGCGTGGGGTCGGGGGTACTGATCGTCGTTGACGCTTTGAGCTGTGGCGTGCCGAGATAGAGAAAACCAACAATTTTATCCTGAGGGCGACACTCAAAGGCTTCCCGCACGATAGCGCTCTCCGTTAATGCGCCGCTACGCCAGATACCATTAAACCCTTGCGCAATCGCCGCCATTTGCATCGCCATCACCGCGCATCCGGCAGACATCTCCTGTTCCCACACCGGAACCTTATGGTTTTCTTCGCATTTCGCCACCACGGTAATGATCAGCGGCGCGCGAAACGGCGCATTACGCGCTTTTTCGATCGCTTTCTCATCGCCCCCGGCAGCGACAGCGCCTTGTTCAAGCACGGCGCTGAAGCGGTCGCGCCCCTCTCCTTCAATC
The DNA here is from genome assembly GCF_046550615.1 of Salmonella sp. SAL04214. NCBI lineage: Bacteria > Pseudomonadati > Pseudomonadota > Gammaproteobacteria > Enterobacterales > Enterobacteriaceae > Salmonella > Salmonella sp. SAL04214. The sequence continues at coordinate 125,126 of NZ_JBGDXT010000011.1, forward strand.
ACAAAAAAACGCCACGGCTGTAGAGATTTATGATCGGGAACACGCATTCCCGCCCGCAGAATGTTCTGTAATTGCTCGCCGACAGGCGCCGGTTCTGCGAGACGAGAGGCGCTACGACGGTTGACCAGCAGTTCTAGTGCATCCATTTGATTAACTCCAGCAATGATATTTATTCACAAAATTAACACGGGAGCGGATTTTGTTACAGCGCAGGCAGTGATTCCTGCTGACAACTGCCTGATGGGTCATTACGATAGCCACATCTTAATGCTTTATCCTCACCAAGGTATAAGCGTTGTTACTCAGATAGGGAGAATACATGCGAACCCTGTGGCGATTTATTGCCGGATTTTTTAAATGGACGTGGCGAGTGTTGAACTTCGTCCGTGAAATGGTACTCAACCTGTTCTTTATTTTTCTGGTCCTGGTGGGCGTTGGGATCTGGATGCAGATCGGTAACGGCAGCAACAGTGAGCAAACCGCGCGCGGCGCTCTGCTGCTGGATATTTCCGGCGTCATTGTGGATAAACCCTCCACCAATCACCGTCTGGGCGCGCTGGGACGCCAGTTATTTGGCGCCAGCTCCGACCGTCTGCAGGAAAACTCCCTGTTTGACATCGTCAACGCTATTCGTCAGGCGAAAGATGACCGTAACATCACGGGTATCGTTCTGGATCTGAAAAACTTCACCGGCGCCGATCAGCCGTCAATGCGCTATATCGGTAAAGCGCTGCGCGAATTCCGCGATAGCGGCAAACCGGTTTTCGCCGTGGGTGAAAACTACAGCCAGGGTCAGTATTACCTCGCCAGTTTCGCCAATAAAATTTGGCTTTCCCCACAGGGTCAGGTAGATCTTCACGGCTTCGCTACGAATGGCCTGTACTACAAAACGCTGCTGGATAAACTGAAAGTCTCTACCCACGTTTTCCGGGTCGGCACCTATAAATCCGCCGTCGAACCGTTTATCCGCGACGATATGTCGCCCGCCGCCCGCGAGGCCGACAGCCGCTGGATAGGCGAACTGTGGCAGAACTACCTGCATACCGTTTCCGCCAATCGCCAGATTTCGCCGCAACAACTCTTCCCCGGCGCGCAGGCTATTATCGACGGGTTAACCAGCGTGGGCGGCGACACCGCCAAATATGCGCTCGACCATAAACTGGTGGACGCCCTCGCCTCCAGCGCAGATGTTGAAAAAGCGCTGACGAAGCAGTTTGGCTGGAGTAAAACCGAAAATAACTATCGCGCGATCAGCTATTACGATTATTCGCTGAAAACGCCTGCGGATACCGGCGGTACTATTGCGGTTATTTTCGCCAATGGCGCGATTATGGATGGCGAAGAAACGCCAGGGAATGTCGGCGGCGACACTACGGCATCGCAGATCCGCGACGCACGTCTTGATCCTAAAGTGAAAGCGATTGTGCTGCGCGTCAATAGCCCAGGCGGTAGCGTCAACGCCTCCGAAGTTATCCGCGCCGAACTGGCGGCGGCAAGAGCGGCTGGCAAACCGGTGGTGGTCTCAATGGGCGGTATGGCGGCCTCCGGCGGTTACTGGATCTCTACGCCGGCAAACTATATCGTGGCCAGCCCCAGCACGCTGACGGGTTCAATTGGCATCTTCGGCGTCATCAATACGGTAGAAAACAGCCTGTCGTCGATTGGCGTACACAGCGACGGCGTTTCCACCTCGCCGCTGGCGGATATTTCGATGACCAAAGCACTGTCACCGGAAGTGCAGCAGATGATGCAACTCAGTATTGAGTACGGCTACAAACGCTTTATCACGCTGGTGGCAGACGCGCGTAAACGTACGCCGGAGCAGATTGATAAAATCGCACAAGGTCATGTCTGGACCGGAGAAGACGCGAAAGCCAATGGTCTGGTGGACAGTCTCGGCGACTTCGACGACGCCGTCGCCAAAGCGGCGGAGCTGGCGAAACTGAAACAGTGGCATCTTGATTACTATCAGGACGAACCGACGGTCCTTGATATGGTCATGGACAGTATGACCGGATCTGTACGCGCCATGCTGCCGGAGGCCATTCAGGCGATGCTCCCGGCGCCGCTCGTTTCCGCCGCCAACACGGTGAAGGCCGAGGGGGATAAACTGGCGGCATTTAACGATCCGCAAAACCGTTATGCGTTCTGTTTGACTTGCGCGAACGTTCGCTAATGCTTCATCAATAGCCATACCGGATGGCGGCGTCTGCTCATAGCCGCCATCCGATAATCATTAATACGTCCTTCGCGACACGACTGAACATTATCATGCAAAAGAAATCAATTTACGTTGCCTATACCGGCGGTACTATTGGTATGCAGCGCTCAGATAAAGGGTATATCCCGGTGTCCGGGCACCTTCAGCGCCAGCTGGCGCTGATGCCGGAATTCCACCGCCCGGAGATGCCGGATTTTACCATCCATGAATATGCCCCGCTGATGGATTCATCAGATATGACGCCGGAAGACTGGCAGCATATCGCTGCAGATATCAAAGCGCACTACGATGAGTATGACGGTTTTGTTATTCTGCACGGCACCGACACGATGGCGTTTACCGCATCGGCGCTCTCTTTCATGCTGGAAAATCTGGGTAAACCGGTTATTGTGACAGGGTCACAAATTCCGCTGGCTGAGCTGCGCTCCGACGGGCAAATTAATTTGCTGAATGCGCTTTATGTCGCCGCCAACTACCCTATTAATGAAGTAACGCTGTTTTTTAATAATCGTCTGTTCCGCGGCAATCGCACGACCAAAGCCCATGCGGATGGGTTTGACGCTTTTGCCTCTCCCAATCTGCCGCCCTTGCTGGAAGCAGGAATTCACATTCGCCGTTTAAATACGCCTCCCGCGCCCTACGGTTCTGGTGAATTAATCGTTCACCCTATTACGCCGCAGCCGATAGGCGTAGTGACGATTTATCCGGGGATTTCCGCCGAGGTAGTACGTAACTTTCTGCGTCAGCCGGTAAAAGCGCTGATTCTGCGCTCTTATGGCGTAGGCAACGCGCCGCAAAATAAAGCGTTTTTACAGGAGCTGAAAGAGGCCAGTTCGCGCGGCATCGTGGTGGTTAACCTGACGCAATGCATGTCAGGGCGAGTCAATATGGGCGGGTACGCTACCGGTAATGCGCTGGCGCACGCTGGCGTGATTGGCGGTGCCGATATGACCGTCGAAGCCACCTTAACCAAACTGCATTATTTGTTAAGCCAGGGTCTGGACACTCAGGCGATTCGTAGCGCGATGGCGCAAAACTTGCGTGGTGAATTGACGCCGGATGATTAAAAAATCCCGACGACAAGGAGAAGATAATGACAAACCGGGCCTTATTACTGGTCGACTTGCAAAATGACTTTTGCGCCGGCGGCGCGCTGGCTGTAGCGGAAGGCGACAGCACCATCGACATCGCCAACGCTCTTATTGACTGGTGCCAGCCCCGGCAGATTCCGGTGCTGGCCAGCCAGGACTGGCATCCCGCGCAGCATGGCAGCTTCGCCAGCCAGCATCAGGCGGAACCCTATAGTCAGGGAAAGCTGGACGGGCTGCCGCAAACGCTCTGGCCGGATCACTGCGTTCAACATACCGACGGCGCGGCGTTACATCCCCTGCTTAACCAACATGCGATTGACGCCTGCATCTATAAAGGTGAAAACCCGCTGATTGATAGCTACAGTGCGTTTTTTGACAACGAACATCGGCAGAAAACTACCCTTGATACCTGGCTTCGCGAGCATGACGTTACCGAGCTTATCGTGATGGGGTTGGCGACCGATTACTGCGTAAAATTTACGGTGCTGGATGCGCTAGAGTTGGGCTATGCCGTTAACGTTATCACCGATGGCTGTCGCGGCGTGAATATTCACCCGCAGGATAGCGCACACGCGTTTATGGAGATGGCGGCAGCAGGCGCGACGCTGTATACGCTGGCAGACTGGGAAGAGACGCAGGGCCAGGCTGTCGCCAGGTAGCGGAGCAGGTATCGTATCCGGTCAATACATCACGCAACGGTGAGACCATTGCATAGATCTTTGGGCCGGATACGTCACGTCAGCGTCGCTACCAGGCAAAGCTCAACGCAGGCTGGAGAGCGCTTCTAACGAAACAGATTAAAAAGCGCGGGCTGGCCGGCGCAATGTTCCGGGAATAGGCCGCCGATGACAATAATCAGTTAGCGACACAGTTGGCGGACTCGCTGGACATTAAGCGTAATGGGTAAAAATATGGTGGGCCTGTGCCTGGCAGCAATGAGCAGGCCCGGTAAGCACAACGCATTGGCAATGAAACCACCGAATGGCGACTACCTCTTATCCGGCTCCCCGTTACTGCATTTTCAATGTCGCAATCGGCTTTGACGTAATACCGAAATCCGCTTTGAGCTGCTGCTTGCTTTTCATCACCATCTGACCGTGAGTATCGATCGTCATATGTTGCGCTTCGGTATTGTGCCGCGCCTGCCATAGCATCACCAGTTGCAGGCTGTTTTCTTTCTGTTCCGGCGTCAACGCCACGCCATCCGGCCATTTACCCAGCTCAACGGCGGTGGATAAACGTTGATACACTTCCGGCGTCATGCTGTTAATGATCTCATCAAGATTCATGATGTGTCCGCTCCTGTGGAATAATTTGCTGAATCGTTTTTTCAGCCTTTCAGTTGATCGCCGTTTTTCTCGTCAGAAAAGGCCAGCGAGGCCGAGTTAACGCAATAGCGCTCACCGGTTGGCTGCGGCCCGTCCGGGAAAACGTGTCCGAGATGCGCATCGCAGTTACCGCAACGAATTTCGACACGCTGCATGCCATGAGAAAAATCGTCTATGTAACGAATCGCCTCTTCGCTGACAGGCTGGTAAAAGCTAGGCCAGCCGCAGCCTGAATCGTATTTGGTGTGGGAGTGAAAAAGCGGCGTATCACAGACCAGGCAGTGATAAACCCCATCGCGTTTATTATGTAGCAGGCGTCCGGTAAATGGCGGTTCTGTGCCACGATCCTGCGTCACATAGAATTGCATTTCGGACAATTTTTTCTTGAGTTCTTCTGCTGAAGGTTGGTTAGCCATTTGCTCACATCTCACTTTAAACGTGCTCACATTGCCTGACCGATTCTAACAAAACATTAACACCTCAGTACCAACTTTTGTTCTAAACTTGATCATTGCGAAATGGCGGCTCACGAATCGTGACTGATGTCACATTATTATCTCGGTTGCCCTTTAAAATTCGGGGCGGCGCCCCCATGTGGTTTCAAGCCGAAAGGAAGAGTGAGGCGAATCAGCCGCGCAAAGGTTGTGCAGAGGATTGATTTGTCGCAATGATTGACACGATTCCGCTTGACGCTGCGTAAGGTTTTTGTAATTTTACAGGCAACCTTTTATTCACTAACAAATAGCTGGTGGAATATATGACTATCAAAGTAGGTATCAACGGTTTTGGCCGTATCGGTCGCATTGTTTTCCGTGCTGCTCAGAAACGTTCTGACATCGAGATCGTTGCAATCAACGACCTGTTAGACGCAGAGTACATGGCATACATGCTGAAATATGACTCCACTCACGGCCGTTTCGACGGTACTGTTGAAGTGAAAGACGGTCATCTGATCGTTAACGGTAAAAAAATCCGTGTTACCGCTGAACGCGATCCGGCTAACCTGAAATGGGACGAAGTTGGTGTTGACGTAGTGGCTGAAGCTACCGGTATCTTCCTGACTGACGAAACCGCGCGTAAACACATCACCGCTGGCGCGAAAAAAGTGGTTCTGACGGGTCCGTCTAAAGACAACACCCCAATGTTTGTTAAAGGCGCTAACTTTGACAAATACGAAGGCCAGGACATCGTTTCCAACGCTTCCTGCACCACCAACTGCCTGGCGCCGCTGGCTAAAGTTATCAACGACAACTTCGGCATCATCGAAGGTCTGATGACTACTGTTCACGCGACTACCGCAACCCAGAAAACCGTTGACGGTCCGTCTCACAAAGACTGGCGCGGCGGCCGCGGCGCATCTCAGAACATCATCCCGTCCTCTACTGGCGCTGCTAAAGCGGTAGGTAAAGTACTGCCAGAACTGAATGGCAAACTGACTGGTATGGCGTTCCGCGTTCCGACTCCGAACGTATCCGTTGTTGACCTGACCGTTCGTCTGGAAAAAGCGGCTACCTACGAGCAGATCAAAGCTGCTGTTAAAGCTGCTGCCGAAGGCGAAATGAAAGGCGTTCTGGGTTACACCGAAGACGACGTTGTATCTACCGATTTCAACGGCGAAGTATGCACTTCCGTGTTCGATGCTAAAGCAGGCATCGCGCTGAACGACAACTTCGTGAAACTGGTCTCCTGGTACGATAACGAAACCGGTTACTCCAACAAAGTACTGGACCTGATTGCTCACATCTCCAAATAAGTTGAGATGACACAGTCATTGGTAAGAGCGACTCAGGTCGCTCTTTTTTTTGCTTAAAGATATACCCGTCATACTTCAAGTTGCAGGTGTGTTGGCTATGCTTTCTCACCCGAATCACTGACGGAAGTCGAACTTATCGGGATGAATCAGGGATGTCCATGTCCCTGGCCGGAGATGACCTACGGTTGTTCAAGTTCGTTCCCGATGAATTTGTCGTTCACTTGCCGCGTTACTCGGCCTGCGGCCTCGCCTCTACGGGCCAGCGCAAGCACTGGTCAATGCACAAGCGCCTTGTCATGCAACTCGAATTATTTAGGGTTAAGAGGATTGCGTAATGATTAATAAAATTTTTGCCCTCCCGGTTATCGAACAGCTTACCCCTGTCCTTTCCCGTCGTCAGCTTGATGACCTGGATCTGATCGTCGTTGACCATCCGCAGGTTAAAGCCTCTTTTGCATTACAGGGCGCGCACCTTCTCTCCTGGAAACCCGTTGGCGAGGAAGAGGTATTGTGGCTCAGTAATAATACGCCTTTCAAAACCGGCGTGGCGCTACGCGGCGGCGTACCGATCTGCTGGCCCTGGTTTGGACCTGCGGCTCAACAGGGTCTGCCGTCACACGGCTTTGCGCGTAATCTTCCGTGGGCGCTAAAAGCGCATAATGAAGATGATAATGGCGTAATGCTGACATTTGAGCTGCAAAGCAGTGAGGCCACCCGGAAATACTGGCCGCACGATTTCACGCTGCTGGCACGTTTTAAAGTGGGTAAAACCTGTGAAATTGAACTGGAAGCGCATGGCGAATTTGCAACCACATCCGCGCTCCACAGCTATTTTAACGTTGGCGACATCGCCAACGTTAAGGTCAGCGGACTCGGCGATCGGTTTATTGATAAAGTTAACGACGCTAAAGAAGATGTCCTGGCCGACGGTATACAAACCTTTCCGGACCGTACCGATCGCGTTTACCTCAATCCTGAAGCATGTAGCGTGATCCACGATGCGACATTAAACCGCACGATTGATGTGGTCCACCACCATCACCTTAACGTCGTAGGCTGGAACCCTGGCCCGGCGTTGTCCGTCAGCATGGGCGACATGCCGGATGACGGCTATAAAACGTTTGTCTGCGTTGAAACGGTTTACGCTACTGCGCCGCAACAAGCCACAGAAGAAAAACCCTCTCGTCTGGCGCAGACTATCTGCGTCGCTAAACGCTAAAAGTGAATGGATAACGGCGTTGCTATAGGATCTGAAAGGCGTCAGCCGCCATCAGGCATGACCTGCCGGATGGCGGCGCTTACACATTTTATCCGGCGTCACACCATATCCAACGCGGTTTTCCCTTTTGGCGCAGGCCAGGCGTTGTCCAGTAAGGCAAGTTCGTTTGCTGACAAGGCGATCTCAAGCGCCGCCGCATTTTGCTTCACGTGTTCTGTACTTCCGGCTTTCGGGATCGCCATCACGCCCGGATGCGCAATCACCCACGTCAGTAAGATTTGCGCCGCCGTTGCGTTATGCGCTTGCGCAATTTCATTCACCACCGGATGATTCAGTAAACCGCTACGTAACCGGCCAGCCTGCGCCAGCGGGCTATAGGCCATCACTGGCATTCGCTGTTGTTGACACCACGGCAATAAATCATACTCAATACCGCGTGACGCCAGATGATAGAGCACCTGATTTGTCGCGCATTGCTGTCCCCCGGGGATGCGCCACAGCGCCTGCATATCGTCATAATCAAGATTAGAGACTCCCCAACGGCGAATTTTCCCCTGCGCGATTAGCCGCTCCATACCTTCAACGGTCTCTTCGAATGAAAAGCTTCCGGCCCAGTGCAATAGATAGAGATCGAGATAATCTGTTTTCAGACGACGCAGGCTTTCTTCACAGGCGGCAACTATCTTCTGACCGCCAGCGTTCCACGGGTACACTTTTGACACCAGAAATGCCTCATCGCGTCGCCCTGCTAACGCCTCGCCCACGACCTTTTCCGCCCCGCCGTCGGCATACATTTCCGCCGTATCAATAAGGCGTAACCCCAAATCCAGCCCCGCGCGCAGCGCCGAAACCTCGCGCTGACGTTGATCCGCGCGCTCGCCCATATACCATGTTCCCTGTCCGATGGCAGGAAGCGTCACCTGCCCGTAAAACGTTACGTTTTTCACTGATTTCATTTCCTTTTCAAGGTCACTCGACGGTAAAACAATACAGGACTCTTAGACCCTACGGTAATGTCCGGCATCATACCGCGCAAGGGGGCGATTTTCTTGTCACTGACGAACGTCATCCGCAATCATGTCGACGATGCGAGTAATATGCGCGGCGGGTCGCTGATTCAGTAATAATTGACGCATCACATTCATATAGGGCGTCACATGTTGAAAGAACTCCAGATATCCTTTACAGAGATAATTTTGCCGTTCGCCGCCGTCCATACAAATTCGATGTTTCGGACAACCGCCGTGACAGGCAAAGCGCCACGTACAGTTCTGGCAGCGTGAGGAAAGGTTTGCTTTAGCCGCGCCAAACTGCTGCTGAAAAGGAGAGGCCGCCATTTCTTCTAAAGAGTGTTGCTGCAGATTGCCCAGTTTATAGGCGGGAAAAACAAAATGGTCGCAGCTAAACACGTCGCCATTCTGCTCCACCAGCAAACTTTGTCCGCAGGTCGACTGCATCGTACAAAGCGTGGCGGGCTCCCCCATCCAGACGCCAAGTAAGTTGTCAAAAAGCTGTACGAATATGCGTCCGACATCGTGACGTATCCATTGATCAAAAACATCGCACATAAAGGCGCCCCACCCTTCAGGCGTAACGGAAAAGGGCATCAGCGAAGGCGAATCCTCATTGTCAGATAACGTCAAAGAACGCTGCGCTTTTTGCGCGAGCGGCTCAACAATGGGAATAAATTGCAGGTGTTTACTTTCCAGCTCCTGCGTCAAAAAATGATAAATAGCGTTGCCATGACGGCATGACGCATCATTCACGACAGTGAGCGTGTTGAAATCGACATCATTTGCCTGCAGAAGGCGGATAGCATTAACGACTCGGGAAAAAGACGCCCGCCCTGACGGCGTTTTCCGGTAATTATCATGAACGACTTGCGGCCCATCAATCGATATACCAATCAGGAACTGGTGCTGCGCAAAGAAAGCCGCCCACTCTTCATTGATTAATACGCCATTGGTTTGCAGACTGTTGTAAATAGTTTTGCCGTTGGCATAACGTTGCTGCAAGCACACCACTTTTTGATAAAAAGAAAGACCGCATAGCGTCGGCTCTCCCCCCTGCCAACAAAACGAGACCTCTGATGATGGCGTATCATCAATTACCCGGCGGATATACGTCTCCAGCACATCGTCAGACATGACGCGCTGGCCCCGGGGTTTATCAAGATAGAAACAGTACTTGCAGGATAAGTTACACAGACTGCCGCTGGGCTTGGCTACGGTATTGAATACTATGCTCATTCGTCTTACTCGCTGTGAAGAATGGGTATAGCATAAGCGGGACGTGACAGGGCGATATCAGCCAGCATTGCAACAATTATTACGCTAATTGTTAGCGCAGTTGTAATCACCTGGATTTTTCATATAAAAGGCTAGTTTTTTAAATTGATGTAACAAAGTATAAATCACGTAAGGTTGTGCCATTCCCGGTCAACAGCGCATTTATGCAAGCCGCCATGTTCGCGTTTCAGTTAGCACAAAGCCTGCATAACGCAGGCTTTGTCATGGTTTTTCCGGCAAATTCAATCAATCAGAATCTATAGGTCACGCCAGTAGAAAGGATACCGGTCCAGGATTTATCCACCATCGGGCTGTCGGTAATTTCATCCGACAGGCGGGTGTAGCGCGCAGTACCATATACGCTCCAGTTACCGGCGAAATTATAGTTAGCGCTAAGTTCAAGATACGGGTTCCAGCTATCGTTCGGGTTATAGCCGCGCAGGCCGCTACGCGAAGATTCTTTGCGTGATACGCCGTAATAGTAATCGTTCTGGTTCTCGCTATTCCATTCAACCCCGATACCAGGCGTTAAGGTCAGCCCGCCATTGGTATACCGATACAGCCAGGCCAGATCCCAGACAATACCGTTACTGTTATCCAACGTATCCCCTGCCAGTGAGGTACGCAGGAATCCATACTGGGTGTGGTGCGCGTAAGAAACGCCCGCCATCATAGTACTTTTACGCCTGTCCAGACGACGCAACTGATGGTCATCGCTGTCGCCCGGTTTGAAGTACATCGGGGACCAGTATGCCATGATTGACAACTTATCGGCATTGTCATTCCACAAGTAGTACCCGCCGCCCAGACCACGGAACCAGAAGTTTTCGCTTTCATAAGCGATGACCGGTATCGGATAAACATCGCTATCGTAATCTTTATAAGGGTGTTCAACCACACCAACGCCTGCGCCCAACGTCAGGTTGCTTTCAGCGTGCGCGACGCTGGCGGATGTTGCAATAAACACGCCAAGAGCCAGAAGTTTAAGTTTGGTCACAATCCATAATTCCTTATTCAAATGTTCTGCGGCAAAAGTGTAACCGCCAATACCTGTAAGCCCAACTATTTTACACAATGTAACCGTTTAATATCACCATCACCGATTATTTTCAGATGATCGGCTGATGATCGTTATGTGACCGGGAACGCTTTTTCTGATATCCACCAGCCTTTTCTACCTGATGAGTTATTGATATGTCATCGAAATCCACTGACGCGTACAGGCAAGTTTTGCAAATGCCATCTACGCTTAATGTTAAGAAGGTGTATCACCGGACACGTTGATCTTCTGACCAATAAAATGGCATGAGAGTTGCTTTTTTTTCCTTAGCAGAGACGGCGTTCAGTCTACCTCTTCCGGGAGCCTCTACTATTCATATGAACGGCTCTTAACATGTGCGAAAAAACGAAAGGATGGCATATCATGAATATATTCGATCACTATCGCCAGCGTTACGAAGCTGCCAAGGACGAAGAGTTCACACTGCAGGATTTTCTTACCATTTGTCGGCAAGATCGCAGTGCTTATGCCAACGCGGCAGAGCGGCTATTAATGGCTATCGGCGAGCCTAATATGGTCGACACTGCCCAGGAACCCCGACTTTCCCGACTCTTCTCCAACCGGGTTATTGCTCGCTATCCTGCGTTTGAAGAGTTTTACGGCATGGAAGACGCGATTGAACAGATTGTCTCTTATCTGAAACATGCGGCGCAAGGGCTGGAAGAGAAGAAGCAAATTCTCTATTTGCTGGGACCTGTGGGGGGTGGCAAATCATCGCTCGCTGAACGGCTGAAATCGCTAATGCAGCGCGTGCCAATTTATGTTTTAAGCGCCAACGGCGAGCGTAGTCCGGTCAACGATCATCCGTTATGCCTGTTTAATCCGCAGGAAGACGCGCAGATTCTGGAAAAAGAGTACGGTATTCCGCGCCGCTATCTCGGTACGATTATGTCCCCGTGGGCGGCCAAACGCCTGCATGAGTTTGGCGGCGATATTACTAAATTCCGGGTGGTGAAAGTCTGGCCCTCCATTCTGGAGCAGATTGCCATCGCCAAAACGGAACCCGGCGATGAAAACAACCAGGATATTTCGGCGCTGGTCGGTAAGGTGGATATTCGTAAACTCGAACATCACGCCCAGAACGATCCGGATGCGTATGGTTACTCTGGCGCGCTGTGCCGCGCTAACCAGGGGATCATGGAGTTCGTCGAGATGTTTAAAGCGCCTATTAAGGTGCTGCACCCCTTGCTGACCGCAACTCAGGAAGGTAACTACAATGGTACGGAAGGTATTTCCGCCCTGCCCTTTAATGGCATCATACTTGCCCACTCAAACGAATCTGAATGGGTGACTTTCCGTAACAATAAAAATAACGAAGCGTTCCTCGACCGTGTCTATATTGTGAAGGTGCCTTATTGCCTGCGAATCTCCGAAGAGATCAAAATCTACGAGAAACTGCTTAATCATAGCGAGCTGGCTCATGCGCCCTGCGCGCCGGGCACGTTGGAAACGCTTTCGCGCTTCTCGATTCTTTCCCGCCTGAAAGAGCCGGAAAATTCCAGTATTTACTCGAAAATGCGCGTTTATGACGGCGAAAGCCTGAAAGATACCGACCCTAAAGCCAAATCGTACCAGGAGTATCGCGACTATGCGGGCGTGGACGAAGGGATGAACGGTCTCTCCACCCGATTCGCCTTTAAGATCCTCTCCCGCGTATTCAACTTCGACCATGCGGAAGTGGCGGCAAACCCGGTACATCTGTTCTACGTTCTGGAACAACAAATCGAGCGTGAACAGTTCCCGCAGGAGCAGGCTGAGCGTTATCTGGAGTTCCTGAAAGGCTACCTGATCCCGAAATACGCCGAATTTATCGGCAAGGAGATCCAGACGGCCTATCTCGAATCTTACTCTGAGTACGGGCAAAACATTTTTGATCGTTACGTGACTTATGCGGATTTCTGGATTCAGGATCAGGAGTATCGCGACCCGGATACCGGCCAACTGTTCGATCGCGAGTCGCTGAACGCCGAACTGGAAAAAATTGAAAAACCAGCGGGTATCAGTAACCCGAAAGATTTCCGTAATGAGATAGTAAACTTTGTCCTGCGCGCCAGAGCCAACAATAGCGGCCGTAATCCAAACTGGACCAGTTACGAGAAGCTGCGCACGGTGATTGAGAAAAAAATGTTCTCTAATACTGAAGAGCTGTTGCCGGTCATTTCTTTTAACGCCAAAACGTCGACTGACGAGCAGAAAAAGCATGACGACTTTGTCGATCGGATGATGGAAAAAGGGTATACCCGTAAGCAGGTTCGTTTGCTGTGCGAGTGGTACCTGCGCGTGCGTAAATCGTCGTGATGTTAATGCCCGGTGGCGCTTGCGCTTACCGGGCCTACAAAGTAATGTTCTGTAGACTGGCTAAGCGTTAGCGCTATCCGGCACTGACAGAACAGGCGCTCAGTTGGCAGTACGGGGGGCATATGACCTGGTTCATAGACCGACGTCTTAACGGCAAAAATAAAAGCACGGTGAATCGCCAGCGCTTTTTGCGTCGTTATAAAGCACAAATTAAGCAGTCGATTTCCGAAGCGATTAATAAACGCTCTGTGACCGATGTCGACAGCGGAGAGTCCGTCTCTATTCCAACCGATGATATTAGCGAACCGATGTTTCATCAGGGGCGCGGCGGTCTGCGCCATCGCGTCCATCCGGGTAACGATCACTTTATCCAGAATGATCGCATTGAGCGTCCGCAAGGCGGTGGCGGCGGCGGTTCCGGCAGCGGTCAAGGTCAGGCCAGCCAGGACGGCGAAGGCCAGGATGAGTTTGTTTTTCAGATTTCAAAAGATGAGTATCTGGATCTGCTCTTTGAAGATTTAGCGCTGCCTAATCTGAAGAAAAACCAGCATCGCCAGCTTAACGAGTATAAAACTCACCGCGCCGGTTTCACCTCAAACGGCGTACCGGCCAATATCAGCGTGGTACGTTCGCTACAAAACTCTCTGGCGCGCCGTACAGCAATGACGGCAGGAAAACGCCGCGAACTGCACGCGCTGGAAACGGAACTGGAGACCATCAGCCATAGCGAACCAGCGCAACTGCTTGAAGAGGAGCGGTTACGTCGGGAGATTGCCGAACTACGGGCTAAAATCGAGCGAGTGCCGTTTATCGACACCTTTGATTTACGCTATAAAAATTATGAAAAACGGCCTGAGCCCTCCAGCCAGGCGGTGATGTTCTGTCTGATGGACGTCTCGGGTTCGATGGACCAGGCAACCAAAGATATGGCCAAGCGTTTTTACATTCTGCTTTATCTGTTTTTGAGCCGAACGTATAAGAACGTAGAAGTGGTTTATATCCGCCACCATACCCAGGCGAAGGAAGTGGACGAACATGAGTTCTTTTATTCGCAAGAGACCGGGGGGACGATTGTCTCCAGCGCGCTTAAACTCATGGATGAAGTGGTTAAAGAGCGCTACGACCCGGGGCAGTGGAACATCTATGCGGCGCAAGCGTCAGACGGTGATAACTGGGCCGACGATTCACCGCTGTGTCATGAGATTCTGGCGAAAAAGCTGCTGCCGGTAGTGCGCTATTACAGCTATATCGAGATTACCCGCCGCGCCCACCAGACCTTATGGCGCGAGTATGAACATCTGCAGGCGACGTTCGATAACTTCGCCATGCAGCATATTCGCGATCAGGAGGATATTTATCCGGTATTCCGCGAATTGTTTCAGAAACAGAGCGCCAATCAAAGCGCATAAATAAATCCGCCCGTTCATATGTCGGGCGGGTTTTAATAAACCTGGTGTTCGGTTTTTATGACTGAAGCAATTACCCGCGAATAGTCTGAATGAAGGTATTCCGGCATATCGGGTAATTTAACCCATTAATAGAATTCCATCATGTTAATAACACCAAGGCCAAGACCAAGGCCCCAAATGTCCTGGTTGCCCCACTCCAGGAGGAACAATGTGACAGGCAGGGACTTTATCAAAAACATGATCCAAAACATGTGAAAAAGGATCATCCGCCATCGCCGACGACGTAAAACCTGCTGCCAGTAATGCAAAAAATAAAATCACAGCCATCTCTTTAAATCGTTTCATAGAGCCTCAGAACGGAAGTAAATTATTATCCTTACCACTTCACACTCCTTTCATCATCATAATAAAGGTTATTTTCTTTTTGTCACAAATAGATCAGTATTGTTGGTTAAAAATTTAGTTTTTATCACAATAGTCACACCTGAAAATATAAACACAGCGTATTAATTGGTTTATTAAATCGAGAATGATTTTTATTTCATAACATCAACACGTTTTATTTTTAAACAGTCTATTAGAGGAATTCTCATCGCTATGGTAAACTAACGCATCCGACTTTCAGGGCTGTAGTTCATCATGAATTTGCATCATAAAGCGCTCAGGCACTTTATCTCGGCAAGCGTCATCGTTTTGACATCGTCCTTCCTGATTTACGAACTTATTGCCAGCGACAGGGCAATGAATGCCTATATGCGTTATATCATGGAGAGAGCCGATTCGTCGTTTTTGTACGATAAGTACCAGAATCAAAGCATCGCCGCACATTTGATGCGAACTTTTGAAGCGCCGGGAGACCCCGTCACCGCAGAAAAACGCCGCGCGTTTTGCGACGCCTTTGAGGCTATTAACGGTACGCACGGTGTCAACCTGACCCGGCATAATTATCCGGCGCTACATGGTACCCTGCAAACCGCCGCTACACAGTGTACCGATAATCTTGATGACGCCCTTTTACTGCCTGCGTTTGATCAGGCGGTAAGCATCAACCGTTCGCAGGACGACCACAGTCACGGGCTGGGCACACTGGAGCTTAAATTCCGTTATTACGTTGATTTAAATAAACATTATGTCTATTTCTATGATTTAATCAACTCACGGCGCTTCGCCATGCATCGTTGGACTTTTTTACAAAAAGGCACAATGGGTATTAACAGAAAAGATATAGATAAACTTTTTACCGGCCGTACGGTTATTTCAAGTATTTACATGGATGATATTACCCAGGAAAACGTCATGAGCTTTTTAACGCCAGTCTATCTGGCGGGAACGTTAAAAGGTATCGTGATGGTGGATGTTAACCAGGATAATTTAAAAAATATTTTTTATACCCAGGACCGTCCGCTGGTTTGGCGTTATCTTAACGTAACACTAAAGGATATGGACTCTGGAAAAGAAATTATTATTAATCAAAGCAAAAACAATCTGTTTCAATATGTGAATTATAGCCATGATATCCCGGGTGGACTGCGCGTTTCGTTGTCCCTTGATTTAACCTATTTCCTTGTCTCGTCCTGGAAAGCGCTGGCCTTTTACTTACTGGCAACGGCGCTCCTGCTTAATATGGTACGGATGCACTTTCGGCTTTATCGTAACGTCACACGCGAAAATATTAGCGATGCCATGACCGGGCTTTACAACCGTAAAATATTAACACCGGAGCTGGAACAGCGACTGCAACGCCTGGTCAATGCCGGGACGCCGGTGACATTTGTCGCTATTGATTGCGATAGGTTAAAACTGATCAACGATACCCAGGGGCACCAGGAAGGCGACCGAATTATAACCCTGTTGGCGAAAGCGATTAAAACATCGATTCGTAAAAGCGATTACGCCATTCGCCTCGGCGGCGATGAGTTCTGTATTATTCTTGTTGATTACGCGGCGGATTTGGCTATCCATCTGCCGGAGCGTATTATTCGTAACCTGCAAATTATCGCACCGGATAAGACAGTCCATTTTTCTGCCGGGATTTATAATATGCAGCCCAATGATACGATTAATGATGCCTACCAGGCTTCCGATGCGCAGCTCTATCTGAACAAACAACAAAAACAACATCGTTCATCATAGTGCTTCGCAGTAAATGTTCATATTGCACCAGGAGTGAGAAATGGCCGAAATGACTGAAGTCGCGAAGGGTGTCGCTACACACCAACGTTTAGTGGCTTTATTAACGCAGGAGAACGCGCGCTATCGTGTGGTTAGCCATGAAGCGGTAGGAAAATGTGAAGCGGTATCTGAAATACGCGGTACTGCGCTGGGCCAGGGCGCAAAAGCGCTGGTCTGTAAAGTCAAAGGCAACGGCGTCAACCAGCACGTTCTTGCTATTCTGGCGGCCGATCAGCAAGCCGACCTCTCTCAGCTTGCTTCACATCTGGGCGGCTTACGCGCTTCCCTTGCCAGCCCGGCGGAAGTCGATATGCTGACCGGCTGCGTTTTTGGCGCGATCCCGCCTTTCAGTTTTCACCCCAATCTGAAACTGGTCGCCGATCCGCTCCTGTTTGAGCGTTTCGATGAAATTGCCTTTAATGCCGGCCTGCTGGAAAAATCAGTCATTATGAATACACAGGACTATCTGCGCATCGCCCGACCAGAACTGGCAGTCTTCCGCCGCTTTCAGTCATCGCCAACGGCTTAGTCCCCTTCCCCTTCAAGGAGCAATACAGACACAACGATAATGATAAAAATGGCGAAAAACGACGCCGTAATCATCAGCGCTTCAAGAAACGGTGGATCGTACATAATTGTATCCTCAGGAAGACAACAATGACGGTTCACCGGTTAGCAATACGCGGCGTTGATGACAATTTAATGATAACGTCGTTTTTCACGTAGAGATTGTCTTTCAGGCAGTTGCCTGAAATCCGCATCAATCGTTAAAAAGGCCTGTGCGCTTTGCCGTTTGGGCGTAAAGTAGTCAGGCTTACTTTTTGGCAAGGAAACCATAATGTTTGATGTCACTCTGCTGATCCTGCTCGGACTGGCAGCTCTGGGATTTATCAGCCACAACACCACTGTCGCCGTCTCAATTCTGGTGCTGATTATTGTCCGCGTAACCCCGTTGAATACCTTTTTTCCCTGGATTGAAAAACAGGGGCTCACCGTCGGGATTATCATTCTGACCATCGGCGTAATGGCTCCCATCGCCAGCGGAACCCTACCGCCCTCCACATTGATCCACTCTTTTGTGAACTGGAAATCGCTGGTCGCGATTGCCGTCGGCGTTTTCGTCTCCTGGCTGGGCGGCCGCGGCATTACGCTGATGGGAAACCAACCGCAGCTCGTCGCCGGGCTGCTGGTCGGTACGGTACTTGGCGTCGCGCTGTTTCGCGGCGTGCCGGTCGGCCCACTGATTGCGGCGGGGCTGGTCTCCTTAATTGTGGGGAAGCAGTAACTCGCCCGTCAGATACTGGCCTGGCGTCTGCCCCAGGCCTTTTTTAAACATGGTAATGAATGCCGTGGTGGAATCATAACCCAGCATTTGCGCCGTCTGCTGTACATTACGTCCCGCGATCAGCGCTTGTAGCGCCAGAATTAATTGCAACTGATGACGCCAGCGACGAAAGCTTAGTCCCGTCTCTTTGACGACCAGCCGGGCAAGGTTACGCTCGCTCATCGCGAATACGCTGGCCCACTGCCCTAATGTATTCCATCGCGCGGGCTCCTGCGCCATTGTCTCAACCATTTGGCGGATTTTCGGATGCCCCGATACCGGTAATTGCAATTGTTCCTGCGGCTGCTGCGGCAGTTCATCAAACAACACCTGAATAAGGCGCTGCGTTGGCATTTGCGCTCTTTCGGGATCGGTTCTGCGCGCCAGCGACAAAATCAACTCCCGGCATAACGGCGAAATTTTCAGCGTGCAGCAACGCTCCGGCATGACGACCGCTGCAGGTTCAATAAATAAAAAGCACAGCTCCGCCCCTGCGGTCACATGGTTACTGTGCGGCAGCGAGCCGGGGAGCCAGACGGCATACTGGGGCGGAACCATCCACATCGCATTTTCCACCTCGCAGGTAATCGCGCCGTGCAGAGCGAGAATCAACTGTCCCTTGCGATGCTGATGGCGAGGGCTAAACAGTTCATCATCCCTGGCGCGAATACAAAAGGCCACAGCGGCATCGTGGTGAAGGTCGGGATCGTAACCGTCCAGTCTCAGGCCAATCATTATATTGTCCGATTTTAGCGATAAATTGTCATTTTAGCTTGATTCATCCAAACAGTAAAAACTGTTAAGGTATCGCCTCGCCTGACGAGATGAGAAAACGATGACGACAGCCCTTTCACCACGCGGCAAACAGGGCGCTTTACTGATTGCCGGTATTTTGATGATAGCCACTACGCTGCGCGTAACATTTACCGGCGCTGCGCCGTTGCTGGAGACAATCCGTTCGGATTACGGTCTTTCCACCGCCCAGACGGGCCTGCTAACAACCTTGCCGCTTCTGGCGTTTGCACTGGTTTCGCCGCTGGCGGCCGGTATTGCCCGCCGGTTTGGGATGGAACGCAGTCTGTTTGCCGCAATGCTGCTGATTTGCGCGGGTATTGCTCTCCGCTCCCTGCCCTCCGCTGCATTGTTGTTTGCCGGAACTGCCATTATTGGGTGCGGGATAGCGCTGGGTAATGTGCTGCTCCCAGGATTGATTAAGCGCGATTTTTCACAACATGTCGCCAGGCTGACGGGCGCGTATTCATTGACGATGGGTGCCGCCGCCGCGTTGGGGTCCGCGCTGGTGGTTCCGCTGGCGTTGCACGGTTTTGGCTGGCGCGGCGCGCTGTTAATGCTGATGCTGTTTCCGCTGTTGGCGTTTCTTATCTGGTTGCCGCAGTGGCGCACTACCCGCTCAGCTAACCTGAGTAGCTCCCGGGCATTACATGAACGCGGTATCTGGCGTTCGCCTTTAGCCTGGCAAGTTACGTTGTTTCTGGGACTTAACTCACTGATTTATTATGTGATCATCGGCTGGTTACCAACAATACTCATCAGCCACGGTTACAGCGAAGCACAGGCAGGATCGCTACATGGCCTGCTGCAACTGGCGACCGCGGCGCCTGGGTTAGCCATTCCGCTTATTTTGCATCGCTTTAACGATCAACGCTGGATTGCCGCGCTGGTCTCACTATTGTGCGCAGTGGGCGCGGCGGGGCTTTGGTTTGTGCCGGGCCAGGCTGTCATCTGGACGCTACTGTTCGGCTTCGGTTCAGGCGCGACGATGATCCTCGGCCTGACGTTTATCGGCCTGCGCGCCAGTTCGGCGCATCAGGCGGCGGCGCTTTCCGGCATGGCGCAGTCGGTCGGGTATTTACTGGCGGCATGTGGGCCGCCCGTCATGGGAAAACTTCATGATGCCAGCGGTAGCTGGTATCTACCGCTGTCAGGCGTGACGGTTCTGGCTATCATCATGGCGATTTTCGGCCTCTACGCCGGACGCGATCGAGAGATAGCGTCATAAATAAACCTGATACCCACTTGAATGCCTGATGACGCTTCGTTTATCAGGCCTGATCCATTAAAATCATTACCGCTATCCGACAAAAGTACCGTAAGCGACACCATCACAGGAGGGAAAAATGCGAATCCAGTGTAAGCGCGTCTATTTCCCGGCGGAAAAAGACGATGGTTATCGGGTATTGGTTGACAGGCTATGGCCGCGCGGCATTAAAAAAGCAGCGCTGGTCTATGATGAATGGAATAAGGCCATTACGCCCTCCACCGAATTGCGCAAAGCCTTTCATAGCGAACTGATTGATTTTAACCACTTCGCGCAGCAATACCGGGCAGAACTTGCGCAACAGCATCAAGAAGGCAAACGGCTGGCGGATATTGCCCGACACCAGCCGCTAACGTTGCTATACGCCGCTAAAGATACTCGCCAGAACCATGCCATTGTGCTGGCAGAGTGGCTACGAGAGCTGTGATTGTCGTGCCGCCGCCTGGCCTGGTTGTCTGTCCGGGGACAACGGCATCAAATGTTCTGCCCGCACCCAGGCAAAACCGTGCTGGCCATCGGCGGAGGCTACATCGCCCGTGACCAGCCACAGCGCCCGAGGCGCTTCTTTCGGCAGTAAGGTGACGTGTCCATTTACCGGGTTAATGAATTCATCTCCGGGTTGACACAGGCAAAATAGCTCAACCGATTTACCAATATTCTGCCGTCCGGCGGGTGTTTTAGCGCCAATAACTATTGCCAACGCGCCCGGCTTTAACTGAAACATATTTTCTTGCGCCGCATGAAACTCATTATCAGATTGTTCTTAATCATATCCCGTCGGACCGCAGGTTGTCACTTTTTCGTATCAGGGTGCTCTCTGCGCCATAATGTCCACTCATCAATGATTTCGCCATTGGGCAATTTGCAATCGGAACGCACGCCTTGTGGGGTCTGCACCGGCATCAGCGTACCGCCCTGTTGCTCACAGTAGACGGCTGCCGGATTAGGCATCCCAATGCGCGGCGGCCGGGGGGCGTTGGGTTGCGACGATGAACAAGCGCTCAGCAGCAATACGCCTGGCAACGCAATCCACGTAAATTTCATAACGACTCCTTAAAGCGATATTTTGTCCAGGATAACCTGGCGGGTACGCTATTTCCATACTTTCTGTCAGCGCTTTAGTGGGTGTTTATCCCGGGTTAAGTCAGTAATAGCCACGCCCTGTCACAAAGCAACCGACCTTTTGTCGCTGAGAAAACCCTGCTATTCTGGCGCCCCCTGAACAGTGAAGGTAATAGCATGAGAGTGGGTATCCTCTTCCCTGTCGTCATTTTCATTACGGCAATATTATTTTTGGCATGGTTTTTTATTGGCGGTTACGCCGCGCCAGGAGCATAACCATGAGGAAAACAACGATGGTGTTGATGGGCATCGCGCTAATTGCGGCGACGGGTACCGAACTGGGCTGGTGGTAAATTCATTTTGAATAATAAAGGCTACCTGTCGTAGCCTTTATTATCTCTGAAAGTTCTGCGTTTAGCTTTTGATTTTTCTGTAGATTAACAGCACGACAATCGCGCCGATCACTGCGACTGCAAAGCTGCCGAAGTTGAAACCATCCACTTTGCCAAAGCCAAAGAACGTACTGATCCATCCTCCGACTACCGCACCAACGATCCCCAGAATGATCGTCATAAAGAATCCGCCGCCATCTTTACCTGGCATGATCCACTTAGCCAAAATACCCGCAATAAGTCCAAAAATAATCCATGAAAGAATGCCCATTTTTTCCTCACTTATGTCTTAACGTTAGCGGTTTATTTGCCGTTAAAAAGAATAGCACATCGTCAGGAAAGTGAAGTTTGTGATATCCATCACCTTTTAGCGTCGTGGATAAAAGCGCATAAATATCAGGGTTGCAATCATTAATGATAACGATTATCTTTATCAATACCGAGTGGTTGAGTTTATAACCCACCTGTTCGGTACGACATTGCTCACATTGCTTCCAGTATTATTTGCCCGCCTCACCGAGTGCGGGCTTTTTTTGCTAACCGCTATCTATCCCATGTCGAATTCATGGTCTTTTTTCAGCCGCGCTATTTTGCGTGATACGGGGTCATCTCCAGCGCCGTACATTCATCCTGCTTGTCCTGCTGCATAAACCCCACGGTCACCATAAACAAACCGATCATAAATGGCACTTCATAAAGCTCTTCAATCAAATCCGTGTAACGAGCGTTATGCAGGAATATCGGCGACAACCACCGATGATGCTCGACAGTGTCGGAAATCAGATATGAACATGCCGTCACGGCAAACAGCCACAATGGCAGAGGAACGTCCCGCAGACGACGAACAATCTCCTTACGTAGCCCGGCAGAAAACAGGACTGGCAAGACTAACGCAGCAATTAATATCACTGAAATCGTTCTGAACAGAATACGCGGCTCGTCAGGGAAATAGTCACGCCCCCAACTGGTGCTTCTACCCAATAGCACCACCCACCAGACAACAGCCCACAGCCAAAACTGCTTTGCCCCTTCGGGACGGGAAAGTGGCCGTATATACCAGGCGGTAAATAGCGCCCCAAACAGTAACCATAACGCTTGTCCGTTTTCAATCCATCGGACCACCACGCCGTTAAGCAAAGGCAATTGCCAGTCCGCCGTAAACGGGATGACCACAGCGGCAAGCGCAAGAGTAAGTGCTGACGAAGTTAATCGGGTATCGAGTTTCATGATCATAAGACTCTTCTGGTTTTTAATACCCAATCATAAGTTTTATGAATATGCTCTCATTAGCAAACAATGCGATATTCTTAATGTTTTCTTAATGTTTCTTTTCAACCCATGTCTGATGTAAATAAACAGCGCTTTTCAATACGCAAAAACCGCATCACGCTGGCGACGCGCGATGCGGCTTCTGATTTAAAAAATCACTTTATATCAAATAGATACTACAAGATCCTTACCAACCGCAAACGTCGTGTTCGTTTTCGGTATCGTAGGAACGCACGGTATTGACCAAATCCTTCACAACTTCTGCCGCAACTTCAGGTACCAGCAACGTCATCGGTGCTTCCGTTTCATAGTCCACAGAGACGCCATTGCTATTATTCGTGACCGTGACGGTATAAGTAGCTTTTCCCATTATTATTCTCTCCCGGCATGAATGACTTTTCGTGAGGTCGCCCCTTCCATCAGTACTTCCGGCGCGACAAAAAAGTCGATGTTAAAATAGGTATCATCCGTCATGACCTCAATATTGTGCCACTTTTCCGGAGGAAACACGCCAAACTCGCCGGCATTGATCACCATGATCTCTTCCGGCTCAGAGCAATGTTCATCAGCGTATCCGAGATATTTGACCGCCCCCTGCATCACCGAGAGACGAGGATAAACGCCGGGTCGCGTTCCCTTATCAAGGTGGCGTTCGAAAATTCCGGCAGGCGCCGTCTCTTTGTTCCAGAAGGGCGTGGAACGTGTATGGATATGATTTTGTGGAATTTGCCGCATTTGCTTCCCTCTTCCCGCAGGTTACTCAGCGATAATCTCATCGCTGTCGTAAAAAGGTTACGCTCCAAAAACAGCATTTTAAATACCATTTATTGGTTACTATTTTGCTGTTTTCCACGCAATAAAACCGAAAGGAGAGCAATGACCCGCCGTTCACGACGGGTCCAGGGGGTTAAGACTGGAGCGTTGCCAG
This sequence comes from Salmonella sp. SAL04214, assembly GCF_046550615.1. NCBI lineage: Bacteria > Pseudomonadati > Pseudomonadota > Gammaproteobacteria > Enterobacterales > Enterobacteriaceae > Salmonella > Salmonella sp. SAL04214. The sequence continues at coordinate 148,999 of NZ_JBGDXT010000011.1, forward strand.
CCGGGCGGCAAATCCGACGAAAAGAAGGCCAATCAACGAATTGCCCACTTTTGCCAGTTTCTTTTTGGTACCAATATAGTGGGTTACAAAAGCGCCAGAAAGAATTAAAAAGCTCAGATAGCAAAAACTGACGATTTCAAGGGTGGTGGCCAAAATAAAAAATGACACCCCAGTATGCGGCGCAGTAACGTCAATAAATTGCACAAAAAAGGAAACATAAAAAAGTATGGCTTTAGGATTCGTCAGGCTAAGAATTAAAGCACGCTTAAAAATAGCGCCAAAAGGAACTACCGTTTCCGTCGCCGCACGCCCTTTTGAGGTCAGCGTAGCGTAAAGGATTTTTGCGCCAAGGTAGAGCAGATAAAACGCACCGAGATAGCGAACAATGTTAAACAGAACCGGCGTTGTTTTGATCAGCGTCGCCACGCCCGCATACGCCAGAAACATTAATATCGCATCGCCGATAAACACGCCGCATGCGGCAAGATATCCTCCTTTAACCCCGCGTCCCACGCTGTTTTTAAGCACAAAAAGCGTATTCGGCCCCGGTACCAGAACGATAAAAATCGCCCCAACCAGGTACGTCCAATAATTCAGAACACCATACTCCGCGAACACATTAACCTCTTCCTGAAAACATTTACGCTTAACTGCGAAACAGTATGCTAACGAATGCACCGGAAGATGGGAAGCGAAACCACGTCTCTCCAGCCGCTATTCCGCCACGCTTATATCCCCATCCCCCAAAAACGTTCTTGTATCGCGCCCCCCGCAGGCAATCACCAGGTATTGGCCCACGTTTCCTCATGGGGAATTAACGCGCGCGTCGTACCAAAGATAGGGCTGCCAACACATCACTGATATCGCTCTCATTCAGATTCGGCGCATTAAACTTCGCTCTCAGCCACACCATATCCTCGTGGCTGAAAGCGCCGACCATCAAGCGCTGGCTGATAATGATCAACATTTGATTATCAAGTTGTCGAATACGTTGCCGGGTGACCGACAAGGTTTGTATCGGAAAGGAGGGTTCTGAGCCGGTTCGCCACTGCGCTAAATAGCGGTACTGTATCGCTTTACTGGCATCCATTAGCGAACGAATAAAAGGGGTTATCGAATGCGGGTCCAGACCGTTATTTTTCGCTTCTTCTTCAGCCTCGGCAAAAACATTTTGTTCACGCGTGAAATCCTCTATCGGCAGATGGTGCTTCATTTTATAAGCAGCCACATCTTTCATTAATAACATGCGTTCATTGAGCGCGGTTAAGAGCGCACCAAGCGATACCGACGTTACCGAATCGGCAAAAGTGGTGCTGCACATCAATAAAGAACAAAGAAAAATGGCGATATGACGAATCATTAATCAACCTCCTTTTACGGAGGCCTGACAGTAATTTACCTTTATTAAGATAACATTAAGTAATTATTACAGACGGGTATTAATGCTTATTCGTTGAAACTGGAGTGATAAAAAGAACAGGCCGTTGATTCTACGGAATCTTCACCTTCACTTAAAGTGTATAAAATATACAACAAATCACACAAATGTGATGCACATCACGTTTTTATGATTTTTTATTACGGTTTTATGATATAGGTCTAATTTTAATAGGTCACTAATTTCTCTCCCCCGCTCAGGGAGATCGGCTTCAATTTACATCGAATATGGTGAAATATGACTACCATTACACTAGTCAACGAACAAAATAGTACTGGCAATCCTTTTTCTGCACATATGTTATGTGAACAGCGAGCTATTCAGGAAATTACTTACGAACTATTGCAATCGCAGCAGCATGTCTCAAATAAGGATATCATCGCCAAACTTATTGAAAAACTGGAAACAGAAAAAGACGTAGTGCAGCTTGATATTTATCGTAATGCCTTAGAAGCCGTTTTGTTTCAGACACCTGACGACATCTAATATATACCCAAAATAATTCGAGTTGCTTAAAGGCGGCAAGGGAGTGAGTCCCCAGGAGCATAGATAACTATATGACTGGGGTGAACGACAGATCTGCCGGGAGCAGATTTGAACGTCGCGTGCGACGGCCCGTCAGGGCGAGGCCCATGGATGGGCCGAGTAATCCGTAGCCAACACATAAGCAACTTGAAGTATGAAGGGTATAAACAAGGGAGGGGGTTACTCCTCCCCTGTTCGTTAATAATGCAGATGCCTCAACGTGCGGTGCCTGATTTTTCGTAGCCGTTTGCATGGATTTGCGGTGCAACATGCTGCATGCTTTCTGGCATCTCATGCTGCCGATATACGGCTGGCAGTAATGTTAAGCATGAGCCATTTTTCACATGAAGACTAAATTTACCCGATTCTTTTAAAGCCTGAATAAGATTTTCCTGCGCGGGAGTTAATGTCTCATCATGCCACAGAACAATATGCTCGAAAGACGTTGATAAAAGATCGGGCATCGGCGCCTGCCAGGGGATGACTTCAACTCGCATACCTTCACTACAATATTTAATCGTTTCCAGCCATAGCTCAATGGGGTCGTTCAGCGAAAACGCAGCAATAAGCATTGTGCCTGCTGGCGCCTTTCGTACGCTACTTAGCTGGAACGTGGCGTATTCAATAATCGCAGTATCCAGTAATGCCTTTTCAAATCGGCGTGCATCATCATCGCCTGCGGACAACCACAGCCGTAAAGGACGCAGTATTGACTCAATGACGATACACGGCGGAATTTCCCGACCATAACGCCAGAGTAATTTTCGCAATTTGGCGGGTTCGAATTTTCTACACTGCGCTAAAATCTCTTCCTGGTAGAATAACCATCCCGAGCGGCAATGCGTTTCTTCACCATAGAGGGCAGGTTTAATCTCTTTTAATGAGAAGCCTTTGCTTAACGCGTCGATAATATGCTGTATTCTGATAGCATCTTCTATGCAATAAAAACGATTGCCAGCTTCATCTTTGGTAGGTTGAAGCAGGCCATAGCGTTCCCAGGACCTGATATTTGCTGTTGTGACACCACACTGCGCCGCCATTGCGCTAATACTAAAAGTAGCCATGCCTGTCTGGCCTCATGATGATGTAAGAAAGCATAGTGAACCTAAACGCCATCAGAAGCAAATCATTATTAAGCAATGACCTTACTATTTACACGTGAAATTACATTATCGACATTATTTATTGTCAGCCAGTGCGTAAAGGCTTTAGAGACGGACAGTATTTGATAATCCAGAACTGTTCTACAACCTAATTTAGTCAGAACATGGTAGCGTACTGAGTAAATAGTTTTTAAATGTACATTCAGCTCACAGCTTATTTGTCGGATATCCATTCCTTTAACAAGCATCGCCAAAACATTTCTTTCATTCGCCGTTAATCTGACTTTCTCTGACCTGGGGAAAAATTGACCAGCAGCGGCCAAAATCAGTAATTCACGCCACTCAGCAATAGAGGCATCGACCTTTATTCGATATATGGCATGATGTTCATCAATAAAGTTATATTCATTATGGGTAACAATTCCAATGAGTACCGTTTTAAATGTGGAAGTAATATACTGCTGTACGGTGTAGTAATCGTCGATATCAAAAATAATATAATTTACGTTACCAGCTATTATTGCGACGTCCTTAAATAAGGACTCCAGACCATAATTAAGAAACAGGTTTTCGCTCAATAGTCTTGTATCTGTCTTTAAAACAGATGATGCGGAACCAGTCATATCCACCTCAACAAAACGAGAGCCATGTGGAAATATCCATTCGATGGCCCGCATAAGATCATCTGCTTACTTCAGCGATGAGAACCTATTAAGTAGTAGTTGAGGAACGCCGTTTGCGCAACCTGACAGACGTCCTGGGGCATCTTATGTGAACTGCGTGGGGATGTTCGCTTTGGCAAAATCCACAAAGCGTACGACCGCAGGCAGCAAAATATGCCAGTCCTGTTGCTCCAGACCTAAATATTCACGCTGCGCCGCACGCAACGTAGCAGCATACTCTTCTGGCAACTGAGGTAACAGCCAGTCAGCCGCCGCATCCTTAGAGGTAAATCTCCCGGTAGAAAGGGTGTACCAGATACGCGCCAGGGTTAAAACGATATGATACTCATCTCCCTGCACATCTGCCGTGGATTGCCAAAGGTCGAGGGGATAACGCAAGGCCTTCAGCAACTGCGCCGCAGGGGCTGGCGTGAACAGCCGTTCCGCGCGTTCGCCCTTTAGCGGTATACTGGTTTCCAGAATTTGGGTTATCAGTAACACCATGTCCCAGTCCTGTTGCGCTGGTTCATAAATCCCCTGACAAATGTCCTCTCTTAGCCACTCGCCAAATTGCATTTCCCGGGCAGGTGGAAAACACCAGGGAACCAGCTGCGAATAAAGCACGACAGTGACCTCCAGAGCGCGTTTTTCTGCCGACGCCCCCGGCGGCGATGAAAGCGCCAGCAATTCCTGCATCAGCGTTGCGCGTTGGGCCTCCGTCAGCGGCTGGCATATTGTCACCAGTAGATCAATGTCGCTGTTTGGCTTCAGACCGCCCGCGACAGCGGAACCATATAAATGAATAGCACGCAACGTATCGCCTGTGACACGAGTAATCAGGCGACACGCCGCATCCGTTTGGCATTGAATCGAGGGCGGTATAGACAGCGTCATCGTTGCTCCGGGGCGCAGGTATTTTTTATATTGGTTGCCAGAAATATGGCATAACGGCAGAAAAAAGCTCACTATTCATAGCGAGCTTTTAACATTGCATCAGACTTAATGATGTAGCATTTCGTCAACGACCTCATTCGCCTTTAACTGATAAGGATAATAGGTAGGCCAGTTTTCCATCTCTTGCAATAATGCCTGCTGCGAGGTATTTCCCATAAAGATATGGAAGTGCGCCGATTTGCGCGGGGCAATGATATGATCGCTAAACTGAACATATTTAGGCGCTTTGCTATTCGCATCTTTACATTCGAACAGGTAGCGCACCCCTTTTTTACCCGATGCGTAAGTCAGAATTTTATAGCCGGCATAATTGTATTTACAGGATGCAACGTTATTGTCGCGATGGAATTCTATAACGCCATTTTCAATACCGATAGTCTCAACATTCGTCGCGTATCCTTTGCGATAATACGCTTTAATATCCTCAAACGTTTTCTCCGGGTCTTTCTTCGCCTTTTGTCTGAAGACAGGGTCCAGCTCGCCGCTGACCAGATAAGGATAGACGGATTGCCACATACCATCCCAGTCGGTGAGCGCGCGATCGCGTACATTAGCGTCATCAAACACGCCCGCTGCCGCTTTTTGCTCAACCTCCGTCATCGGCGCGCCATGAGCATGATGACCATGCGCGAAGGCAGGACTATTTACCAACAGCATTCCCAGAAGCATTGTCAGTTTTTTTAAATGAATCACCAAAACGTTACCCTCATCTTTCTTAGAAAGATGATTGTTATATTATAACATTGCATTTATTTCAACAGAAACTCAGCGGCCACCGCGCAGGTGGCCTTTTTTGATATCAACTGGTCCGCCATCGAGGAATTGAACCCCGAACCTTAGAGGTAGAAGCTCTATGCTCTATCCGGTTGAGCTAATGGCGGAAGAAAAATTACGCGGCCATTTTAAGGCAGGCGTCTGCGCATTGGCTGCATGCCCGCGCGCAATTCTGGCAATGATCGTGATCGTGCCTTGCACACTCTTCGGCGCAGGCTTTGCAGATATCCGCGCACAGGCGGCATAATTTTTGTGAGTACTCGCTTTCCAATGCCATAAATTGCGCCCCCAGGCGACAAATGGCCGCACATTGCATATCTAACTGGATGCAGTGCTTCATCATTTCGACGTTATCTTCACGCAGACAAGAAGAGGCGCAGATATCACACGCCGCCGCGCATTCATAACACTGCTCAATACACTCACGATGTTCTTGTTGCATAAATGACTCCTTATTTTATTAAGAGGAGTAGATAAGTCTGCACAGAAACGCCGGGATAGCCAAACGGCTACCCCTCTTTTTCATACTTTTTGAACAAAAGTGCTGAATAAAACAGCAATCGTAAAGCCGGAAATCGGCCTCCGTGATGTGACGTCTATACTGTAATGTTCATCTGCTTTTCATCGGAGGTAAAATGGAGTATTTAGCACGACTAAATATCGTTGCGATGCTGATGTCAACGACGTTCTGGATCAATCTGGCGGTCGTTTTTTTCGTCACCCTCATTACTTACTGGCTCATCAACTGGCTACTTAATGTGGTCTATAAAGCGCTACAACGCCCGGATAAAAAGGATGATGCTCATGGGCGGCTGCGGCCTATTGTTTTCGAGATGCTGAAAAAGACCAGTAAGATGCTCATCTTTTTTGCCGCATTTCTCTTTAGCCTGCGCTTTGTCGCCCTGCCCGACCGGTTATTCTCTACCCTCTCTCACGCCTGGTTTTTAGTGGTTGCGATTCAAATGGCGATTTGGCTTGATCAGGGCGTACAGTCATGGATGCGTCATTTACTGTATGCCCCAGGCTCCAATAAAAACCCGGTGACGTTAGTCATTCTTGGTATGATTTTGCGCGTGCTCGTCTGGTCTATGATGCTGCTCTCCATCCTGGCGAACGTCGGCGTGGATATTACCGCACTGGTAGCCAGCCTCGGCGTGGGCGGTATTGCTATTGCCCTGGCGGTACAAACCGTTCTGAGCGATGTCTTCGCTTCGCTGTCGATTGGTTTCGATAAGCCCTTCGAGATTGGCGATTTCGTCGTCTTTAATGATGTAGCCGGTACGATTGAACATATCGGTTTGAAAACCACTCGCATCCGTAGCCTCAGCGGCGAACAGATCGTTTGTGCGAACGCGCAGTTGTTGCAGCAAACCATACACAACTATAAGCGGATGCAAACGCGTCGTATCGTGTTTACTTTTGGCGTCGCCACTGCGACACCGCCGGAAAAGTTACGCCTCATCGGCGATATGGTGAAAAAGATTATTACCGATGTCGGCGAAACACAATTCGACCGCGCCCATCTACTGGCCTTTGGTCAGGATCGGCTGACCTATGAGGTGGTGCATATCGTCAATACCGCGGATTACAATAAATACATGGATATTCAGCAAGAGATAAATATCCGTATTATTGAAAAACTCATTGAGAATGATATCGAACTGGCGCTGCCAAGTCTGGTTGTCAGAGCCCCTGTACAGGTTGAAGAGACCAGAGACTACAGTAATACCGCTGATGCAAAAAACGCAGATAAACACGTCATGTAGTAAAATCTCTGCCGACAATACCGGGAACCCATGGGCTCCCGGTGCGTTAACGGCGACACGGCAATGCGGAGAAACGACTTGCGGCTATTCCACCTGTAAATGGCGGGTACAGACTTGATCAAGTAGCGCAGACTGATGACTAATCACCAACATCCCTAATGAACGGCTGCGGCACACCTCAAGCACGTATACCCATATCGCTTTTTGAATAGACGGATCGAGTTGCGCCGTCATTTCGTCGGCAATCAGAAAACGCGTTCGCGGGTCAAGCGCGCGCAGTATCGCAATACGCGCCAACTCCCCGCCTGAGAGCTGCATTGGCCGACGCGTCAGCCACTCGGGCTGCACATGCAAACGCCTCATCGTTTCCGGGTCAGGCTGCCAGGCATCACGCACCGCGTCTCCGGCGCTTCGCCAGGGATTAAACGTCAGTTCAGGATGCTGGGGAACAAGCTGTACCGGGCAATACTGATGCAGGGGTAACGGGCTGCCGTCCAGCAGAACGTCGCCCGCCGTCGGCTTTTGCCATCCGGCCAGGACGCGCCCCAACGTTGTTTTCCCCGTTCCGCTTGGCGCATGAATTCCTACCTGTTCACCGGCAGAAATCGTAAACGTCAGGTTCTGCCATAAGACTTTCCCGCCCTGACGAATAACGAGGTCGCGGCAGCTTAGCATTCTATTCCCTCTCCGGTCGGCATAAATAACGGGCTTAGTTCAGGCAATGCTTGCCATTGCCGTTTTAACGGCTCACTCATCTCTTCCGGCTGTAATCGTTCACAGCGAATATTGTCCGTGATATAACCCTGATGCAGCGCCACAATGCGATCGGCATACCGCGCCGCCAGCAGCAGGTCATGAGTCACCCACAGCACGCCGCATCCCCGCTCGCAGAGACCTCGCAAGTGCTCAAGCAACTGGTTTGCCAGTGCGGTATCAAGCCAGGCGGTGATCTCATCCGCGAGGATATAACGTGCCTGGCTGAGCGAGGCGTGGCACGCCAGAATTCGTTTAGCCATCCCGCCGGAGAGCTGGCGGGGAAAGCGTTCCAGGACTGTCGGTTCGAGATCGCTTTGCTGCAATAGCTGTACCATCTGCGTCTCATCCCAGGCGCGTCCGGTCAGATGACATGCTCTGCTCAAATGTTTTCTGATATTCAGCATGGGATTAAGCGCCTGTACCCCCTGCGGCACGTAGCTAAACGTATTGCCCCTAAGCTGCCTGATGGTATGTCTGTCCAGCCGGTTGCCATCAAGCGTAATTTCCCCCCGAAAGCGTAAATTTTCCGGCAGCAGATCGAGCAGACATTGCAGCAGCAGACTTTTGCCCTCCCCGCTGCCGCCAACCAATGCCACCATTTCTCCGGGCGCGATATCAAAAGAGACATTCTGTAATAACGGCGACCAGCGTCTCGCGCCATACCAGCGATAACGCGCACTTTCCAGCGTAACCTGTTGTAAACTCAGCATACGTCACTCCTTAGCCACAGCCGCTGAGTGGCGCGCGCAAACTGATCGAAGAGCATCACCAGCGTGAATAACATTAGGCCGGGAAACAGCACCAGCCACCAGTTACCATGGCTAATAAACCGTAACGCATCCGCCAGCAACAGCCCCAGCGAAGGCTCATGCGGCGCCAGCCCAAACCCCAGAAAACTTAATGCCGCGCTGTGCAATACCGCATGAGGAAACATCAATAACGTTCCCGTCAACCATTGCGGCAATAGCGCCGGAAAATAGTGATATCGCCAGCAATAAAGGTGTCCATGCCCCAGACGATAGGTCAATGTCAGGTAGTCACTCTGCGCTACCCGCTCCGCGTCGGCGCGCAGAATCAGCGCCAGACGGGGCCAGTGCGTTAACGCCACGGCCGCAATGACGCCGCTTTTACCGCCGCCGAGCGTAAAACAGATAAGGATCAGCAAAAGTAAATGCGGCATGGCGAGCATAGCATCGGTTATCAGCCGCATCAGGAGGTCCAGCCGGGGATGAATGCGCGCCGCTGCCGCCATCACTAGCGCGATAACGCCGCTGCACAGCGCGGCGCCAACGCCAATTTGTAAACTGGTGAAGGCCCCCTGAAAGCAACGAAGCCATACATCACGCCCCAGATTATCGGTGCCAAACCAGTGCTGGATATCAGGCGACAGATGCCGGGCAAGCAGATTAACCTCTGGCGGCTGGCTCAACGTGGCATAACCGTATCCGGCAATAAACAGCAGACAGGTAACGGAGAGGATCAGACGAAACAACGTCGGGGCAGGATTATAGAGCATCGGGACGCTCCAGCGATCGATTAAGCACCACCACAAGCCAGGCTGAAATCGTATTTCCGGCAAACACTAATAGCGTACAGAATAAAACGATCCCCATGAGTAGCGGGACATCGCCACGCAGGCCGGCATCGATAGTGGCCTGTCCCAGCCCCGGATACGCAAAGACTTTTTCTGCCAGTAACGCTCCCCCCATCAGTTCGCCCAGAGAAGCAAACTGTAAGCAGAGCGCTGGGGTAATCGCATGACGTAACACCTGGTGACGTAACAGCGACCATCCTTTATCCCCCTGAGCGCGCGCAAAACGAATAAATTCGCTCTTCATTACGCTGGCTATTTTTTCTCGCGTATGCAGCGCAATTTGCCCCATGCCCAACAGACTTAACGCACATACCGGCAACACAAGATGGCGTAAACGTTCCGATAAAAGAGCTGTTCCTGCATTATTTCCGGGGTCCCAGGCGCAACAAACAGGTAATACCGGCCAGCGGACGGCAAACAGCGCCAGCAACAGCATTGCTATCCAGAAGGTGGGCAACGATGACAATAAGTAGCTGATACGGCAAATCATCTTATCCGGCCAGCGGTGGAGAAAACGTCCGGCCAGAAAACCCAATGTCACGCCCAGCACACCAGACAATAGCCAGGCGCCTGCCAGCAGCGCGAATGACGTCGCAAAACGTTCCCGGATCACGCTGGCGACAGGCATGTTGAACAGCATGGAATACCCCATGTCACCCTGGAGCAAACGCCAAAACCAGTGACCGAAACGCTCCCACAGCGGCTGGTCAAGCCCCCAGCGCGCCGCAATCCGCGCATATTGTTCTGGCGGAACATGGAGCAGATCGTTGCCAATATAAGCGCGGATAGGATCAACGGGCGAAAAGCTAAGCAAAATGAAGGTGCCGGCAGCCACCAGCATCAACAGAATAATCAGCCGCAAAAAATGACTGAAGAACAATTTCATCACCGACAGGTCCAGGTCCAGTCATCAAGATTGTTTAACACCGACCAGCTACCGTGGATTTCTGGCGCGCCTTTTCCCAGATCAATACAGGGGTTGGCCAGATAGGTATGCTGAATATTAAGCAGCCATGCCCATGCCGCATCGCCCTGGACGCCCGCGCCCTGCTTCCCATCCCACTCAACCTGCTGCCAGAAAGGGATCGCCTTTTGCCAGTCAGGCGCATCTATAGCCTGTTTCAGATGTGCTTCTACCGCAGGGTTGCTGTAATAGCCCGGGTTATAATATTCCACACCAGCGGCTTTCCCGCTGTAGTGATGGAAGAGTTCCATCGGGTCCAGACTTCCCCAGCCAAACAGCGTAGGGTTAGCGTGCATATGGCGCTCTACGGTTTCCCAGCTTCCCGATTGCAACGAGACGACAATGCCTAAAGGCTGCAACATGGCGCGCACCGCCTCGGCCAGATCCCGTCGGGTGCTGTCGCCACTGGCATACCATAAGGTCAGACGCGCTTCTTTACCTGCTTTTTCACGCACGCCCGCACGGTTTATCTTCCAGCCAGCCTCTTCCAGGATGGCGCGCGCTTTTGCAATATCGCCATCGCTGAATACCACTGAAGGATTTTGCCACGGCAATCCCTGCACCGCGCTATAGGCGGGTATCGCATGGCCTTCCATCACCTGTTCCGCCAGTTGTTTACGATTAATGGCATAGTTAATTGCGCGTCTGATAGCGACATCAGCGGTCACATCGTTGCCGACAGGATAACCGTTAGCATCCTTTTTACCGGCTGGCACCATCGGGAAGACAATGCCCCGGTTTTCAACGCTATCGCGTACCCAGAGTTTAAGATTATCCTGCTGCGGGGCCACCGCCATAGAAGGGGCAATGCGCACCAGTCCCAACTGTCCGCTGCGCGCGGCGGCATAAGCATTATCTTCATCCAGAAAGACAAAAACCAGCCGGTTAAAGTCATTCTTTTTACCCGCATACCAGGGATTAGCTTCAACGATCAGTTGCTGACCCGGCTGAAAGCTGACCAGTCGGTACGGACCGGCGCCTATCGGTTCGCGGGCGAACGTTTTTTCATCATAACGGCTGGCCGGAACAATCCCTAACGACCCGAGTACATTCACAAAGGTACTCTGCGGATGGCTCAGCGTCATCTCAATTCGGCGCGCATCCAGCGCTCGCGCATGACTAAAGTTGCCCATGTCAATTTTACCGCCGCTCTTCGCCGCTTTATTGTATGTAAAAACGACATCTTCGGCAGTTAATGGCGAGCCATCGGAGAATTTCAGATCGGGTTTTAAGGTCAGTATCCAGGTTTTACCATCGGGGCTGGTATCCACTTTTTCCGTCAGTAAATTACCCCAACTCATATCGGCGTTTTGCTTGAGCAACGGCGCATGAAGCAATAAGTAACTGCCGTGGCTCCAGCCCAGCATAGGATCAAAGCCTTCCGTTGGCTCAGGGCCAATGGCCAGCTTTAAGGTATGGCCATCTGCCGTGTCCGACGCAGCGAAAAGCGGCGAGGTGAATGCCAGAGTCAGCGCGCACGTCACGAGCGCCAGTTTGCCTTTAATCATCAATTTATCCCAGATTATACGTTGTTTTTGTTCCTCCCGGCGCAGCATAAACGTCGGGAGACCTCCTGAGGACGGCATTATGGCGAGCATTTGTAATGAAAAAATTGATGCAGAACAGAAAGTATGACGATCTTTTAAAAACATCATACGCACAAGCGCCGGGAGCGCCAACGTGGGCTAAAGGCCGCTTTTGACGGGGATAAAACGCAAGAGAAATGATGCCAGGAATAGCGGGTTAATTAACGCCATCTTATTCTCTTATTTCCTTTCTATTCTGTATTACGTCTTCCCATCCGACGCTGTTCATTTTCTCAACGTTATTAGTCAGTGCTGAAACGTAAGAAGGTATCGTAATTAGCGCCTCCTGGCTTTAAACCTAAACCAATATTAAACGAACCGGACGTTAATGAAACTTACCAGCAGAACGCCAGTCATATGGCAACCCGATGAAATGACATGCTATGGAGTCCAACCGAAAAATGTTAACGCCGCCAGGGCTCGTGATGATTTTTTTAGCCGTACTGTTCTCATTGCTGACAGGATGCGCAAGTTATAAAAACACGGCATGGGGAATATATCCGGCTTCAACGGATATTTGTCCATCAGGTACGACATCAACAGGAGGGTGCAAAGAGTAATATCGCATATTTAATATACACCACTTTTTAAATGACTGTCCGGACATTTTCGGACGGTAAGTTTTCTATTAATTTATAATGGACTAATCCCATGACAAATAAAAAACACATTTTTTCAATTATCTTTATTGGTTCTCTTTTAACGGGGTGTGCTACAGGACCATCACCGACAGGGATTGGCTTATATACGGATGTTAAAGGGCCAATTACTGCCACGAGTCTCCCGGCAACCAAAACCGGTAAAGCGTGTGCGCAAACGGTATTGGGTATTGTAAATACCGGCGACGCATCTATTGATTCAGCGAAAAAAGCGGGCGATATTTCTTTAGTGTCGAGTGTTGATTATGAAACTACAGGCTCATATCCGTTTTATGGTAAAACCTGTGTTGTCGTAAGAGGACAATAACAGCAGTAAGCCGGCGATGCCGCCGGCTTTTTATCCCATTTTACGTGCCGCTATCTCTGTCTGTTCCTTGCGACTCAGCCCCCGCTTTAAGGTTCTGTTAAGATTTTACGCATACCCTACAAGCAGTTGTTAATAAAGGATAATAATAATGGCACATTTCTCAAGACTGCAAATAACGCTTCACTGGTTAACACTGCTCCTGACAGGCATCGCATATGCGGCTATTGAGTTACGGGGGTGGGCGCCAAAAGGCTCCAGCGTTTACCTGTTTATGAAAGATATGCACTATGACATGGGCGTTCTGGTCTGGGCGCTGATGTTTTTACGGTTATATCTTAAACACAAATACCCGGATCCGGTCATTACGCCTCCCCCTCCTCACTGGCAGCACGTAGCCGCTAAATTAATGCATATCGCGCTTTATCTCACTTTTCTCGCCTTACCGCTGCTGGGCGTCGCGATGATGGCGTCAGGCGGGAAAAGCTGGAGCTTTTTTGGTTTTACTGTACCGGTATTTTTGACGCCAGATAGCACCCTAAAATCGGATATAAAGCGTATTCATGAAATGCTGGCCAATATCGGCTATTTCCTGATTGCCATGCATGCAGCAGCGGCGTTGTTTCACCATTACATACAAAAAGACGATACATTTTCAAGGATGTTACCCGGTAAATCATGACTATTTCGGCCATCCCGACGTGAGAGAGCATGCCGGGCAAGGCATTATTATTCCAGCGCTATCGGTTTCGACTGATAGCGCCTTATACCGTTTGTAATCGACAATATACGATATTTTTCCGGTTCCACGTGTAGGTGATATGTACGACGCTCCCCTCGCTAATAATAGCGGGATAAGAATACTCACCGTGGTCACTTTCCAGGTCCAGTAGCGGTAGCCATGATTCGCCATTATCCTGGGAAGCAATCAGTGAAAGCGGATAGCGCTTTCCCCAGTTGCCGTTGACCGGATTTAACGCAAGAATCAGCGTACCGTCCTGCATACTAACCAGATCGATACCACTATTATTATTCGGTAAAGATGTCGCGCGGGCAACAGACCAGGTAGCGCCATAGTCGATTGAATCACTGCGAAAAATTGCCCCGCGTGTGCTTCGTAACAACATATGGATATGCCCCGGAGAAGACTCCCACAGCGTAGGCTGAATAACGCCATCCCAGCGCAGGAGGTTTTCCAGACAACATTCCCACAACACCCCCTTTTTTATACCATCCCACAACGCTACGTTTGTCCCGGAAATAGCGTTATCAGGCTCCAGCGGAACAAAAGAGATATTCCAGTGTTTTCCTTCGTCAGAGGATCGATCCACAAATGCCCTCCACCGTTCAGGACTTTCAATCGACCCTGGCGCAATCCAGGCGCCATTTGATGCCAGCAGGAGTTTATTTTTTACGGGACCGCGCGGCAAAATATCATCGTTGACCAACGGAGCTGGCGTACTCCAGGTAAATCCTCGATCGCTGGAGGTGATAAACCAGGTTTTCCACACGTGTACGTCGCTGCCTACTTTATAAAATAACCACAATTTATCCGACGGGTAAAATAACACCGGATTCCAGTGCGCTTCCCCCTCGCGTGCCGCCACTCGCTGCGGTGTTGTCCAGATATTATGTTCATAGCGAGATAGCCAGATGGCTGTATCTTCGCTTCCTTCGCGCAACCCCGCGAACCATGCGGCCACTAGCGTACCGCACGGTAAGCGAACAAGCGTAGAGGCATGGCACTGAAAGGACTCGGTTCCGCTTTCCGGTAAAATGACCTGCCGATTGACGAGCGCTAATTTCATACCTGCCTCGATTAAATAAGGTAAAAAGCATCAGCTTTTTTACGTATGAAAGTAGTGTTAGCAGAAATAGCATCAACGCGGTGAAAACGATGAACCGCTATACGAATTTATGTTCAGATATCGCGCCCATAACAGGCAGAATGTCGAGAGTGGACAAAAATTGGACTGACCTCGCGGATAATTCCAACTTACCGCCGTCCAATGGCGACGAGGTCAGTGGCACGGGATAATATAGAGGTCAGGGCTATAATATTTAGCGATCTGTGCCTACAAGCATGACGGGATACTTTTCGCTACAGGCAATGAAGGCCCGTCTAAGCGGGCCTTCATTAACGCGATTATGATTTGTGTTCAATCGCCTTTGGTTTGCTTTCTATGGCAATTTTTTTCGGTTTCTCGCTTTCAGGGATCTCCTGGTAAATCTCGACCAACAAGAGGCCCTGTTCCAGTTTTGCATTATTCACCTTAGCATGTTCAGGCAAAGAAAAACTCAACTGGAAATCCGTCTTACGGATACCACGATAAATCCAGTGCGTCTGATCCTCTACCGTCTCTTCAGTGTGTTTACCCGTAATATTCAGGTTGCCGCCAACCGTTTCAATTTCAAGCTCTTCCTCTTTCCAGCCAGGAACGCTCACGGTAAGCAGATAGTTATTCGCATCGCGCTTTTGCAGATCGTAAGCTGGCGTCGCAGCGACTGGCGTATCTCCTGTTAATTGACTGAAAAGTCTATCAATACGGTTGAAACGGTCAGAGAAAAGAGAATCAGCAAACACGGGAAGTGCTGACAAGGTTCTGAGTGCCATCATTAACCTCCTGAATCACTATTCAAAAGTTCAACATCAAGGCAAGCATTGCTTGTCCACTGACTACATAGGGACGGAAAAAACATTTTCAAGCCTATAAAAGCCTTTTTTTAGTCACGAATTTAAGTGGTTAACGAAAAGTCTCATCCCGTTCATTGCCATTTCCGCTGTCCCTTCATCTTTACAATTTTTCTTCATCATCGCAATTGATAATGATTATCAATTGCATTAGTGTATACAGGTTGGTTATGGCAGTGACCAACGCCCTTCTCCATTATCAAACCCAGCGCCGCCTTCGGGCGGCCTTTTGGGAGGAAATATGGTCGCCAAAAATAAAATTCACGGTCGTCGTATTCGTCAGTCTCTGCAACAGTTACATCATCGTTGTCTTTTTCAGCAACTGGCGGTAAGCCCACCAGGAGCAAAATATGTTTCAGTCACCGCTGAAACAAAAAACTGGCTTATTCATCTTGTGACTTCAGAGGGTCGTTAGCACGCGATAGTGACTGTACATGTTGTCGCTAAAATTTTAATGAAATGACATTTATACACCTACAATTTGCGCCCGGCTACTCCGGGCGCCATACCTGAAGATATGACTCCCGTTGCCAACTCACAGGAATTTTAGCTATCGTCTCCGACGTAGAAAAATTCGATATCTTTATTAAACCATTTATCAATGTTGTGCCACATCAGACAACCGGTCAGAAAACTTGCGATCAATATCCCTCCTATAAGCCACTTTTTCACATATACTCCTGAATAACCCCTGTTGATGCCATTATCTGATCGATAATAAAAAGACCATCATTTAAAGAAATAGTTTCACTGACAGATACCATATGAAACGAGACAGTGAACAGTACCGTTTTCTTCGGTTTTTATGCCATAGTATTGAGCAGTGGTGACAATCATTTTCTATCGCACCATAATGATTTGCAGCCTATAGTTTATGATTTTAAGATTTGTCTACTCATCACATATGTCAGTAATAGATAAATTATAATACGCTTTTCTGGCGCACTTTTCGTCAGTAAACAGGAATACTACAGCATTCATCGTATTGATGCCGCTTTATCTCCCGTACTCCAGGGAATTAACGACAATTTTATGCACAAAGGATACTAATGATGAAACGTAAATTGATCCCATTTACCCTCTTTCTCGCTGCGCTTAGCGCCAGTACCACCTCTATAGCAGCTTCGCAGGAGATTTCTAAATCTATATACACCTGTAATGATAACCAGGTTATGGAGGTGATTTACGTCAACACCGAGGCTGGAAACGCCTATGCGATTATCAGTCAGGTAAACGAGATGATCCCGATGCGGTTAATGAAAATGGCCTCCGGAGCAAATTACGAAGCCATAGACAAAAATTATACTTATAAACTTTATACCAAAGGCAAAACGGCTGAACTGGTGGAAAGTGATGATAAACCTGTTCTCAGTAACTGTTCCTTAGCTAACTAACCTTAAGAAATGCCTGAAGACTCATCAGGCATTTCCACTTCAACCTTCCTGTAACGTAACGTTAAAGAATATGTGAATCACTACCGTAGTATAATGGCTAATTAGTAACCACTTTTGAACATGGTTAATCCTATTTTTAAAGAAAAGTTCGAACTGTCTGAATTGTCGTTGTTGAGCGTTTAAATGTTTTGCTTTATTAAGTGGCCCAGGTAGAATTCGCAGCGGCTGGTAACCATTCATATTCGCACTATTGAACGATCACCGGCCAACCGCGCCAGGGTCTTGCATACGCTCTGGCGCGGTTAAATCCCCAGACCATAAACGAAATCACTGGTTTCTACTATTGATCGTATCTTTCACGTTAACCTGCATTATGCTTGCCCACCTGATGTAAAAAGACACCGCTCTGAACCATAGGGTGTGAATTTCATTTTATAAAAAATTGCGGTGCCGGGTGCCTCCCGGTGAACCATACCACAGTCAATATGGTTCGCGAGGAACATTAACTATTTGACTGGACGCCCCGCCGCAAAGGGGGATTCACCGCATAAGAAAAATCTACAACTCACAAGTAATAAAAGACAATAACATTTTTGTGCATTTTTTATAAATGACTATCTTGTCACGTAATAAATGAAATTATTCTGTAACAGGGTTGCGAGACAATACTTATTCAAAACTGAAGTGGTCAGTGGGAGTCGAACCCACATCATCAGCCTGACACTGAGGTAATAACATTATACGATAACCACATTGGACCGCCACCGAGGCCTCGAACCTCGCACCATCAACTTAGGAGGTTGATGCTCTATCCAGCTGAGCTAGTGGCGGCTGGGGACTTCTGCCAGGCGCAAAAAAGGTGCTCTCCTGGATAAAATACATACCTTGCTACTTTTCAGTAGTCGTTCAACGGCAGGTACAATATGCGAAGGCGGTCACAAAATCTTGATGACATTGTGATTAATTCCAGGAAAATTTTTCAGAGTGAATCTTGTGAGATCTGGCGTTATTTACACCAGATTTTCCTTCCTGCTTATCACCTACCTGAGCAACCTTGATTGCTTACCACAATCCTTTATCTGTGCTTATGCTGGTGAGATGTTATGTACAGCGTCACTATGACGAAGAGAGTATGACGAAGAGAGAAAAGACAGGCAGGTACGTGTCACTGGTAAAGAAGCCCTGTTTTATTGACTGGCGGTGCGGAAGGCGAACCTTCCGCATAGCTTATGCTTTTCAGAAACGGTATCCAACCCCGACGTTGAAGCCGTTTATTTTTGTAGAGGAGATGTTGCTTCCTTCATACCCAACATCGACGACGATATTCTCCAGCGGATTCATCTGTACACCCGCGCCCCAGGCAAATCCCGTTTTCCTTGAGGAAATTTTGTTAGAAAAAGAATCGCCATCCTGAGTGGAATGTTCTTTAAATGTCGCCTTTACCGTGCCGACACCCGCCAGCGCGTATAACGAAAAATTGTCAGACAATCGATAGGCTGGCCCAACCATTAAAGAACCGTACTTCACCTCAAACTTGTCATGGTAATGAATACCTTCAGGCTCAACAGACCCGGAAGCCTGTCTGTCTCCATATAAGTAACTTAGCGAGGAAATAAAACTTACCGGAGAGTCATCCTCATAACGGTATTTCACATTTACCCCTCGGATATTTTTGAAATCCTGAACTTTACTTTGTGCATACCCCACGGAAAAGGCGTTAGTATCGGCCTGTGCAACATTTACAACCAAAACGCTTGTAGTAATAACTAAAGTGGATAAAATAATATTTTTCATAACAACTCCTTAATACTACTTATTATTTACGGTGTGTTTAAACACCTGCAGTACCGATCCGGCATTCAGTTATCGCCACTATGCCGAATCGACAAAACCACGAATAATTCACCGCTATCGCTCCTGATGTGTTTACTTCCTGAAAGATATTTTCACTACCGAAGCACTCTATCGCTCATTTAGGTAACCGGTTCTACAATGTCATCTAACTTTTATAGATTTGAATGCTAATTTTTCTCACGCATATATATTTAACAGAAACCATAAAGTATTTAGCCACTATAGAACAACAAACTCGCCATACAACCATTTAATATTTAAAGCAAAAACCTCACAACCACATTAAGAAACCTGACGCCGAT
Source organism: Salmonella sp. SAL04214 (assembly GCF_046550615.1). Taxonomy (NCBI): domain Bacteria; kingdom Pseudomonadati; phylum Pseudomonadota; class Gammaproteobacteria; order Enterobacterales; family Enterobacteriaceae; genus Salmonella; species Salmonella sp. SAL04214. Next base: position 168,326 of record NZ_JBGDXT010000011.1, read on the forward strand.
CGGCTAAAAACATGTCATTAAGCAAACTCGCCATATAACCAGAACATATCGCATTGTGCTTCACAGTCCTCACGTGACGCTCCAGCCGCAATACCGTTATATGCCATCGCTGGCACCGTAATCATATTCACCATGATGCTTAGCACGATTTATTCCCGCTCCGATTTAATCTTTTAATATGTCTATCAGTTACAACATTTCTTGTTATAAGAATAGAATCAACACCACAATTCCAACATAAATATCACCTGTGTTGAGAGAGAATTTACATTCCAGAAAAATAATAACGGACGCAAATATTAAACACTCGATAAAAAAGTCTATTTCGCTATAAAACCCATTATTATTAAGAGTGGTTAACTCTTCGTTGAATAAAAAATGTCAATGACGCTCCATAATTCAGGAGATGAACTTCACAAGTCATTACATATAACAGGAGGTGCTATGAAACATCATGCTTTTATGCTTTGGACATTACTTATTTTTTCATTCCATGTTTTGGCCAGTTCAGACCATTGTTCTGGTTTACAACAGGCATCATGGGAAATTTTTATCTACGATTTTGGTAGTAAAACCCCGCAACCACCTACAAATACCGATAAAAAGCAAGCCAGGCAGATTAGTTCACCTTCCTGCCCGACGACAAAACCCATGATGTCCGCACCAACCAACGACGCCAGGAAAGGGAATACTTTCTCCAGAACATAATGTTATTTATCTACAATGGTGCCGAACGACTACTTTTAGCCATCCGGAAATCTTGATTGCCATCAAATATAGCTGGCATTATTTTTCCTGACGTGTATAGTGCGCCTCGTTATCCCCATTAAGGAATTTGTTTGTCTCGTAAAATGACAGGAATTGTCAAAACCTTTGATTGTAAGAGCGGTAAAGGTCTCATCACCCCCTCCGATGGACGCAAAGATGTTCAGGTCCACATTTCAGCATGTCGCCAACACGAAACAGAAGCGCTTATCCCCGGTATACGCGTTGAGTTTTGTCGTATTAATGGCCTCCGCGGACCTACCGCCGCCAACGTTTATCTTTCATAATTCGTCACTCGGCATTTTTTCAGAAAAATTTAGCGAGCCCGTATACCTCCGCAGTCTGCTATGAGGCTTTGCCTGAAAGGCTGCAGAATGTTTTCAGTGGCGAAGATCTAAAGGATTTATTTTGCTAATGACTCCTGTGAGCTCTTTTATCATATATCGGGTGTCCCCCCTTCTCACTTTGTTTAACGTGAAGAAATGTACAGCCGTTTTTCACTGTGATAGCATCTAATATTGCAAAAGTATTTAACGCTATATACCCATCGTCACAGGAGTGGCTGGCTGCGCGCATTTAACCGAAGTATTTATGTGATTCTATCGGAATTATCTCTATTGCCGCTCAAAGCTACGTCATATTCAGTGGGTATAAATCGCCAATATAGTTGTAACGCTATTTATTTTTAGGGTAATAATTGAATGACTTTGCTTTCAGGAAAAACCACACTGGTTCTCTGCCTCTCCTCTATTTTATGTGGATGTACGACGAACGGTTTACCCGCACCTTATAGTATTAATTTGTCGTTCCCGGTCATTACACAAAACCAGATTAATTCCGGTGGTTATTACATAAATGACGCGGAACAAATTCGGACAACTGATGGTCTGTGCCTTGATGCAGGCCCAGATCAACAGAATCGTTTGACGCTGCGGGAGTGTAAGCATGTGCAATCTCAGCTTTTCTCATTTCACCGAGATAGAATCACGCAGGGTGAGAAATGTCTGGATGCCGCAGGACAAGGTACAAAAGAAGGCACACCAATCATTCTTTATTCATGCACGGGTAATGATAACCAGCGCTGGCTCACTGATGATAACAAAATTAAGGGGAAACAGAGCCGAAAATGCCTGGGCACAAATAGCATTATTGTCAGAAAAGGCGACCCTGTTGTGTTGGCCGATTGCGATTTTAGTCGCGCCCTGGAATTTACCATCAGGTAGCAGGACACCGCTGTGAAGAGAGAGCCGCTAACCTCATGACACGACAACAGGTTAGCGACCTTTACTTCCACGTGCGGTCACGTCCGCAACGTCAGGATGACAAAACGGCGGCTAAACCTTGACACCAGTTATATACCCAGCTTAAATACTGGTCATCCAACCAGTAAAAAGGAAATGGCGATGTTCGTCGAACTCGTTTATGACAAGCGAAATGTTGAAGGTTTGCCAGGCGCACGCGAAATCATCCTCAATGAACTCACAAAACGCGTACATCAACTTTTTCCCGATGCGCAAGTGAAAGTTAAGCCAATGCAGGCGAACGCATTAAACAGTGACTGTACAAAAACCGAGAAAGAACGGCTGCACCGTATGCTGGAAGAGATGTTTGAAGAGGCTGATATGTGGCTGGTCGCCGAATAACGCCCCCTCCTGCGAAAGCGACATATCCGATCGAAAACAGCGCCCTGAGGCGCTGTCTGTGACGATATAACGCAAACGCCACCACTCAGAACATGTTGTTGTTGATATCTCAGACCGGTATGTGGAACCGACATTCATCGCTTCACTGGCCTGTCGGTATGAGTAGCCCTTATCAACAATCAGCTATGCGCATTCCAGCCTGAACTCTGAAAGTACGTTTGGTTTTTTTGTTTATTAAGAGCCTATCCCATTAGACTCTTTTATTCGCCAAACTGGCTTTAACGATTACGCCTACTGGGATAGGTTCTAAACTTATCATCAATACGTAAAATACCTATTTACGAACAAAAAGTAACAGGTAAAAATCCGAAATAAAACCAGCATAACTAAAACTTACTGCAGATATGCACACGCATTATTACTATGTTTCCAGGATAGTCTCGACCAGTCAAGGCATCTATTTTATATAAAAAAGGGAAATACTTCACATGAATAAAATACATGTTACATATAAAAATCTCTTACTTCCGATTACCTTCATCGCGGCAACTCTAATTAGCGCCTGTGATAACGATAAAGATGCCATGGCGGAAGCTGAAAAAAATCAAGAGAAATACATGCAAGAAATCCAGCAAAAAGAGCACCAGCAATCAATGTTCTTTTACGATAAAGCCGAAATGCAAAAAGCTATTGCCAATATCAACGCAAAAGGTGGAGCCAATCTTGCGATTATTGAAGTCCGTTTCTTCAAGGGCGGGTATTCATTCATTCGACAGAGTGTTAACACCCCTGCTAAAGTAGAGATGTTTAAATTTAACAACGGCTACTGGGGGGGACCTTCGCCTGTCAACTTAACCATCTTTGGCACTATAACAGAGGAGCAAAAACAAGAAGCACTAAAAGAAGCTTTATTCAAATTCGACTCGATCAATTTCAGCATTATACCAGAGCGTATTCAGGAAACAATTAAACGCGCTAACGCCAGTGGCATCATTTCCGTTACGGAAGATAGCGATATCGTTGTACGAGCAGAGATAGCTCATAATGGCGAATTCGTCTATGACATTACCATCACTGCTAAAAATACAGGACGTGCGGTAATGACCTTAAATAAGGATGGTTCTATTGCCGGATATGAGACCAAAGAACCTTTCGACCCCAAAAAAGAAGCCGAAAAAGCACAGCAACTTGTTGAACAATCGAGAAAAGACATTGAAAGTCAGCGTAAAAAAGCAGCTGAAAAGATGAACGAAATACAGCAGACATTTAAAAAATAGTAGGCGATACAAACATTGATAAAAATTATAGCGCGAAAGAACACGTGCCAGGTACTAAAGCACTGCCTGAAGACAGCGAATCGCCATTTCATTCTCTGGCACTGTAATTTTTCGTACTCAAAATATTTATTTATTGAGCCTTTTGTGGATAAACAGGTGAAGTTATGTGACGCCAGGAACCTGGTCCAGCGGGCGTACTTGTTGGAGCCAGTGTAAAGCCGGGCAGCGCGCAGAAACCGGAGCGTATACGTTGTACGTGAGAATTTCGAGCACTGCCCGACCTAAAAATGACGAATAAAATAGATATTTTAAAGAGGTAATATGAAGAATTTTTTCAAAATAATTACTGATTTCATCACGAATATTTCCCTTGATCTATTTGCTATATTTTTATGCATGTTATTCGTATACAAAACAGGACCATCAATTGGTGTGATGTCATTTTTTATTGCATTAATTATGTATATCATTCTTCATTTTATTTTTTACTCATTTCGTGAAAAAATCATAAAAAAAATATTCAAATAAGTATTGAAAATTATTTTTTTGAGGTACAAGTTCAGCGCAATAAAACAGAGCAACTCAAAAACAAAAAATTAGGCGTAGCGAAGTGGTAGAGGACTGTCATGTACTGGACCGTGAGCTGGTCGGGAGAGCAATGTACGGGAAAGAGTGCAATACTGTCATTGATGGCAACAGATGATGAGCGACAAATGGAAAAATACAGGGTGTTGGTAAACCGTGTGGACACATCAAAACCTGACTGGCCTGACAGGCCTGTAAGCCAGTAATATAACATTGTGAAAAATCAGGCTGGCGTTAATAAAACACACCAGCCTGAGGTAATATTCAATTCAGGATGAGCTGATGAAACATAATAGCCTGATATACCCTCAGTCCTGATATGGTTGATATAGTTTTCTGTAAAAAACTAACAACCACAAACCTGACACCACCCCGGTGGCTTCATCTCACCTGCTGGCCAATGTTCACACCATTCTGGGTGAATAAATGCTTCGGGGCCTAACGGCCAGCCACGGGAGGCGTGTTTTGTATTATCTGGTGGGGGTTTTGAATCACTGGCAGCCATCGCCGATGCCGAAAAGGCTGTAGCCGACAACACCAGAAGCAATGGGAAAAATACACGATGTCTCATAATATCACCCGTAAATATTAAGATTATCCTTGCTGTTAACTTCCCTCATTTTCAGCATAACTCATGCTTCATCATCATTGAATAAACAATTAAGTTTGTTGAACGAAAATTTACTTAAAGAAAAAATAATAAGCCTTAATATTTTTTGCAGTATTTCAACTTATAGCAGAATAAATTTGCGTAGATGGCGTAAAAACCTGATGAGCAGGAATATCGATAGCCAGTAAATCACTCCTGTGGTAATGCAGGACACCTGATGACTGTGAAGGTAGCTTCATCTGTAGCGCCGGTGAAGTTCAGCGATTTAAGTGAAAAGTAGCCAGCAGGCGCTTCTGCTGGTCCATATTCCTCTATTTTGCCAGACCATACTGAAGTGCCACCCAGGTATCTGCCAGAACGATCCTGAGATAATAAATATAAAAGCAGTTACTGCCTACCTCAAGAAGTATGTGCTCATGATCATTTAAAGCTCTTTTAAAGAGACTGATAATAAGCTTGTCAATATAATATTATGCAGTCTCTATTAAGCGCCTGGTTTATTAGTTTTGCATAATCATATAGTTGACTTTCCGAGTAAGAATTTTCTTGCAAAGACAAATAAACGTGCTTTATATCTCTGAATAAACATACATCACCATGAATATGAGCCTCTATATAATTCCCTTCATAGCCTGTACCATAATTAGAATGAGCTAAAAATTTTTCGCCCTTAGCCATTTTAACCAAACTCTTAAAGCAATTATAACCAAAAAAATCATTTTGACAGGATGCAATCAGGTTCTCCATATGGCAAAATGTAGATAATTTACTCGTATCCAGGCCAAATCTGTGGCCGTAGATATCAAAAGGTGAGAATGTACAATTTGTTTTTACATTATCATTTAATTCAAAAAATGATTTCCCATAGGCGCTGGCCCCTCCATTTTCACCGTTCAGAAAGTCCAGTGCAGCATAAATTGGTCTGCTTGTAGGGCTAAAAGTTTTACTGTTGGGAGTATATGCTACGGAAAAACCGCCTGTCTGACCATATGGGGCATAAGGTGAATCTGCAAGCTTCTCCAGTTCAAATGCTTTAGTTTCAACTGAATCACGCCCGACATTATAAGCAGGTAAATCTCCCGGTCTGCAACCTAATGCATAAGAGTTCAGATATTCTTTATTTTTTAAGAGAGAGACAAAGTCAATTTTTGCTGCATTAAAATTTATTGTCAGCCGGGCATTTTGTAAAATATCCACCATCTTATTTAGCAAGAGAGCGCAATCTATTTCGGCACCACACTCACGGCTTATCCGCCTGAGCGCTTTTTCTCTTATTATGTCAGCGTCGCGCTGACACCTGGAATGAATATGCGCAAGTACTTGTTTTCCAAAAAGGCGACCATACACCTTTTTACGCTCTTCATTGCTGAGACCGCAAAACACTTCGTCAAAAGAAAGCCTGTACGCTGCGCTTACAGAACCGCTCACCGCTCTGCTTTCTGGAAATGGCGGAACATCTTCAACAAAATTTTTAATTTGCTGAATGTCTGAAGACAGAGGAGTACGTCCGACATTTTTTTCCTTATCTGTTTCCAGATATTCCGGAACCTTCACACTTCCACTGTAGAAGATAGGTTTGAGCATATGTCTCCTGAATTTTTATGACTAATATAGCATTCACTTTCGCTGACGTATTCTTTACCAGGCTGATATTTCAACACCTCTTAACAGCCTTGTAGAAGTGCAAATAAAGACACTAATAATTTCATAAAATGCTTAATCTACCCACTATTGCAGGCAATAAATCATCACCTTTTATTGAAATAATCCCCTGATAATAACAATAAATCTGGTAAGGCACTTTCAAAAAATAGCCAAACCACACATCATAAAGAAAACCACCACAATCAAAATCGGTAACTATCAGCTTTCAGGGGGTCTCAGGTTATCATGACGATTGGGGTAAAGGATGAACTACTATTGCGGTCTGAATTGAGGGAGTTTTGATAAATTTTTTTGATAAAGTTTTGATAACCGTTCGAATGCTAATAATAAAAACGGGGACGTTAAGTCCCCGTTTTAGTTTTTAACAATTATCGTTATTACATATTTGCGATAATCGCGTCGCCAAACTCACTACATTTCAGCAGCTTAGCGCCTTCCATCAGGCGTTCAAAGTCATAGGTCACGGTCTTCGCGGCAATCGCGCCTTCCATACCTTTAACAATCAGATCCGCCGCTTCGAACCACTGCATGTGGCGCAGCATCATCTCCGCAGACAGAATAATGGAGCCTGGGTTGACTTTATCCTGGCCCGCATATTTCGGCGCAGTCCCGTGAGTCGCTTCAAACAACGCGCATTCGTCGCCGATATTCGCACCCGGTGCAATACCGATACCGCCAACCTGAGCCGCCAGGGCATCGGAAATATAGTCACCGTTCAGGTTCATACAGGCGATAACGTCGTACTCCGCCGGACGCAACAGGATCTGTTGCAGGAACGCATCGGCGATAACGTCTTTAACCACGATCTCTTTACCCGTGTTCGGGTTCTTAATTTTCAGCCACGGACCGCCGTCAATAAGCTCACCGCCGAACTCGTCGCGCGCCAACTGGTAGCCCCAGTCTTTAAACGCGCCTTCGGTGAACTTCATGATATTGCCTTTATGTACCAGCGTAACGGAATCGCGATCGTTGGTAATAGCGTATTCAATCGCCGCGCGAACCAGACGTTTAGTGCCTTCTTCAGAACACGGTTTGATACCGATACCGCAGTGCTCCGGGAAGCGAATTTTCTTCACGCCCATCTCTTCGCGCAGGAACTTGATCACTTTCTCAGCGTCTGCAGAGTCAGCTTTCCATTCAATTCCGGCGTAGATGTCTTCAGAGTTTTCACGGAAGATGACCATATCGGTCAGCTCCGGATGTTTCACCGGACTTGGCGTGCCCTGATAGTAGCGAACGGGACGCAGACAAACGTACAGGTCAAGCTCCTGACGCAGGGCAACGTTCAGAGAGCGGATACCGCCGCCAACCGGCGTGGTCAACGGACCTTTAATCGCTACGCGGTAATCACGAATTAAATCAAGGGTTTCAGCGGGAAGCCAGACATCCTGGCCGTAAACCTGTGTGGATTTTTCTCCGGTGTAAATTTCCATCCAGGAAATTTTACGCTCGCCTTTATAGGCTTTCTCGACGGCGGCATCGACCACTTTAAGCATGGCTGGAGTGACATCAACACCGATACCATCGCCTTCAATAAACGGGATAATCGGATTCTCAGGAACGTTGAGTTTGCCGTTTTGCAGGGTGATCTTCTTACCTTCCACCGGAACAACTACTTTGCTTTCCATTCACCTCTCCTTCGAGCGCTTCTGGTTTGCTCGTCTGTCATCGCGCTGCATGTGCAATGGCGTCCTGCTGCACGACTGCGTTAGAGCAATTTTTTGTTAATGTTTTGTAATGAGCATGTCAATACTACCCTATTGTTTGCCGCCATGAAAGACACTCATTATTGCGCTATAATGCGGCAATTAATAAGTTCTGAAAACACCATGCAAAAAACTTCTTTTAGAAATCACTACGTTAAGCGATTCAGCTCACGACAAGCATCTAAATCACGGAAAGAAAACCAGCCAAAACGCGTGGTTTTGTTCAATAAACCTTACGATGTGTTGCCGCAGTTCACGGATGAAGCAGGTCGCCGCACGTTAAAAGATTTTATTCCTGTGCAAGGCGTTTATGCCGCAGGCCGCCTGGACCGCGACAGCGAAGGGCTTTTGGTGCTGACTAATGACGGCGCGCTGCAGGCGCGCCTCACGCAACCGGGCAAACGCACCGGCAAGATTTACTATGTTCAGGTAGAAGGTATCCCGGATAATGCAGCGCTGCAGGCGCTTCGTACTGGCGTCACGCTCAACGATGGCCCTACCCTGCCCGCCGGTATTGAGATTGTCGCGGAGCCTGACTGGCTGTGGCCGCGCACCCCGCCGATTCGCGAACGGAAGAATATTCCCACCAGTTGGCTAAAAGTCACCTTATATGAAGGCCGCAACCGCCAGGTAAGACGCATGACAGCGCATGTCGGTCATCCCACTCTACGATTAATTCGTTACAGCATGGGCGACTACACGCTCAACGGCCTCGATAATGGACAGTGGCGCGAGATAGCACAGGAGAAAGACAGATGAAACGGCTTCTCATTGCTTTTGCTTTATTAACACCGTTATCCGTTAATGCGGCCAGCTTCGACTGCCAGAAAGCGCAGGCTGCGGATGAAAAGGCTATCTGCGCGCACCTGACGCTGAATGATAAAGACGTGGAAATGCACACCAAATATCAGTTTCTGAAAGGGTTGTTCGCGATGGGCAGTCGCGGCGCCCTGCAGGACGCCCAGCAGAGCTGGCTTAAACAGCGTCAGCAGTGCAAGGCCGACGTCACCTGTCTGACAAAAGCTTATAACGAGCGTCTGAAACAGCTTGACGCGATCTATGACCACATTGATAAACCGCTTTAATAAGGATACCTATGTTCAAGCCGCACGTGACCGTTGCCTGCATCGTACATGCCGAAGATAAATTTCTGGTGGTGGAAGAGACCATCAACGGTAAATCGTTATGGAATCAACCTGCCGGACACCTGGAGGCAGATGAAACGCTGGCGCAGGCCGCCGCGCGTGAACTGTGGGAAGAGACTGGCATCACGGCGCAACCACAGTATTTTATCCGTATGCATCAGTGGATTGCGCCGGATAAGACCCCGTTCCTGCGCTTTTTATTCGCTATCAAGCTTGATCATATTTGCGCGACCGAACCCCATGACAATGACATCGATTGCTGCCGTTGGGTGAGCGCCGACGAGATTCTGAACGCGCCGAATTTACGTTCTCCGCTGGTGGCTGAAAGCATTCGCAGTTATCAAACGGGACAACGTTACCCCTTATCTATAGTGGGCGAATTTAACTGGCCGTTTACAGAGGGTGTCAAGTAAAGGGCTGCGTGGTAGAATACGCCGCCTTGAAGTTCAATGTCGCGAGTATTCCAATGTCAGAAAGCCCAAAAAAAGTGATCGTCGGCATGTCCGGCGGTGTCGATTCCTCCGTTTCCGCCTGGCTGTTGCAACAACAGGGTTATCAGGTAGAAGGCCTGTTCATGAAGAACTGGGAAGAGGACGATGGTGAGGAATACTGTACCGCAGCAGCCGATCTGGCTGACGCGCAGGCCGTGTGCGACAAGCTTGGCATTGAACTGCATACCGTTAATTTTGCCGCAGAATATTGGGATAACGTCTTTGAACTGTTCCTTGAAGAGTACAAAGCGGGCCGTACGCCGAACCCGGATATTCTGTGCAATAAAGAGATCAAATTTAAAGCCTTCCTTGAATTTGCCGCAGAAGATTTAGGCGCCGACTATATCGCCACCGGTCACTACGTTCGCCGCGCGGATGTAAACGGCAAAAGCCGGTTGTTGCGCGGGCTCGACGGCAACAAAGATCAGAGCTACTTCCTCTATACGCTTGGCCATGAGCAGATTGCGCAAAGTCTGTTCCCGGTTGGCGAACTGGAAAAACCGCAGGTGCGTAAAATCGCCGAAGATTTGGGACTGGTAACCGCAAAGAAAAAAGATTCTACCGGCATCTGCTTTATCGGCGAGCGCAAATTCCGCGACTTTTTAGGGCGCTATCTGCCTGCGCAGCCGGGGAAAATCATTACCGTTGACGGCGATGAAATCGGCGAGCATCAGGGTCTGATGTATCATACGCTCGGTCAGCGTAAAGGGCTGGGAATCGGCGGCACCAAAGACGGTAGCGAAGACCCCTGGTATGTGGTGGATAAAGACGTTGAAAACAATGTGTTAATTGTCGCCCAGGGGCATGAGCACCCACGCCTGATGTCGGTAGGCCTCATCGCCCAGCAGCTACATTGGGTCGATCGCGAACCGTTCACCGGCACTCTGCGCTGTACGGTAAAAACCCGCTACCGCCAGACCGATATTCCGTGCACGATTAACGCGCTGGATGACGATCGTATCGAGGTCATTTTTGACGAGCCGGTTGCCGCCGTTACGCCGGGCCAGTCCGCTGTCTTTTACAGCGGCGAAGTCTGCCTGGGCGGCGGCATTATCGAGCAGCGACTGCCGCTGACGGTCTGATTATTCAATACACAACACCATTCAAGTCGCCTCAAAGCGACTTAAAAGATGAAGTGTATTTTATTTGATACAAGGAAGCAGTGATTGTGGCAAAGAATTATTATGACATCACCCTCGCGCTGTCTGGCATTTGCCAGTCGGCACGCCTGGTGCAACAACTGGCGCACCAGGGGCACTGTGATGCCGACGCGTTGCACGTTTCACTCAACAGTGTCATTGATATGAATCCCAGTTCTACTCTGGGCGTGTTCGGCGGCAGCGAAGCTAACCTGCGTCTTGGTCTGGAAACACTGCTCGGCGTGCTGAATGCCAGCAGCCGACAAGGACTTAACGCCGAACTGACGCGTTATACGCTTAGCCTGATGGTGCTGGAGCGCAAGCTGTCATCCGCCAAAGGCGCGTTGAATACGTTAGGCGATCGCATTAATGGCCTGCAGCGCCAGCTTGATCATTTTGATTTACAGTCAGACACGTTAATGAGCGCCATGGCGGGCATCTACGTAGATGTGATTAGCCCATTGGGCCCGCGCATTCAGGTGACAGGCTCCCCGGCCGTTCTGCAAAGTCCGCAGGTGCAGGCCAAAGTCCGCGCCTCGCTACTGGCAGGCATCCGTGCAGCCGTGCTCTGGCATCAGGTAGGCGGTGGTCGCCTACAACTTATGTTTTCTCGTCATCGCCTGACGACTCAGGCAAAACAAATTCTTGCTCATTTAACCCCGGAGTTATGATCTATGGAATTATCCTCACTGACCGCCGTTTCCCCTGTCGATGGACGCTACGGCGATAAAGTCAGCGCGCTGCGCGGAATTTTTAGCGAATACGGTTTGCTGAAATTTCGTGTACAAGTCGAAGTACGTTGGCTGCAGAAATTAGCCGCGCACGCAGCGATCAAGGAAGTTCCTGCTTTTGCTGCCGACGCAAACGGTTACCTGGATACGCTTGTGGCAAACTTCAATGAAGAAGATGCCGCGCGCATTAAAACCATTGAGCGCACCACGAATCACGATGTGAAAGCGGTTGAGTATTTTCTGAAAGAAAAAGTCGCCGCGATCCCGGCGCTACATGACGTTTCCGAGTTTATCCACTTTGCCTGCACTTCTGAGGACATTAACAACCTGTCGCACGCGTTAATGCTCAAAACCGCGCGCGATGAAGTGATCCTGCCTTACTGGCGTCAGGTGATTAACGCGGTTAAAGATCTCGCCACGCAGTATCGCGATATTCCTCTGCTCTCCCGCACCCACGGCCAGCCGGCAACACCTTCCACTCTGGGTAAAGAGATGGCGAACGTGGCGTATCGAATGGAGCGTCAGTTCCGCCAGCTCAACCAGGTGGAGATCCTCGGTAAAATCAACGGCGCCGTAGGCAACTATAACGCGCATATCGCCGCCTATCCGGAAGTTGACTGGCATCAGTTCAGCGAAGAGTTCGTCACCTCGCTGGGCATCCAGTGGAACCCTTACACCACCCAGATTGAACCGCATGATTATATTGCGGAACTGTTTGACTGTATCGCGCGCTTTAACACCATCCTGATCGATTTCGATCGCGATGTCTGGGGCTATATTGCGTTGAACCATTTCAAACAGAAAACCATCGCCGGGGAGATCGGTTCTTCTACCATGCCGCATAAAGTTAACCCCATTGACTTTGAAAACTCAGAAGGCAACCTCGGTCTGTCTAATGCAGTGTTGCACCATCTGGCAAACAAACTGCCGGTTTCCCGCTGGCAGCGCGATCTGACCGACTCAACCGTCCTGCGTAACCTGGGTGTCGGCATCGGCTATGCGCTTATCGCTTATCAGTCCACCCTGAAGGGCGTCAGCAAGCTGGAAGTAAACCGCGATCATCTGCTTGACGAACTGGATCACAACTGGGAAGTATTAGCCGAGCCGATCCAGACCGTCATGCGCCGCTATGGTATTGAAAAACCATATGAAAAACTGAAAGAGTTGACCCGTGGCAAGCGTGTTGATGCCGAAGGAATGAAACAGTTTATTGATAGTCTGGCCCTGCCGGAAGCAGAAAAAACGCGCCTTAAAGCCATGACGCCGGCAAATTATATCGGTCGCGCTGTGACTCTGGTCGACGAACTTAAATAATGCCTGCCTCACCCTCTTTTCTTCAGAAAGAGGGTGACTATTTGTCTGGTTTATTAACTGTTTATCCCCAAAGCACCATAATCAACGCTAGACTGTTCTTATTGTTAACACAAGGGAGAAGAGATGATGCGCGTACTGGTTGTAGAGGATAATGCATTATTACGCCACCACCTGAAGGTTCAGCTCCAGGATTCAGGTCACCAGGTCGATGCCGCAGAAGATGCCAGGGAAGCTGATTACTACCTTAATGAACACCTTCCGGATATCGCTATTGTCGATTTAGGTCTGCCGGATGAAGACGGCCTTTCCTTAATACGCCGCTGGCGCAGCAGTGATGTTTCACTGCCGGTTCTGGTGTTAACCGCGCGCGAAGGCTGGCAGGATAAAGTCGAGGTTCTCAGCTCCGGGGCCGATGACTACGTAACGAAGCCATTCCACATCGAAGAGGTAATGGCGCGTATGCAGGCGTTAATGCGCCGTAATAGCGGTCTGGCCTCCCAGGTGATCAACATCCCGCCTTTCCAGGTGGATCTCTCACGCCGGGAATTATCCGTCAATGAAGAGGTCATCAAACTCACGGCGTTCGAATACACCATTATGGAAACGCTTATCCGTAACAACGGTAAAGTGGTCAGCAAAGATTCGCTGATGCTTCAGCTGTATCCGGATGCGGAACTGCGGGAAAGCCATACCATTGATGTTCTCATGGGGCGTCTGCGGAAAAAAATACAGGCCCAGTATCCGCACGATGTCATTACCACCGTACGCGGACAAGGATATCTTTTTGAATTGCGATAATGAATAAATTTGCTCGCCATTTTCTGCCGCTGTCGCTGCGGGTTCGTTTTTTGCTGGCGACAGCCGGCGTCGTGCTGGTGCTTTCTCTGGCATATGGCATAGTGGCGCTGGTCGGCTATAGCGTAAGTTTTGATAAAACCACCTTTCGTTTGCTGCGCGGCGAAAGCAACCTGTTTTATACCCTCGCCAAATGGGAAAATAATAAAATCAGCGTTGAGCTGCCTGAAAATCTGGACATGCAAAGCCCGACCATGACGCTGATTTACGATGAAACGGGCAAATTATTATGGACGCAGCGCAACATCCCCTGGCTGATTAAAAGTATTCAACCGGAATGGTTAAAAACGAACGGCTTCCATGAAATTGAAACCAACGTAGACGCCACCAGCACGCTGTTGAGCGAAGACCATTCCGCGCAGGAAAAACTCAAAGAAGTACGTGAAGATGACGATGATGCGGAGATGACCCACTCGGTAGCGGTAAATATTTATCCTGCCACGGCGCGGATGCCGCAGTTAACCATCGTGGTGGTCGATACCATTCCGATAGAGCTAAAACGCTCCTATATGGTGTGGAGCTGGTTCGTATACGTGCTGGCCGCCAATTTACTGTTAGTCATTCCTTTACTGTGGATCGCCGCCTGGTGGAGCTTACGCCCTATCGAGGCGCTGGCGCGGGAAGTCCGCGAACTTGAAGATCATCACCGCGAAATGCTCAATCCAGAGACGACGCGTGAGCTGACCAGCCTTGTGCGCAACCTTAATCAACTGCTCAAAAGCGAGCGTGAACGTTATAACAAATACCGCACGACCCTGACCGACCTGACGCACAGTTTAAAAACGCCGCTCGCGGTTTTGCAGAGTACGTTACGCTCTTTACGCAACGAAAAGATGAGCGTCAGCAAAGCTGAACCGGTGATGCTGGAACAGATCAGCCGGATTTCCCAGCAGATCGGCTATTATCTGCATCGCGCCAGTATGCGCGGTAGCGGCGTATTGTTAAGCCGCGAACTGCATCCCGTCGCGCCGTTGTTAGATAACCTGATCTCCGCGCTCAATAAAGTTTATCAGCGTAAAGGGGTGAATATCAGTATGGATATTTCACCAGAGATCAGTTTTGTCGGCGAGCAAAACGACTTTGTCGAAGTAATGGGCAACGTACTGGACAACGCTTGTAAATATTGTCTGGAGTTTGTCGAGATTTCGGCTCGCCAGACCGACGATCATTTGCATATTTTCGTCGAAGATGATGGCCCAGGCATTCCCCACAGCAAACGTTCCCTGGTGTTTGATCGCGGTCAGCGCGCCGATACCCTACGACCAGGACAAGGCGTGGGGCTGGCTGTCGCGCGCGAGATTACGGAACAATACGCCGGGCAGATCATTGCCAGCGACAGTCTGCTCGGCGGCGCCCGTATGGAGGTCGTTTTTGGCCGACAGCACCCCACACAGAAAGAGGAATAAACATTTCTGCGCGTTCTTCCACGCATCTCGTTAAGCATCCGTTATAATCGGTGTCAGATACCAGCCTGCGGATACTTAACATGGAATACCAATTAACTCTTAACTGGCCCGACTTTCTTGAACGCCACTGGCAAAAACGCCCGGTGGTCTTAAAACGTGGGTTTAGCAACTTTATCGATCCGCTCTCGCCGGATGAGCTGGCGGGGCTGGCGATGGAAAGCGAAATCGACAGCCGACTCGTTAGTCATCAGGATGGCAAATGGCAGGTCAGCCATGGTCCTTTCGAAAGCTACGATCATCTGGGTGAGAGCAACTGGTCGCTGCTGGTACAGGCGGTAAACCACTGGCACGAACCCACCGCCGCGTTGATGCGCCCGTTCCGCGCTCTGCCGGACTGGCGTATCGACGATCTGATGATCTCCTTTTCCGTTCCCGGCGGCGGCGTTGGCCCACATCTGGATCAGTATGATGTGTTTATTATCCAGGGAACCGGTCGCCGTCGCTGGCGCGTGGGCGAAAAGCTGCAAATGCGTCAGCACTGCCCACATCCCGACCTGTTACAAGTCGATCCGTTCGAGGCCATTATTGATGAAGAGCTGGAGCCGGGCGACATTCTGTATATTCCGCCAGGATTCCCGCATGAAGGCTATGCGCTGGAAAACGCCATGAACTATTCGGTCGGTTTTCGCGCGCCCAATAGCCGTGAGCTGATCAGCGGTTTTGCCGATTACGTCCTGCAACGGGAGTTGGGCAATACATACTACAGCGATCCGGATATGCCGTCCCGCAAGCATCCGGCGGATATCCTGCCGCAGGAGATGGATAAACTGCGTAATATGATGCTCGATTTGATCAATCAACCCGCGCATTTCCAACAGTGGCTTGGCGAGTTTCTCTCTCAGTCACGCCACGAACTGGATATTGCGCCGCCAGAGCCGCCGTATCAGCCTGATGAAATTTACGATGCCTTAAAGCAAGGCGAGGTATTAGTACGTCTCGGCGGGCTTCGCGTATTGCGTATCGGCGATGAGGTCTATGCGAATGGCGAAAAAATAGACTCTCCGCATCGCCCCGCTCTGGAGGCGCTCGCCAGTCATATTGCACTGACCGCTGAAAACTTCGGCGATGCGCTGGAAGACCCGTCCTTCCTCGCGATGCTGGCGGCGCTGGTGAATAGCGGGTACTGGTTCTTCGAAGGATAAGAACATCGTAATGCCCGGCGACCGCCGGGCTGACGCAAACTATCCACAACGATCGCCGCCAGGGTTGGCGAAATCGTTATATTGCGGATCGCCCGGATAAATCGAGTGGGCCATTCGATGGCGAAATGACAATTGTCGGTAACGTCGCGCCAGTACGTTATCGCCAAGACCTTCGGCAATATTAGCCAGTCGCTGTAATCGTTCATACTGCATCTTTGCTGGATAAGCTACGGCATCAAGCGTAAAGGCGCGTTCCGCAAAGTCTTTTGCTTGTTCAAGCTGTTGATTATTCTGATAAAGCAGCGAAATACCATACAACACCATGGATACGTCAGACTGCCGACGTTTATATTCTTCCAGCAATGGGAGATAGGGGGAGGTACTGTCCAGGTCGATGTTTTCGGGCAAATAAAAGCGTAATCGTGATATTACCGTCGCCATTGGCGTTAAACGGCTCTGGTAATACGCGATAAGTTTAAGGTAGAGATCTTTCGCTTCCTTATAATGATGGCCCTGTGCATAAAAGCCAGCAAGATTATTGCTGTCAACCGTCATTTCGCCGAATTCGGCGCCATAAAGCGTTTGCTCAATTTTTAGCGCCTGACTTAGCGCATTAATCGCCTCGCTAATATGCCCTGCATTATAAGCAATATTTGCTTTCTGCTGCAAAAAAGAGGCGACGCGCTCACGATTATCCCAGGTTTTATCTCGTAAAATAACGCCCAGCCACTGCTGCTCCGTTGCGTCTATCTTCGCCAAATAATAGGCTTTACGCGCACTATCACATTCGACATCCCACTCTTCCAGCGCCTCAGAATAAGCGTCGCGCATCCTGTTTAAGGTATAAACCAATGCCTCCGTCGATGCCTTTTTGTCTTTAAGCCGCCACGTTAATGCCTGCTCTTGCCAGGCTATCCGCTGATGGTAATCAACCTTGATCTCGTATCGCCACTGCTCTGTAGATGAATACTCTATATGGCGATCGTCACTGTAAACATAAAAGGCTGCAAGGTGTTCAAACATATCGGCCCGATCGCCCGGATAAGTGCCCGCCGGAAATGTTTTCATGATTGCCCGCGCTCGCAGCAGCATTTGCGGCGTTAATTCAGGTTTACCCAGCCATTGATAAATATCGCTTTGTAATAGCAGGCTACGAACAAGCTGTATTGAGCGTTTGCCATATTGCCGCGAGGCCAGCCTCACCGCATCATCAATAAACGTCATGCAGGTTTCATCGCCGGTCATAAGACATGCTGCAGATTGTTGCTGGCGCTGGGACCAGGAAGGCGTATATTCGGCGCTCCAGGCAGAAAAATTGATGGCGGAAAATATCCCGCCATAAATAATAAAACGCTTCACCACAATGCGTAACATTCGCTACTGGCCGCGCTTCGCCGTCAGCTCCGCGATACGTACAATCACCTGTACCGCTTTTTCCATCCCCTCCAGCGTCACAAACTCATGTTTACCATGATAGTTATATCCGCCGGTAAAGAGATTAGGACACGGCAGGCCCATAAACGACAGTTGCGCCCCGTCTGTACCGCCGCGAATCGGTTTCATCTCCGGCGTAATATGACAGTCGCGCATGGCCTGCTGGGCGATATCGAGAATATGCGGATGTTCAACTACTTTTTCGCGCATATTGTAATAACTGTCCTCAATCACCAGTTCGATATAGCAGTCCGGATGCAGCCCCTTACCGACTTTTTTGGCAATCTCCATCATTTTGCGTTTACGCGCTTCAAACTGCTTACGGTCGAAATCGCGAATGATGTAGTGCATTTCGGCCCGGTCAACGGTGCCTTTCATGCTGGCCAGATGATAAAACCCTTCGTAACCTTCAGTGGTTTCAGGCGCTTCATCTGTAAGTATCCCGCATAATCGTGCCATTCACATTTAGAGATCATCCGGCATAATCAATCTGCCAACGAAGGAGATCG
>NZ_JBGDXT010000012.1:0-109654 GCF_046550615.1 Salmonella sp. SAL04214
TCCCCATGCGAGAGTAGGGAACTGCCAGGCATCAAATAAAACGAAGGGCCCTGTCGGAAGACAGGGCCTTTTGTTTTTGTCTGTTTCTGCCGGATGGCGGCTCCGCCTTATCCGGCCTACAGGAATTATCCCGCCTACGAAGCTGGTGCTCTTGTAGAACCGATAAGAGCACAACCCACCCAATCGTTAACGATGAACTATCCTTTACACGTGCTTATATAAGCAGTGAGGATTTTCATTGGCTATCAAACCTTTTAACTACCAGCAGGACTTTTCCAGCATCGACTTCCGCCAGCAGCCTGAATTGTATCAGGTTGGACGAGGCGAGCAGGGGGTGCTACTGGTTGAACCCTACAAAAGCGAAATTCTTCCTTTCTGGCGCTATAAAGATAAAGCATCGGCGATGAAATCCGCAGAGCAAATCTACCAGTTGTTCGAAGCTTACCGGCAGCAGGATGATTTCGTTGGTATGGACATGGCGCGTAAATTTATTCAGATGGGATACACCCGCGCCAGGCGATACGCTAACTATAAAGGCGGTAAAAAGTATGCCGAAGACGGCAGCCTGAATACACGGGGTAATGATCCTATTAAGGCCGCGGCGGCAACGGTTTTCAAAGGTTGGTGGGATAAAATTCGTCAGGACGAAGACTATCTGAAACGGAAACGCCAGCATCAGGCACGGTGGGGATAAAAATTAGCAAACAAATAATTAACACTTTATTTACTTTTTTGTCTCGCGTAATCTGAATCTCCAAAATAAAAGGCCGATTAAGCCTGGCAACAAGGAGAACAGTATGGCAGAAATTATTCAGCGTATAGATAAAAACAACGCTGAGGCTCCGGAGATGCGGCGACGCATATGGGCTATCGTGGGGGCCTCTTCCGGAAACTTAGTGGAATGGTTTGATTTCTACGTCTACTCTTTCTGCTCGCTCTATTTTGCACATATCTTCTTTCCTTCTGGTAATACCACTACTCAGCTTTTGCAAACGGCAGGCGTCTTTGCCGCCGGTTTTTTAATGCGGCCTATCGGTGGTTGGCTGTTTGGACGCATTGCCGATCGACGCGGGCGCAAAGCCTCAATGTTGATTTCGGTGTGCATGATGTGCATGGGGTCGCTGGTGATTGCCTGCTTACCTGGTTACGATACCATCGGCACCTGGGCACCGGCGCTGCTACTTGTTGCAAGGTTATTTCAGGGGCTCTCGGTAGGGGGAGAGTATGGGACCAGCGCGACATATATGAGTGAAGTTGCGCTTGAAGGTCGTAAGGGATTTTTCGCGTCATTTCAGTACGTTACGCTTATCGGTGGCCAACTACTGGCCTTGCTGGTCGTTGTGATTTTGCAGCAGGTTCTGGAAGATGCTGAACTTCGTGCCTGGGGATGGCGTATTCCCTTTGCGTTGGGCGCCGTGCTGGCGGTTGTGGCATTATGGCTACGTCGCCAGCTGGATGAAACCTCGAAGCATGAGACTCGCGCGTTAAAAGAAGCCGGTTCATTGAAAGGTTTGTGGCGTAATCGCAAAGCCTTTTTGATGGTGCTTGGTTTCACCGCGGCAGGCTCGCTGTGCTTTTATACCTTCACCACCTATATGCAGAAATATCTGGTAAATACAGCAGGTATGCATGCCAATGTCGCCAGCGGCATTATGACGGTCGCGCTGTGTGTTTTCATGTTGGTGCAGCCGTTATTCGGCGCGTTATCCGATAAGATTGGCAGGCGCACTTCTATGCTATGTTTTGGCGCGCTCGCGACGCTTTTCACCGTTCCAATTCTCTCCGCGTTGCAGAATGTGACGTCGCCTTATGCCGCATTTGCTTTAGTGATGTGCGCGCTATTGATTGTGAGTTTCTATACCTCGATTAGCGGGATCCTGAAAGCGGAGATGTTTCCGGCGCAGGTTCGCGCCCTGGGCGTCGGTTTATCCTATGCGGTAGCAAACGCGTTATTTGGCGGCTCTGCGGAATATGTCGCGCTGTCGCTAAAATCTGTCGGTATGGAGAGTTCGTTCTTCTGGTATGTTACCGCGATGGCCGTTCTGGCTTTCCTGGTTTCGCTGATGTTGCACCGTAAAGGAAAGGGCTTGCGCCTTTAGTATCGCGCCATTTGCCAGATAGCGTAACCGGTTGTCGCGCCAGCGACATCCCAGACAAAATCTTTCCAGCTCCAGCCGCTGCCTTCCGGGCGGCTGTCCCAGAGTTCTTTTGAGGCTCCGAGACTCAAAGAAAACATCAGCCCTATCGCTGCGCTGCGGTCAGGGCTTACTCCCTGGTGACGCGCATACTCATTACCGGCTGCCGATAGCATCGCTGATGCCATAAAATGCTGGGCTTTATCCTGACCGCTCCAGTGGTCGTTAGCCAGATGGCTGCACCCGGAGAGAAACAACACCGTAAAAGGAATCAACACGCGCACCAGTTCACTCCTAAGAGAAAACCCCGTACAGGACGGGGCTTCGATTACAGGATACGGCTAATTAATCTGTCGATGCGGATCCGGCGCAGGCGGCGAATCAGTTTACGCACTTTTATCGGATAGTCGGCAATGCTCTGCAGGTCACGATAATGTTTTACGATGGTTGTGTGCGTTCGGATAAGTTCCAGCTCTTTTTCCCGCTGAGGGGCAAGCTCCTGCTTAGGATCGTGGATCAGAATGGCGTTTTCCAGATCCAGACGCCAGGCGCGAGGATTCAGATTGTTGCCGGTGAGTAGCATCCATTTATCATCTACCCACATCCCTTTCAAATGATAGGTATTGTCGTCATCTTTCCACAGACGCACCACAAGCTGATCGGTATTGACGTAATACTGTAAACGGCTCAGGAAGCGGCGCAGGTTAATCTCATAGAGATAGGGCAGCGCGCCAATGATCTTGAACGGTTCATCTTCCGGAATGTAAAAATCATTCGCGGTTTTATCGCCAACAATGATTTCGACTTTCTTTCCGTCGCGCAGTAGCTGAATAATGTTCCGCACCAGTACCGCTGGTAGATTGAAGTAAGGGGTACAAATGGTGAGCTTATGCTCCGCACAGGGCATGAGATGGAAAATGGTTTTGTTCAGCAGACTGGATTTTCCAAGCCCGACCAGCGGCGTAACGGAGAGCTGCTCGTCATTAGCATCACCCTGAAAATGATATGACGCATCACGCAGCTCCTGACGGTATAAGCGGATATCGTTTTTAATCTCCGGGCTTTTCGGACGCTGGGTATTATCCAGACGATTCACACCACGGCCATTCATCAGATTTTGCGTCACCCAGTCAAACATGATGTCTGCCATTTGCCGATTGCGAATCAGCTGGTAGCGATCGTAGCGATATTTGTCATGCTGATGGAGATAGACATCGTTCAGGCTGGCGCCGCTGTACAGGACGCTATCATCAATGATAAAGCCTTTAAAATGCAGTACGCCAAGCGCTTCTCGCGTATTAATCGGTACGCCGTAAACCGGGACATCAATGCCGGGGTTTTCCTGCGCTAGTCGGCAATACCAGTCTGCATTGGTATTCGAGGCCGCTGCGCCAATGCGCCCGCGTTGCGCGCGATGCCAGTCGACCAGCACCCTCACGTCCAGTTCAGGACGCTGCCGTTTAGCCGCATAGAGCGCGTCGAGTATACCTTTACCCCCATCGTCCTGTTCCAGATACAGGGCAACGATACAAATACGCTGCGTCGCGCTGGCGATTTTCTCCAGCAGTGTCTCCCGAAAAGTAGCAGGAGTATAAAAGAAATCTACATCATCAACTGACTGAGAAATCTTAGGGAGTTGGGCAAGGTGTTGTTGATGTTTATTACGCTTAAATTTTGACAACATCACAGTGCATTTCTTCTCTGTTCATTGAAGGGTCCTCTGTGCTATGCAGACGACATAAGCGAGCAATAATAACATCAGTACCCGTTAAAGTGGTCAACATTTCCAGTACATTACTCACGATTCATCACATTTGGCCAGATTCAGCGTCAATCCCACGATGCCCTCGTCGAGCTGAATATCGACCTGAAATCCCAGTTTTCTGGCCAGCGCGACCATGCCGCGATTGTTCGGCATCGTAATACCGTTCAGCCGCTTCAATCCGTGATCGCGAGTATAGGCAATCAATTTCTCCATTAAACGGCGTCCTAAACCCAACCCTTTGAGATCTGAACGCACCAATACGGCAAACTCGGCATCTACGTTGTCAGGATCGGAGATCGCGCGCGTTACGCCGAGGATCTCTTCAGCGTTGTCCATCCGCCTCACGGCCACAAAGGCCATTTCTCGATCGTAGTCGATCTGCGTCATGTTGGCTAAATCTTCATGGGTGAATTCGTTGATCTCGCTGAAATAACGGTAGTAAAGATCCTCTTTGGTGACCTGTGCGATGAATTGTCGCAGCTGGGGCTCATCTTCCGGCAGGATAGGACGGAACAGGCAGCGATCGCCATTTTTCATCTCCACCCACTCTTCAAGCTGGTGGGGATAGGGGCGTACCGCAAGTCGACTTTCGTTATCGCCATCAAACGGGGCAATATCCAGCGTCACATCCAGCGCGGTAAACTCACTGGCGGAAGCCAGCAGCGGATGGATATCCAGACGCTGAATTTCCGGGCAGTCGACAATCAGGTTTGAAACCTGGACCAGCAATTGGCTTAAACCGACAATATCCAGCGGACGCAGCGCGCTACGGGCGCGAATTTTCCGCTGTTTAATGCCCTGAATCACCAGATAGCGCGCCAGATTCATGTTGAGCGGCGGCAGCGCGACGACCGCCTGCTCTTCCGGACGCCACTCTACGCCGCCTTCACCCAACATAATCAAAGGACCAAACACCGGATCGTGCTCGACCACCACTCGAAGCTCCTGCGCGCCGGCGCGGTTAGCCATGCTTTGTACCAGCAAACCGTGAATCCGCGCCTGCGGCCAGGCCATCTTTACACGATCGAAAATGGCGTTCGCGGCCTGTTGTACCTCGCTTGCGGTCCGCAGGTAAAGCATGACCCCCTGAACTTCAGATTTATGCGGAATGTCGGGCGAGCGCAGCTTGAGAGCTACCGGATAGCCTATCTGTTCGGCGATATGCACCGCTTCAGCGCTGTCGCTGGCAATCCAGGTTGGGAGCGTATGCAGCCCATAGGCGTGTAAAATCGGCTGTACTTCATGGGTATCCAGTGAGGTGGCGCCTTCCGCAATCGCCCGCTGTAACAGATTATGCGCCTCAGCGGTATTGGACGTCAGGTTACTCGGCAACGCTGGCGTTTCCCGCAGTTGCTTCTGGTTACGCCGGTATTCCACCATATGCATAAACGCGGTAATCGTGCCTTCCGGCGTGCGGTAGGTTGGTAATCCGGCTTCGCTGAATAGCCGTCTTGCCTCCTGAGACGAGAACTCGCCGCACCAGTTTGTCAGCAGCGTAACAAACTTGCCTCTGGGGTGGCGCTTAATCGTCTCGATCAGAGCATGGGCGCTTTCCGTACCCGGCGCGGCAGCGCTGGGAGAGTGGATAACCATAAGCGCGTCAAAATCCTGACTGGCGAGCAGGATATCCAGCGTTTTGACGTAATGTTCGCTGCTGGCGTCATCACACAGATCCAGCGGATTGGCAATATCTATGTGCGCGGGAAGCGCCTGCCGTAGTTGCAGGCAGGTCTCTTCGCTCAACGTCGCCAGCTTGCCGTTACGCGACCACAACTCATCTAACGCCAGCGCGGCAGGCGCGGCGCCATTGCTGATAATCATCAGTCTGTCGCCGCGTAGCGGACGCATATGGCTCAGTGTTTCGACGGCGGAAAAAAGCTCGTGCGTATCCTGGACTCGCAGCAGGCCTGCGCGCTGGATGGCCGCATCCCACGCAGGGTCCATTCCCGCGCTGGTATTAAGTAAACGCTGGGCTGCCGGGCTTCGGCCGCTTTTAATCACCAGAATCGGTTTGTTACGTGAAGCGCTACGGGCGGCGGAAACAAAACGGCGGGCGTCGCTTAACTGTTCCAGGTAGAGCAAAATCGCGCTGGTCTTGCTGTCGCGCGCCAGATAGTCCAGTAGTTCATCGACATCAATATCCAGGCTATCGCCCAGCGCGATAAAGTAGGAAAAGCCCATTTCACGCTGTTGCGCCCAGTCAAGAATAGTATTGGAAACGGCGGCAGACTGGGAAATAAAAGCGAGCTTGCCCTGTTTAATCGGGACGGGAGAAAAGCTGGCATTCAGCCCTTGCCACGGCGCGAGGAGCCCAAGACTGTTTGGACCCAGCAGACGCATTTTATAATGCCGGGCACAGGCAAGAAGTTCTTCATGTTGCGACGTGGGAGCAGAAAGGATAATGCACGTTTTACACCCTTTCGCGCCAAGCGCGTCCAGTAACGCCAGGTTACGGCTGGCGTTAGTGCATAAAATAGCCAGATCGGGAGTAAAAGGGAGACTGGCGATATCCGGCCAGGCCATGACGCCTAAAACGGCTTTCCAGGCGGGCGTCACGGGAAGGACGGGGCCATTGAATCCGCCCGCCAACAAGTTACGCATCATCAGATAACCCGCGCGGTGGGGCTTCATTGATGCGCCAATCACCGCGATCGATTTTGGTCGCAGTAGCGCTTCCAGTCCTTGCTGGCTCATACCGGTTTCCCTTACACAGAAGTGACCGGATAATTTTAAACGCTTTCGCTATTTTATGCTGTGACGTTTCCCGGATGTTGCGTTTTTCCTGCCAGATAGCGCGTTTTGAAACGGGTGAAATGTTCACCTAAACTGGTTGCCGCCTCGGGATCTCCCGCCAGATCTAGCAACGCTATGGCGACTTCGGCGGTACAATATTGCCCTTCGGCATGGATTTCACGCAGACGATAAGCTGAAAGACGCGATAAATCGACGGAAATGACTGGCAGATGATCCAGATAAGGGCTTTTACGAAACATTTTACGTGCTTCGGGCCAGGTGCCGTCCAGCATGATAAACAGCGGCGGTTTCCCGGCGGGCGGGGTGGAAATGACCTCGCGCGCTTCGCCGGCGTAGGACGCAGGAAATACCACTATCGGCTGATAATCCGGATGCCGTACCAGCTCCAGCAACGCCTGCGGCGGCTCGGTACGCGACCACTGAAACGCCGCGGTATCCGGCAAAATATCGGCTATCAGCCGGCCGGTATTGCTGGGTTTCATCGGTTCAGTGTCAAACATGACCAGACAAAAACGGCTTTTCGCCTGAGAAGGCGTTAACGTATCACACAGGCAAGATTTTAGCGGCAGCAGGCAGCGTTGACAGCGGCGAACCCGATTGCCTCTGGCAAGAAAAGGGCGTGTAGCGCGCGCAAGCCGTTCGGCGCGTAACTGAAGGACAGCGTTATTGGTCATAGAAAGCGTTTGCGGAGAAAAACGCTATTGTGGCAGAGGTGAAAACGGGGCACAAGATGCGCCCCGTGGCGTTTACAGCGCTTCGTTCAGCCAGCTGTCGAAAGGCGCTTTAGGCACTGCGCCATTAAGCATATCGACCACCTGTCCATGTTTA
Source organism: Salmonella sp. SAL04214 (assembly GCF_046550615.1). Taxonomy (NCBI): domain Bacteria; kingdom Pseudomonadati; phylum Pseudomonadota; class Gammaproteobacteria; order Enterobacterales; family Enterobacteriaceae; genus Salmonella; species Salmonella sp. SAL04214. The sequence goes on from NZ_JBGDXT010000012.1 coordinate 7,483, forward strand.
AAAATCATAATCGTCGGGATGCTGCGAATACCGAAACGGGCGCTGAGTTCCCGTTCCGCCTCGGTATTCACTTTGACGAAACGGACTTTACCGCTGCGCTCTTCTGCGACATCCTCGAAGATTGGCGCAAAGTTACGGCAAGGGCCGCACCAGGGTGCCCAAAAGTCGATCACCACTGGAAGATCGTCCTTCAACAGTTTGTCCAGCGTTTCGCCGGTCGCATTAATGACTTCTCCGTCAAACAACTCATGACCGCAGCGTCCACATTTTGCCGCATCCTGAAGGCGATCGTCGGGGATGCGGTTAATGGCCTGACAATGGGTACAAACGGTGTTCATAGCTAACCTCTGAATACGTCGGAAGACGTCCCGCTACGCGCGGGATGTTTCTATAATGTTACATATTATCGAGGAGTCTGTGCTAAACAACAATGTGTTTTATTCAATGAGTACAATAGTCGCAAGCTTTTAAACGAAATCATGGCTAACCGGATGCACATCGGGTAATCTTCGCGCTTCGCGCAGCGCTGGTGGAGAAAAGCATGAACGATGAATTAAAAAACAAAAGCGGCAAAGTCAAAGTGATGTATGTCCGTAGTGATGATGACTCTGATAAACGCACCCATAACCCGCGTACCGGGAAAGGGGGAGGCCGCCCAGCAAAGTCTCGCACTGACGGTGGACGTCGCCCCGCCCGTGATGAGCGAAATAATCAGAGCCGTGACCGTAAACATGAAACTTCGCCGTGGCGCACCGTGTCCCGCGCGCCAGGCGATGAAACGCCTGAGAAAGTCGATCATGGTGGTATTAGCGGTAAAAGTTTTATTGACCCTGAAGTTTTGCGTCGCCAGCGTGCGGAAGAGACACGCGTCTACGGCGAAAATGCCTGCCAGGCGCTATTCCAGAGCCGTCCTGACGCCATCGTGCGCGCATGGTTTATCCAAAGCGTAACGCCGCGCTTTAAAGAAGCCCTGCGCTGGATGGCGGCGAATCGTAAAGCCTACCATGTGGTGGATGAAGCCGAACTGGCAAAAGCTTCCGGGACTGAGCACCACGGCGGCGTGTGTTTCCTGATTAAAAAGCGTAACGGTACGACCGTTAAGCAATGGGTAAAGCAGGCGGCGGATCAAGACTGCGTGCTGGCGTTGGAAGATGTCGCTAACCCGCATAATCTGGGCGGCATGATGCGTAGCTGCGCGCACTTCGGCGTGAAGGGCGTGGTGGTACAGGATGCGGCGTTGCTGGAGTCCGGCGCGGCGATTCGTACTGCGGAAGGCGGGGCGGAGCATGTCCAGCCGATCACTGGTGAAAGCATTGTTGACGTACTGGATGATTTTCGTCAGGCGGGGTACACCGTGGTGACGACGTCCAGCGATCGCGGTCAGGCGCTCTTTAGTACGACCCTGCCGGAAAAGATGGTGCTGGTCTTAGGCCGTGAATATGACTACCTGCCGGAAGCGGCGCGCGAACCCGGCGATCTGTGCGTGAAAATTAACGGCACCGGGAACGTGGAAAGCCTGAATGTGTCGGTTGCGACAGGCGTGCTGCTCGCCGAGTGGTGGCGACAGAATAAAGCGTAAGGGCTGCAGCCCGGTGACGCAACGCGCGCCGGGCCGATTATGTACTTCCTACCGCCCGGTCAGACAAGGCGCTTTCGCGCCGTTATCCGGGCGATAAAGCGGCGAGCCGCCAACGTTATTCACTCTCAGCCGGTAATACTGGCGTCCAGTCGATAGTTTTCTCGCCGTGTTGTTCCAGCCATTGGTTCGTTAGCGCAAAATGGTTACAGCCAAAAAATCCGCGGTGCGCAGAGAGTGGCGAGGGATGCGGAGCTTTCAGAATATGGTGGCGCTGTGGATCAATAATCGCGCCTTTCTTCTGGGCGTGCGAGCCCCACAGCAGGAAGACGACCCCTTCGCGGTGTTGGTTAATCAGGCTTATCACTTTATCCGTAAAGGTTTCCCACCCCAGGCTGGCATGAGAGTGCGCCTGGCCTGCCCGTACCGTGAGCACCGTATTCAGTAACAGTACGCCCTGGCGCGCCCAGCTTTCCAGATAACCGTGCGCGGGGCGAACAAAGCCGGGAATGGAGGCTTCCAGCTCTTTGTACATATTCACTAATGACGGCGGGGGAGCGATCCCAGGACGCACGGAAAACGCCAGACCATGTGCCTGGCCGGGGCCGTGGTAAGGATCTTGTCCCAGGATCACCACCTTAACGTCGCCCAGTTCCGTAAAGCGAAAGGCGTTAAACACATCTTTTTGCGGCGGGTAGACCGTGATACCCGACTGACGCTCGCCAGCAACAGTGTGAAGCGTATTGATAAAGTAAGGTTGCTGTTTCTCATCAGCCAGCACATCGTGCCAGGTTAACTCAGTCGCCATCTCGCTCTCCTGCGAATTTCCAGTTCCCTTAGCTTAACTGCTTCTTTCTGCAGTGCAAAATCCTGCGTGCTACAAAAACGGTTACCTACAAAAGATAGTTGAAAATTTATGTAAAAAGTTTATAGGTCTGAATGGTGTAAGTTGATGTAAAACAATAAATTCCCTTCATCACCCTTTTTATGTTGTGGTTTTTATTGATTTAAATCAAAGAATGAAGGGTGATCGAAGGGTATATATACACTCAAGCAACAATGGTTTTACCAATTGGCCGGGATTAGGCCGACCGAAATCAAATAATTTTGCCTGGGGAGGCATCACATGATTACAGGTATCCAGATTACTAAAGCCGCTAACGACGACCTGCTGAATTCCTTCTGGCTGCTGGACAGCGAAAAAGGCGAAGCGCGCTGCATCGTTGCAAAATCCGGCTTTGCTGAAGATGAAGTTGTGGCTGTCAGCAAACTGGGCGAGATTGAATACCGTGAAATTCCGATGGAAGTTAAACCGGAAGTACGCGTTGAAGGCGGTCAGCATCTGAACGTTAACGTTCTGCGTCGTGAAACTCTGGAAGACGCGGTTAAGCATCCGGAAAAATACCCGCAGCTGACTATTCGTGTTTCTGGTTATGCGGTGCGTTTTAACTCCCTGACGCCGGAACAGCAGCGCGACGTTATCGCTCGTACCTTTACCGAAAGCCTGTAAGGCTTATCCGGTAATAACAAGCGGAAGAGGCCGGGCCTTTTCCGCTTTTGTTTTATTTGGGTCAGTAAAAAATCCGCACCGCGCAGTACACCAGCAGTAACGCCAGAATGATATTTAACTGGCGACCATAATGGCGAAACGCCCGCTGAAACAGATGTCCCGCCAGCGCCCAACACACATTACCGAACGTGCCGATCAATGCCAGCAATATACTGACGCCGATGACCCAGTTCAGCGCCTGCGTTTGCGGTAAAACAAATGTAGACAGAGCGGTAATGCCGTACAGAATAATTTTGACGTTCACAAACTGCAGGCCAAAGCTTACCCAAAAGCCAACCGGTTTTGGTCTGGCGTTCTCATCCGCCGCTGGACTGGTGGCAATTTTCCACGCCAGCCACAGGATATACGCAGCCCCTACCCAACTGAGCAAATGAATGATTGCCGGATCGATAACCGCAAGGGAAAACGCGATCCCGGCGCACAGCAGCATGACGACCAAAAATCCCAGACTCATACCTGCCAGTACACGAATACTCTGCCGAAAACCATGTGCAGTTGCTGCGCTAAGCGCGAGAATATTGTTTGGGCCGGGGGTAAGGGCGGTGATTAATGTATAAGTCCAGAAAGCGCTTAAAAGCATCGGTGTCACTTGTCATCTCCTCTGTTTTAGCAGACAGTACCCGATATGAAATATTTAAAAAAATGAATGTTTTTTAATTCTGAATTCGAGATTTTCGATAGGTTGGTAGTTATGGATCTGCGTCGGTTTATTACGCTGAAAACGGTAGTGGAAGAGGGCTCGTTTCTGCGGGCTTCGCAAAAGCTGTGCTGCACTCAGTCGACAGTAACTTTTCATATTCAACAGCTTGAACGTGAGTTTTCCCTGCAACTGTTCGAGAAAATAGGGCGCCGAATGTGCCTGACCAATGAGGGGAAAAAGCTGATGCCGCATATCCATGAACTGACGCGTGTGATGGAGTCGATTCGTGAAGCCGCAAGACAGGATGCGGAACCCGGCGGAGAGCTGCGCGTGGCGACAGGTGAAACCTTACTGGCGTACAAAATGCCGCAGGTTTTACAACGTTTTAAGCTGCGAGCGCCGAATGTCAGATTGTCGCTACAATCGCTGAATTGCTATGTGATACGTGATGCGTTGCTGAATGACGAGGTCGATCTAGGCGTTTTTTATCGCGTAGGTAATGATGACGCGCTCACGATGCAGCAACTGGGGGAGCAGTCGCTGGCGTTGGTGGCCTCTCCACTGCTACAGGATGCTGATTTTACGCAGCCAGATCAGCATATTCCCTGTAGCTTCATCATCAATGAACCGCAATGTGTTTTCCGCCAGCTGTTTGAAAGTACGCTACGGCAGAGGCGGATTACGCTGGAAAACACCATTGAACTGTGGAGTATTGAAAGCATTAAACAGTGTGTGGCTGCTAACCTGGGCATCAGCTTTTTACCACGTTTTGCCGTTGAACGAGAACTTAGTACCGGTCAGTTGAAAGAGCTGCCGTTTGGCGCGCCGTCGCTATCGATTATGGCGCTGTGTGCCCATCATGCCGGGAAAGCGATCAGCCCGGCAATGCAGATATTTATGCAGTGTATGGAGGCGTGTTTTACCGTGGAAGATAAAAAAATGCCGGGTTAACGAACCCGGCATTATCATCACTCTTCGCTGGATTGCTCCTGCATTTTCGTACCGCTTGGCTTGCGGCGCTTACCGATATTTTTTGTATCGCGGTGACGTTTCTTCACGCGCGGCTTCTCTTTTTCTTTCTCTTTTTTCTTCTCGGCGCGTTTCGCCAGCACTTTTTTCGACGGTTTGCCGGTCAGCTTTTCGCTGGGCGCACGCGTGGTCGGGCGAAGCTCATCAATGACGCGCGCTTTTAGCGGCTCTTCGATGTAGCGACCGATTTTCAGCAGCAACAGATGGTCGTGGGCTTCTACCAGCGAGATTGCAGTGCCTTTGCGACCCGCACGGCCTGTACGACCAATGCGATGCAGATAGGTATCGCCACTGCGCGGCATGTCGAAGTTAATGACGTGGCTGACGTCAGGAATATCAATCCCGCGTGCCGCGACGTCGGTCGCGACCAGCACGTTAACGCGACCGTCGGTGAGACGCTTAATACCTTCGTTACGTTTGATCTGCGCCATCTCGCCTTCAAGATAGCAATTGTTGATCCCTGCCAGACGCAGCGTTTCAGCCAATTCATGGACGCGTTCACGTTTACGTACAAATACGATAGAACGGGTTGCATCGTCTTGTTTTAGCAGGTGCTTCAACAGCGCAACTTTATGTTCGAAATTGTCGGCACGGTAGTACCACTGGTGAATTTTCTTACGCTCGCGGGTTGACGGATTGGCGGAAACCTCAACCGGGTCTTCCAGCAGGCGCTCGGCAAAATCTTTAATCGCATCGCCTTCCAGCGTGGCGGAGAACAGCATCGTCTGTTTACGCCAGCGGGTCTCACCAGCGATATGTTCAATGTCCTGAGCGAAGCCCATGTCGAGCATCCGGTCAGCTTCGTCAAGGATCAGTGTTTCAACCGCCCGGCAGTCAAAGTTCTCTTCTTTTATATATTGCAGCAGACGGCCCGTTGTGGCGACCACGATATCCTGGTTTTCGCTAAACACTTCAGCATGGTTCATATAGGCCACGCCGCCGGTAATCGTGGCGATATCCAGATGAGTATGCTTAGCCAGTTCACGAGCGTGATCGGCAACCTGCATTGCCAGTTCGCGGGTTGGCGTCAGGATCAGAATACGCGGCGGCCCCGATTTTTTACGCGGAAAGTCGAGCAGGTGCTGCAACGCCGGCAGCAGATATGCCGCCGTTTTACCGGTGCCTGTCGGCGCAGAACCGAGTACATCACGGCCATCGAGCGCAGGCGGAATGGCGGCAGCCTGAATGGCGGTCGGGCGAGTGAAACCTTTATCCTGGAGGGCATCCAGCAGGCTTTCGTCGAGTTCAAGTTCGGAAAAAGTCGTTACAGTCATGTTCTACCTCTGTGTGGGGCGCTGATTATAGACGTTACGGCCGCAATCTTCATCTGTTTGTATGGATATCCCTTCTCAGGTATTGTTTTCACCCGGCGCTGTCGCCGTTTTTTGCAAGGTTGTTTTTACATGTCTCAGTCTGGCTCCGTTCTTCGTCGTAACGGATTTACGTTTAAACAGTTTTTTGTCGCACACGATCGGTGTGCGATGAAAGTGGGAACTGACGGTATTTTACTCGGGGCGTGGGCGCCGGTCGCGGATGTAAAGCGAATTCTGGATATCGGTACTGGAAGCGGTCTGCTGGCGTTAATGCTGGCGCAGCGGACGGATGACAATGTGCCTATTGACGCCGTGGAACTGGATTCCGGGGCTGCCATGCAAGCGCAGGAAAACGTGGCTCACTCTCCCTGGCCGCATCGAATAACGGTGCATACTGACGATATTCAGCGTTGGGCGCCTCGCCAGACGGTACGCTTTGATCTTATTATCAGCAACCCGCCTTATTACGAACCCGGTGTGGAATGCGCCACGCCGCAGCGGGAGCAGGCGCGTTACACCGCTACGCTGGATCACCAGACGTTATTGGCTATTGCGGCGGATTGTATTACCGAAGATGGCTTTTTTTGCGTAGTCTTGCCGGAACAAATAGGTAACGCTTTTACGCAGCAAGCGCTCAACATGGGATGGCATTTGCGGCTACGTACTGACGTTGCGGAAAACGAAGCGCGCTTGCCGCACCGGGTTTTGCTCGCATTCTCCCCACAAGCCGGGGAGTGCTTTAGCGACAGATTAGTAATTCGCGGGTCAGACCAGCATTATTCTGAAAGTTATACGGCGCTGACCCAGGCATTTTATCTGTTTATGTGAGGCGTTAACGGCGAAAGGATCGATGGGCCTGATTCAGCCAGTTGTTGCGGATAATCCAGCGTAAAGTGCAGCCCCCGGCTCTCTTTACGCATCATCGCGCAACGCACAATCAGTTCGGCCACTTGCACCAGATTGCGCAGCTCCAGTAAATTATTCGAGACGCGAAAGTTGGCGTAATATTCGTCAATCTCTTGTTGCAACATAGTAATACGCCGTAGGGCGCGCTCCAGCCGTTTCGTCGTGCGCACAATCCCCACATAGTCCCACATCAGCAGACGCAGTTCGTGCCAGTTATGCTGAATCACCACCCGCTCATCGGCGTTCTCCACGCGGCTTTCATCCCAGGCGGGAAGGACGTCAACGCTGTGGACAGAAGGCATTCGCCTGTCGATATCCATTGCCGCGGACCAGCCGTACACTAAGCATTCCAGCAACGAGTTGGACGCCATACGGTTAGCGCCGTGCAGGCCGGTGTAACTGACTTCGCCAATGGCATATAAGCCGTCTACATCGGTACGACCATAATCATCGACGACCACGCCGCCGCAGGTATAGTGCGCGGCAGGAACAACGGGAATCGGTTCTTTGGTTAAATCCATCCCCAAATCGAGCAGTTTCGCATAGATCATCGGGAAGTGCTGGCGGACAAAATCGTCAGGCTTGTGGCTGATATCGAGAAACATACAGTCTGCGCCGAGTCGTTTCATCTCATGGTCAATAGCGCGGGCGACAATATCGCGCGGCGCCAGTTCCCCGCGTTCGTCAACGTCCGGCATAAACCGTGAACCGTCCGGACGTTTAAGGTATGCGCCTTCGCCACGCAGCGCTTCGGTAAGGAGAAAATTACGCGCCTGCGGGTGATAAAGGGCGGTGGGATGAAACTGGTTAAATTCCAGATTAGCGACCCGACAGCCTGCGCGCCAGGCCATCGCGATACCGTCGCCGGAGGAAATATCCGGGTTAGTGGTATATTGATAAACCTTTGAGGCGCCGCCGGTCGCCAGCACCACCGACTTCGCATGACAGGTTTCAACCCACTCTTTATTGCGATTCCAGATCCAGGCGCCGACGACCCGGCGAGGCCCCGGCAGACCCATTTTATCGGAGATAATTAAATCAACGGCGTTGCTGCGTTCCAGCACCTGAATATTAGGATGATTTTGCGCCCGACTGACCAACGTGGTTTCGACTTCCTTTCCGGTAGCGTCGGCGGCATGAAGGATACGGCGATGACTATGGCCGCCTTCACGCGTGAGATGATAGCTCTCCTTGCCGTTTGGCTGGACATGCGTATCAAACAGGACGCCCTGATCGATAAGCCACTGCACGCAGGTACGGGCGTTGCTGGCGACAAACTCCACCGCGTGGCGATCGCAAATTCCGGCACCGGCAATCAGCGTATCTTCGACATGCGACGCAATACTGTCGGTTTCATCAAACACGGCGGCAATACCGCCCTGCGCATAAAACGTGGAGCCCTCGCTCACCGGCCCTTTACTCAGGACGATAACCTTATGCTTTTCAGCCAGACGCAGCGCCAGCGAGAGTCCGGCCGCGCCGCTGCCGATAATTAACACATCACAGGACAGTTCAGGAGTTGTCATCATGGTTCTTGTTTAATTTACTAAACATGGTTGCGGCAGATTAGCACTATATGGCGTTAAAAAGCACGTTATGATTTCTCTGGTGTTGTGCTTATTAAACATAAAATAAAAATACGGCGAGAGATAAACGGCAAAAAATATTTTATAGGGCAGGGTGTTAGCGTCGGATTTTGTAGTGAAATAAAGATGCTGTTAGGTTACTCTGCAAACGACGAAATGGGCATTTCTGTACAGATAGTGCGTTGTTCAGCATCTGTAGACTTATAATGGAAGATAAGACCTGTCTACAACATGACAAACAAAAACAAATGCGTAACGGAACTTTACGAAACATAGACACTCTAACCTGTTGCTTGCTCATAGTGCGGCTTATGGAGTGGCGTTTCGAAAGCGCGTGGAAATTTGGTTTGGGGAGACATTACCTCGGATGAGCGAGCAGTTAACGGACCAGGTCCTGGTTGAACGGGTCCAGAAGGGAGATCAGAAAGCCTTTAACTTACTGGTAGTGCGCTACCAGCATAAAGTGGCGAGTCTGGTTTCCCGCTATGTGCCATCGGGCGACGTTCCCGATGTCGTACAGGAATCATTTATTAAGGCCTATCGCGCGCTGGATTCTTTCCGGGGGGATAGCGCTTTTTATACCTGGTTGTATCGTATTGCGGTCAATACCGCGAAGAACTACTTGGTTGCGCAGGGGCGTCGTCCGCCTTCCAGTGATGTAGACGCGATTGAAGCAGAAAACTTTGAAAGCGGCGGCGCGCTGAAAGAAATTTCGAACCCTGAGAACTTAATGTTGTCAGAAGAACTGAGACAGATAGTTTTCCGAACTATTGAGTCCCTCCCGGAAGATTTACGTATGGCAATCACCTTACGGGAGCTGGATGGCCTGAGCTATGAAGAGATAGCGGCTATCATGGATTGTCCGGTGGGGACGGTGCGTTCACGTATCTTCCGGGCGCGGGAAGCTATTGATAATAAAGTTCAACCGCTTATCAGGCGTTGACGATAGCGGGATACTGGAAAAGGTATTAGGCATGCAGAAAGAAAAACTTTCCGCTTTGATGGATGGCGAAACGTTGGATAGTGAGCTGCTCAAAGCGCTTACGCACGACCCGGAAATGCAGAAAACCTGGGAGAGTTATCACCTGATCCGCGATTCAATGCGGGGGGATACGCCTGACGTTCTCCATTTCGATATATCCGCTCGCGTGATGGCCGCTATTGAAAACGAGCCAGTACGTCAGGTGTCGCCATTAATCCCTGAGGCCCAACCCGCTCCGCAGCAATGGCAGAAAATGCCGTTCTGGAAAAAAGTGCGTCCGTGGGCGGCGCAGCTTACCCAAATGGGCGTGGCGGCGTGCGTTTCACTTGCAGTTATCGTCGGTGTCCAGCACTATAATGGGCAATCTGAAACATCCCAACAACCTGAAACGCCGGTTTTCAATACCCTGCCTATGATGGGGAAAGCCAGCCCGGTAAGTCTGGGAGTGCCTTCTGAAGCAGCGCCTGTCGGCAGTCAGCAACAGCAGGTACAGGAGCAGCGTCGTCGCATTAATGCCATGTTGCAGGACTATGAACTGCAGCGCCGACTGCACTCCGAACAGCTTCAGTTTGAGCAGGCGCAAACCCAGCAAGCCGCGGTACAGGTGCCAGGAATCCAAACTTTAGGAACGCAATCGCAGTAATGAAGCAACTTTGGTTTGCCATGTCCCTTGTGGCGGCTAGCCTGTTCTTCTCAGCAAACGCCTCGGCCGACCCTGCGTCCGGGGCGTTATTGCAGCAGATGAACATCGCCAGTCAGTCACTGAATTACGAGCTGTCATTCGTCAGCATCACGAAACAAGGCGTTGAATCTCTACGTTATCGACACGCACGCCTGGATGGTCGCCCGCTTGCGCAATTGCTACAGTTGGACGGTCCCCGCCGGGAGGTCGTACAACGTGGTAATGAAATCAGTTATTTTGAACCGGGCCTTGAGCCGTTCACCCTGAACGGTGATTATATTGTCGATTCTCTGCCTTCCCTGATTTACACCGACTTCAAGCGCCTGGCACCTTACTACGACTTTATTTCTGTCGGACGCACCCGTATCGCAGACAGATTGTGCGAAGTTATCCGCGTTGTGGCGCGCGATGGTACGCGTTATAGCTATATCGTCTGGATGGACATGGACACCAAACTGCCGATGCGCGTTGATCTGCTGGATCGCGATGGCGAGACGCTGGAGCAGTTCCGCGTTATTGCGTTCACGGTGAGTCAGGATATCGGCAGCAACATGCAGGCGCTGGCGAAGGCGAATCTGCCGCCGCTGCTTTCTGTTCCCGGTGGGGAAAAAACGAAATTTAACTGGAGTCCATCATGGGTGCCGCAAGGCTTTAGCGAAGTTTCCAGCAGCCGTCGTCCGTTGCCGACGATGGATAACCTGCCTATCGAATCGCGGCTTTATTCTGACGGTCTGTTTAGCTTTTCCGTCAATGTGAACCGGGCGACGCAAAACAGCAGCGATCAGATGCTGCGCACCGGGCGCCGAACGGTTTATAGCAGCGTTCGCGACAACGCGGAAATCACCATTGTCGGCGAGCTTCCGCCGCAAACGGCGAAGCGCATTGCCGACAGTATCAAATTCAGGGCAGTACAATGATTAAAGAGTGGGCAACCGTTGTCTCCTGGCAGAATGGTCAGGCGGTGGTGAGCTGCGACGTTAAAGCGTCATGCAGCAGCTGCGCCTCCCGTGCGGGATGCGGCAGTCGCGTGCTGAATAAATTAGGGCCGCAAACCACGCATACCATTGTTGTGCCAAGCGCGGAGCCGCTGGCGCCGGGGCAGAAAGTCGAGTTGGGCATCGCCGAAAAAAGCCTTTTAGGTTCGGCGTTGCTGGTTTATATGTCGCCTTTAGCGGGGCTATTTCTTTGTGCGGCGCTTTTTCAGATGCTGTTTGGATCTGACCTTGCCGCATTAAGCGGGGCCGTGCTGGGCGGCGTGGGCGGTTTTCTGGTTGCCCGCGGCTATTCCCGAAAACTGGCGGAGCGTGACGCCTGGCAGCCGGTGATTTTAAACGTTGCCCTCCCGCCGGACCTTGTTCGCGTCGAAACTACCTCAATCGAAACGCGCCAGTAAACGTTTTGCCCAACGGTACACCTGCCGCGTTGGGTTGTTGTCCCGATAAGCATGCGCTTTTCCTGCGTTGCGGTGTTTTACAGGAAAAAAGCGAGGCGTTTTCCAGTTCCCGCTCTCCTTACACTATGAACATTTCCTCGCCTTAGCGTTGTAGTGTAGAATGCGGCGTTTCAGTTAAAACAGACGTTAAGCTCAGAACAGCGACCTCTAAAGTCTGGTCAACCAGGCGTAAGGCATAATAATTTATCTCTATGAAGAACATACGTAACTTTTCGATCATTGCTCACATTGACCACGGTAAATCGACGCTGTCTGACCGTATTATCCAAATCTGCGGTGGCCTGTCTGACCGTGAAATGGAAGCTCAGGTACTTGATTCGATGGATCTTGAGCGTGAGCGCGGTATTACTATTAAAGCCCAGAGTGTGACGCTGGATTTTAAAGCGTCTGATGGTGAAACTTATCAACTGAACTTTATCGACACGCCGGGACACGTTGACTTTTCCTATGAAGTTTCCCGTTCGTTAGCCGCCTGCGAGGGCGCGCTGCTGGTGGTGGATGCCGGCCAGGGCGTAGAAGCGCAAACGTTGGCGAACTGCTACACCGCGATGGAAATGGATCTTGAAGTGGTGCCGGTGCTTAACAAGATTGACCTGCCGGCCGCCGATCCGGAGCGTGTGGCGGAAGAAATCGAAGACATTGTCGGTATCGATGCGACGGACGCGGTACGCTGCTCCGCCAAAACGGGTGTCGGCGTGACGGATGTTCTGGAACGCCTGGTGCGCGATATCCCGCCGCCGCAAGGCGATCCGGACGGCCCGCTGCAGGCGCTGATTATTGACTCCTGGTTCGATAACTACCTGGGCGTGGTATCGCTGGTGCGTATTAAAAACGGCACCATGCGTAAAGGCGACAAAATTAAAGTGATGAGCACCGGGCAGACCTACAACGCTGACCGCCTGGGGATCTTCACGCCAAAACAGGTTGATCGTACCGAGCTGAAGTGCGGCGAAGTAGGCTGGCTGGTCTGCGCCATTAAAGATATCCTCGGCGCGCCAGTTGGTGATACCTTAACCTCAGCGCGTAACCCAGCGGAAAAAGCGTTGCCGGGCTTTAAGAAGGTGAAACCGCAGGTCTATGCAGGTCTGTTCCCGGTCAGCTCCGACGATTATGAAAGTTTCCGCGACGCGCTCGGCAAGCTGAGCCTGAACGATGCCTCACTGTTTTATGAACCGGAAAGCTCCTCGGCGCTGGGCTTTGGTTTCCGCTGCGGTTTCCTCGGCCTGTTGCACATGGAGATCATTCAGGAGCGTCTGGAACGCGAATACGATCTGGATCTGATCACCACTGCGCCGACCGTGGTGTATGAAGTAGAAACAACGGCGAAAGAGACTATCTATGTTGATAGCCCCTCCAAGCTGCCGCCGTTGAATAACATTTATGAACTGCGCGAGCCTATCGCCGAATGTCATATGCTGTTACCACAAGCCTATTTAGGTAACGTTATTACGCTGTGTATTGAGAAACGCGGCGTACAAACTAACATGGTGTATCACGGTAACCAGGTCGCGTTGACCTATGAAATCCCGATGGCGGAAGTGGTGCTCGACTTCTTTGACCGTCTGAAATCAACGTCGCGCGGCTATGCGTCTCTGGATTATAACTTCAAGCGCTTCCAGGCTTCCGACATGGTGCGTGTTGATGTGTTAATCAACAACGAACGTGTCGATGCGCTGGCGCTGATCACACACCGTGATAACTCGCAAAGCCGTGGTCGCGAGCTGGTGGAGAAGATGAAAGATTTGATCCCACGTCAGCAGTTTGATATCGCGATTCAGGCGGCGATTGGTACGCATATTATTGCCCGTTCGACGGTAAAACAGTTACGTAAAAACGTGCTGGCGAAGTGCTACGGCGGTGATATCAGTCGTAAGAAAAAACTGCTGCAGAAACAGAAAGAAGGTAAGAAACGCATGAAGCAGATCGGTAACGTCGAGCTGCCTCAGGAGGCGTTCCTCGCCATTCTGCATGTCGGTAAAGACAATAAATAATCCCTAAGGAGTTGGCATGGCGAACATGTTTGCCCTGATTCTGGTGATAGCCACACTGGTGACGGGCATTTTATGGTGCGTTGATAAGTTTGTTTTCGCGCCAAAACGTCGGGCGCGCCAGGCTGCCGCGCAAACGGCGTCGGGAGATGCGCTGGATAACGCTACGCTCAATAAAGTGGCGCCTAAGCCGGGCTGGCTGGAGACCGGGGCGTCGGTTTTCCCGGTTCTGGCGATCGTTCTGATCGTTCGTTCATTTCTTTATGAACCCTTTCAGATCCCGTCAGGCTCAATGATGCCGACACTGCTTATCGGCGATTTTATTCTGGTGGAAAAATTTGCCTACGGCATTAAAGATCCGATCTACCAGAAAACCCTGATTGAAACCGGTCATCCAAAGCGCGGGGATATTGTGGTATTTAAATATCCGGAAGATCCTAAGTTAGATTACATCAAACGCGCAGTCGGTTTGCCGGGCGATAAAATCACTTATGATCCGGTTGCGAAAGAGGTGACGATTCAGCCTGGCTGTAGCTCCGGTCAGGCGTGCGAAAATGCGCTGCCGGTTACCTACTCTAACGTTGAGCCGAGTGATTTTGTACAGACCTTTGCCCGCCGTAACGGCGGAGAAGCGACCAGCGGTTTCTTTGAGGTTCCGCTAAACGAGACGAAAGAAAACGGCATTCGCCTGACCGAACGTAAAGAGACGTTGGGCGATGTGACGCACCGCATCCTGATGGTGCCGATAGCTCAGGATCAGTTGGGCATGTATTACCAACAGCCAGGACAACCGCTGGCGACCTGGGTTGTACCACCGGGACAATATTTCATGATGGGCGACAACCGCGATAACAGCGCGGATAGCCGTTACTGGGGATTTGTTCCGGAAGCGAATCTGGTCGGTAAAGCGGTCGCTATCTGGATGAGCTTTGACAAGCAGGAAGGGGAGTGGCCGACAGGCGTACGCCTGAGTCGTATCGGCGGTATTCACTAACTGTGACGAAATGATCGTTCACGCTGTCGTCTTTTTAGCGGCAGCGTGAATTATTTCCTGGATAAATTCCCTCAGACTAACGACATCCCCTGTCGTTGTGTATAGAATATTCCCCCGAAGTTTTAGGTTGGCGCCGTTTGGTCGCCACGGCACACGAAACAGCGTTGGTTATAGACAACCTTCTTTCCGCTGCAGCGATGCGGCAGGACAGATGACGTGTATCAGGTCTGTTTCGTGTGCTGGATTGTTGACGCATTCATTTATTGGTATCGCATGAACCCCATCGTAATTAATCGGCTTCAACGGAAGCTGGGCTACACTTTTAATCATCAGGAGCTGTTGCAGCAGGCATTAACTCACCGCAGCGCCAGCAGTAAACATAACGAACGCCTGGAATTTTTAGGCGATTCAATCCTGAGCTTCGTTATCGCTAACGCGCTTTATCACCGTTTTCCACGGGTGGATGAGGGAGATATGAGCCGTATGCGCGCCACGTTGGTACGTGGTAATACGCTGGCGGAATTAGCCCGTGAATTTGATTTAGGCGAGTGCCTGCGTTTAGGGCCGGGCGAATTAAAAAGCGGCGGATTTCGTCGGGAGTCCATTCTGGCGGACACCGTGGAAGCGTTAATCGGCGGAGTATTTCTCGATAGCAATATCCAGACCGTCGAGCAGTTAATCCTTAACTGGTATAAAACCCGTCTGGATGAGATAAGTCCGGGCGATAAACAAAAAGATCCTAAAACGCGCTTGCAGGAGTATTTGCAGGGTCGCCATCTGCCGCTGCCATCTTACCTGGTTGTGCAGGTGCGCGGCGAGGCGCACGATCAGGAATTTACTATCCACTGCCAGGTCAGCGGCCTGAGCGAACCGGTGGTTGGCACGGGTTCCAGCCGTCGTAAGGCGGAGCAGGCTGCCGCCGAACAGGCGCTGAAAAAACTGGAGTTGGAATGAGCACCGACAAAACTTACTGCGGATTTATTGCCATCGTCGGACGTCCGAACGTTGGCAAATCCACCTTGCTGAACAAACTGCTTGGGCAGAAGATTTCGATCACTTCCCGTAAAGCGCAGACCACGCGCCACCGCATTGTCGGTATTCATACCGAAGGCCCGTATCAGGCAATCTATGTCGATACCCCGGGTCTGCATATGGAAGAAAAGCGCGCCATTAACCGTTTGATGAATAAGGCGGCGAGCAGTTCGATTGGCGACGTTGAGCTGGTGATTTTCGTTGTGGAAGGCACCCGTTGGACGCCGGACGACGAAATGGTCCTGAACAAACTGCGCGATGGCAAAGCGCCGGTTATTCTCGCCGTTAACAAGGTGGATAACGTGCAGGAAAAAGCCGATTTGCTGCCGCACCTCCAGTTCCTGGCAAGCCAGATGAACTTTCTTGATATCGTACCGATCTCTGCTGAAACGGGTATGAACGTCGATACCATTGCCGGTATCGTGCGTAAACATTTACCGGAAGCGATTCACCACTTCCCGGAAGATTACATCACCGATCGCTCTCAGCGCTTTATGGCGTCTGAAATCATCCGTGAAAAGCTGATGCGTTTTCTCGGCGCCGAGCTGCCGT
Source organism: Salmonella sp. SAL04214 (assembly GCF_046550615.1). Lineage (NCBI taxonomy): Bacteria > Pseudomonadati > Pseudomonadota > Gammaproteobacteria > Enterobacterales > Enterobacteriaceae > Salmonella > Salmonella sp. SAL04214. Next base: position 23,786 of record NZ_JBGDXT010000012.1, read on the forward strand.
ATTCCGTTACCGTTGAGATTGAACGTTTTGTTACCAACGAACGCGGCGGCTATGATATCAACGGGCTGATCCTCGTCGAGCGCGAAGGGCAGAAGAAGATGGTGATTGGCAACAAAGGCGCCAAAATCAAAACCATTGGTATTGAAGCGCGTAAAGACATGCAGGAGATGTTCGAAGCGCCGGTACACCTGGAACTGTGGGTGAAAGTGAAATCCGGCTGGGCCGATGACGAACGCGCTCTGCGCAGTCTCGGTTACGTAGACGATCTGTGAGTTAACACAGCGTGGAAGGGTGGCAGCGCGCATTTGTCCTGCACAGTCGCCCCTGGAGCGAAACCAGCCTGATGCTGGACGTCTTCACGGAAGAATCGGGGCGCGTGCGCCTTGTCGCCAAAGGCGCGCGATCTAAACGTTCCAATCTGAAAGGCGCGTTACAGCCTTTTACACCGTTATTGCTACGCTACAGCGGACGCGGCGAGGTGAAAACCCTGCGCAGCGCCGAGGCAGTTTCTCTGGCGCTGCCGTTAAGCGGTATTACGCTCTATAGCGGCCTGTACATCAACGAACTCCTCTCTCGCGTACTGGAATATGAAACGCGCTTCTCCGAACTCTTTTTTGATTATCTGAACTGTATTCAGGCGCTGGCGGGAACCACCGGCTCGCCTGAACCAGCGTTGCGACGTTTCGAACTGGCGTTGCTGGGACATCTGGGGTATGGCGTCAATTTCACCCACTGTGCAGGCAGCGGCGAACGGGTGGATGACACCATGACCTACCGTTACCGCGAAGAAAAAGGCTTTTTCGCCAGCGTCGTCATCGATAACAACACCTTTACCGGACGGCACCTGAAAGCGCTGGAGGCGCGGGAATTTCCGGATGTAGATACCCTGCGTGCCGCTAAACGCTTTACCCGTATGGCATTAAAGCCGTATCTTGGGGGAAAACCGTTAAAAAGCCGGGAGCTGTTCCGGCAATTTATGCCCAAACGCACAGTAAAAACGAAGAAAGATTAACGAGGATTGTCATGGCTGAATTACTGTTAGGCGTCAATATTGACCACATTGCCACGTTACGTAATGCGCGCGGCACCGACTATCCGGATCCGGTACAGGCGGCGTTTATTGCTGAACAGGCAGGCGCGGACGGCATTACCGTACACCTGCGCGAAGATCGTCGCCACATTACCGATCGCGATGTGCGCATTCTGCGTCAGACGCTGCATACGCGTATGAATCTGGAGATGGCGGTGACCGAAGAGATGCTGGCGATCGCCGTAGAAACCAGGCCGCATTTCTGTTGTCTGGTGCCGGAAAAACGCCAGGAAGTCACCACCGAAGGCGGCCTGGATGTGGCCGGACAGCGCGATAAAATGCGTGATGCCTGTGCGCGCCTGGCGGCGGCTGGCATCCAGGTTTCGCTCTTTATCGATGCCGATGAAAGGCAAATCAACGCGGCGGCGGAAGTCGGCGCGCCGTTTATCGAAATCCATACCGGCTGCTACGCCAACGCAGAAACCGATGCGGAACAGGCAAAAGAGCTGGCGCGTATTGCCAGCGCCGCGACCCTGGCGGCCCGTCTGGGGCTAAAAGTAAATGCGGGTCATGGCCTGACCTACCATAACGTCAAAGCTATTGCCGCACTGCCGGAAATGCACGAGCTCAATATCGGTCATGCCATTATTGGTCGGGCGGTGATGACGGGGCTGAAAGAGGCGGTGGCTGAAATGAAACGTTTGATGCTGGAAGCGCGCGGCTAATGGCGATTCTCGGCCTGGGAACGGATATTGTAGAGATTGCCCGCATTGAGGCAGTGATCTCCCGTTCCGGCGAACGTCTGGCAAGGCGTGTGCTCAGTGACAACGAGTGGGCTATCTGGGAGACGCATCAGCAGCCGGTGCGTTTTCTCGCCAAGCGTTTTGCGGTCAAAGAGGCGGCAGCGAAAGCTTTTGGCACCGGCATCCGCAACGGTCTGGCGTTTAATCAGTTCGAAGTGTTTAACGATGAGCTGGGAAAACCACGTTTGCGGCTGTGGGGCGAGGCGTTAACGCTGGCGGAAAAACTCGGTGTGGCGCACATGCATGTCACGTTGGCCGATGAACGCCATTACGCCTGCGCCACGGTCATTCTGGAAAGTTAGATTTGCCGGATGGCGGCGTAAACACGTTATCTGACCTACAGGCCGATATATTGTCGGCCTGATAAGCATAGCGCCATCAGGCATTGTTGCGTTGGAAGTGCGTTAACCCGCTTACAGTTTATCTGCGTGATGCATCAGAACAAACTTATCCCACAACTGTTCTTCGGTTTCGACATGGGCGGGATCCTGCAAAATCGTATTGGGGATCGGGCAGACTTTCTGACAGGTCGGCGTTTCGTAATGGCCTACACACTCGGTGCATTTGTCGCTGTTAATCTCATAAATGCTGTCGCCCATTGAAATCGCCTCATTCGGGCACTCCGGCTCGCACATATCGCAATTGATACATTTTTTGGTGATTAACAGCGCCATCAGGAAATTCTCAGAAACAACACAAATCGGGCGGGTATTATACGCCTATTTTCTGCTCGGGCCAGCTCTTTTCTGGCGCTGATTTGTTATCTACAGTGTAAAAATTTTTGATCTGCTTGAGCAGGCAGATGGTTGCGTTATCCAGTGAAAGGTCATTACTGTGCACCAGCATGACAGGAATAAAGAATGCGGGGATGCCCAGTGAAACCAGGCGAACATTTTTGGGTGTCGATAAATGGGTTAGCGAGCGGGTAATAAATGCGATGCCAATCTGCGCTTCGGCATACTCAAGGCATGAGTAGTGGTTATCCAGTTCGCAGATGACGTTAGGGACGACTTTGCGGTTATTAAATTCTGTGGTGATGATCCCTCTTAATAGCAGAGAGTCATTAAGCACGATAATGGGCTGGTCGTTTAAATCTTTTAAATGCAGACGTTCGCGTGTCGCCAGAGGATGAGAAAGTGGAATTGCAGCGATAATTTCATCTTCAAACAGCATGGTCGAGCTTAGCTGGGCAGGGAGCGCTGTTCGATAAACAATGCCAATATCAACGGCGCTATCCGTCAGCTTTTTAATGGTTTGCTCAGTTGAGAACTCTTTAACATTTAAAGATATTTCCGGATGGTGCGCCATAAAGTTGCGAAAAGCGGGCAGGACCAGGTAGCTGCCTGACACCCCGATTGAAATAGTATCGCGCTGTTGGTCCTGATAGGGTAGAAGTTCATTTTCGGCATTTTTTAAATCCAGCATTATTTTGTTAGCGTGTCGTTGCAAAATAATGCCTGCTTTTGTTAATTTAATTCCTCTACCTTTTCGCTTAAATAATATTGTTTTAAGTGATGACTCAAGTTGTTTGATTTGCTGACTTAATGATGGCTGAGTGATAAACAGGCGACTGGCTGCCCGACCATAATGTAATTCATCACACAATATCAGGAAGGAATGTAGTTGTTTGATATTCATTAAAATTTAATGCCAATCGATTGGGTTTTGTTATAACGATTATAAAAAATACCAAATTGTTTGCCTATTTTGCTTTTTTTAAACTGTGATCAGTGCATTTTAAAAAGGGAAAATTATGTCGGCATCAATCAACCGCTGGGGAATGCTTGCCGCTCACGTGTGCATCAATTTTGTGCTCGGGGGCGTCTACGCATTTAGCTATTTCAAAACACCACTCATGGCGCAATATCACTGGGATCCGGCTACGCTGGCGTTAGCATTCTCTATCAACATGGGGATCATTCCTTTACCGATGATTTGGGGCGGGAGAATGATCGACAATGGTAAAGGAAAGCAGGCGATAGTTATCGGCGGTATCCTGTTTTCTTTAGGTTTTATCTTGTCCGGGTTTGTGGATAATTTGCCCATGCTGTTTTTAACCTACGGCGTCATTGCCGGGTTGGGATCGGGCCTGGCTTTTACGGGTAATCTTAATAATATTCTGAAATTTTTCCCTGACCGTCGCGGTCTGGCCAGCGGTATCGTACTGGCGGGTGTTGGCGTCGGGACGCTACTTTGCACCCGCCTGGCCGAATATTTTATGGCGCAAACTCACGATGTTAGTCGGGCGTTGTTATATCTGGGTATTGTTTATCTGGTGGTTATTTTTATCGTCCAGTTCTTTATTCGTAGCGCGCCAGCAAAAGATAGTGGAGGAATTAAAGCGTCGCCTCTGGATAAAGACTATCGGCACATGCTGAAAGATCTGCGCTTCTGGCTGCTGTTTATGATTCTGGCGCTGGGCGTGTTCTCTGGGATGGTAATTAGCTCAAGTTCTGCGCAAATTGGTATGACGCAGTACGGTTTACTGTCCGGTGCATTAGTCGTTAGCCTGGTCTCGATATTTAACTCGATCGGTCGCCTGTTCTGGGGAGGGTTAACCGATAAATTAGGCGGCTATAATACGCTGGTTATTGTTTACCTCTTTACTTGCTTGTGTATGCTGCTGTTATTTTTCTTCAATGGCAATACTTCGGTATTTTATTTCAGCGCTCTGGGCGTGGGCTTTGCTTATGCCGGTATATTAGTTATCTTCCCTGGCTTGACCAGCCAGAATTTTGGTATGCGTAACCAGGGGCTAAACTACGGCTTTATGTATTTTGGTTTTGCCGTCGGTGCGGTTATTGCTCCTTATGTAACGTCCGCTATTGCAAAATATACCGGAAGCTACAATACAGTATTTATTTTGACAACGGTGCTATTGCTTATTGGAGTCGTGTTGACCCTGATAACGAAGAAATATGTCGCAACGGTTTTAGCCAAAATTCATTAATCAGATAATAAGGAAATAAAAATGAAAATTGCAATCGCAGGTGCAGGCGCTATGGGATGTCGTTTTGGCTATATGCTGCTGGAGGCCGGGCACGACGTGACGCTTATTGATGGCTGGCAGGAGCATGTCGACGCTATTCGTAGCAAGGGGTTGTTTGTCGAAACGGAAACGACTCAGAAGTATTACCCCATCCCTGCTATGTTGGCCGATGAATCCCAGGGGGAGTTTGAGCTGGTTATTCTGTTTACCAAAGCCATGCAGCTGGATAGCATGTTACAGCGTATTAAGCCATTACTGCCAGCCGCGAAAGTAGTGATGATTTTATCTAACGGCCTGGGAAATATTGAAACGCTGGAGAAATATGTCGATCGGCAGAAAATCTATGCGGGTGTGACGTTATGGTCCAGCGAACTGGAGGGGGCTGGGCATATTATGGCCACCGGTACCGGAACGATTGAACTGCAGCCGATTGCCAGCCAGGATTCGGCTCAAGAGGCTAAGGTCATTGCCACCCTTAATAGCGCTGGATTGAATGCTGAAATAAGCCCTGACGTATTATTATCGATCTGGAAGAAAGCAGCCTTTAATAGCGTAATGAACACCTATTGCGCGTTACTGGATTGTAATGTCGGCGGATTTGGTCAGCGGCCTGGTGCTTTAGATTTAGCGCAAGCGGTAGTTGATGAGTTTGTATTGGTTGCTGCCAGCCAGAATATTCCGTTGACTGAGCAAATGGTGATGAATACGGTGAAGAAAGTGTTCGATCCGCGTGAGAGCGGCCACCACTATCCTTCTATGCATCAGGATTTACATAAAGGCCGACTGACTGAAATCGACTATTTAAATGGTGCGATTGCGCGAATCGGCGCTCAGAACAATATTGCCGTACCGGTTAACACACTCCTGACGCAATTGATTCACGCGAAAGAAGCGCAATAAACTTGATAGCTCTTCTGCATGAGGCGGAAGAGCCATTTTCAAACCAGTTTTTTTACCAGCGCCTCGCTATGGCGAATACGCTCCGGCGCCCGCTCTAAATCCTGTTGTACCAGCGCCATAAACAGTAAGTCGGTCAACATCATTTGCGCATGTGTTGAGGAGATAGCGGCGCTGCGCGTCGCCTGCTCTTCAGCAATCGTATACAGACAGCGGGTGGCGCGCTGCTGCAAGGCGTTGGGTGAAAAACCGGTAATGGCCAGGATCTTCGCGCCTGCGCGTAATGTTTCGTCCGCCGCCAGGTTCAGCTCGCGCCGTTCCCCGGAATAAGAGATCGCCAGCAGCAGATCCTCCGGCGCCAGCGCCTGCACCGTCGCCAGCAGGGCGTGCATATCGCGCTCAACCACCGCGTTAATGCCAATCTTCAGTAGCTTCCAGGCAAAATTTTGCGCCACCAGCCCAGAGGCACCAATCCCGGTGATCACAATACGGCGGGCGTGGCGCAGCATCGTGACGCTTTCTAACAGCTTTTCTTCACTGTTAACGTCCAGCGTGGCGTGCATCGCCGCCATATTCTCTTTAATTAATTTTTCCCCGACCAGGCGCATCGGATCGTCGCCGCGAATCTGGTTATGAACGGGAACGGAATGCGGATTAGGATTGCTGGCCAACGCTTCGCTGAGAGCCAGTTTCAACGCCGGAAACCCTTTAAACCCCAGTTTTTGCGCGAACTTGACTACGCTGGATTGGCTGACGCCCGCTTCGGCCGCCAGTTGCTGCGAGCTCAGATGCCGCGCCGTATCCGGTTGCGCGAGCAGATAATCCGCCAGTTTCCTGTCGCTTTGCGCGAGATCCGGATAACGCTGGCGAATACGAATCAAACAGTTCATGGGCAGCTCCTGCGAAACGTGATGGCGACGACAAAACGAAATTTCACTCGCCTGGGGGAATATTCTATTCCATCATGGACGCTTATTATGAATTAAAAATTCCAGAGGGACAAAAATGAATCTCGGTACCTTAGTGTCTGAAACCCGTAACCCGCAAACGATGGATCTGGATGCGTTGCCTACTCCTGAATTAGTTAAGCGTTTTAATGAACAGGATACGCGGGTAGCGGAAGCAGTAAAAGCCACTCTGCCTGACGTTGCGCGTGCGGTGGATGCCGCGGCGGCGGCGCTGAAGTCTGGCGGACGTATCATCTATATGGGCGCGGGCACCAGTGGTCGGCTTGGCGTACTGGATGCCTCAGAATGCCCCCCGACGTTTGGCGTTCCGCACGGTCTGGTCGTCGGGCTGATTGCCGGCGGGCCGGGCGCGTTGTTGAAAGCGGTCGAAGGCGCGGAAGACAGCCAACAGGCAGGCGAAGACGATCTTGTCGCACTAAATCTGCAAGAACAGGATCTGGTCGTGGGGCTCGCGGCGTCGGGTCGTACACCCTATGTGATTGGTGGCCTGCGCTATGCGCGACAGTCCGGTTGTACCACTGTTGCCGTCTCCTGTAATCCAGATTCGCCTATTGCGCGGGAGGCTAATATCGCTATTTCGCCCGTTGTCGGGCCGGAAGCGCTTACCGGCTCCACGCGGCTGAAATCCGGCACCGCGCAGAAAATGGTGCTCAATATGATTTCTACCGGCGCGATGGTGAAGTTCGGTAAGGTCTATCAGAACCTGATGGTGGATATGAAAGCCACCAACGTCAAACTGGTCGATCGCGCGTGTCGGATGGTCGTTGAAGCGACCGGGATAGGTCGTGAAGAGGCGGAAACGTTGCTGAAACAGACCGATTTTGAGGTTAAGCCCGCCATTTTGATGGCGCTTACGGGGCTGGATGCTGCAGCCGCCAGGGAAAAACTCGCCGCTCATCAGGGCTTTTTAAGGGCGGCGTTAGAACACTAAAGAGGTGTGTATGGATAAGACGGCAGCGCTCGCCAGCGACATTTTACGTGGTATCGGCGGAGAGCAAAATATTCTGCGCCTGGAAAACTGTATGACGCGAGTCAGAGTGGAGGTACAGGACGACAGCCAACTGGATATTCCGCGCTTAAAAGCGTTGCCTGGCGTCAGTGGATACGTAAAGCAAGGGGAGCAACATCAGCTGATCGTTGGGCCGGGGAAGGCTGCGCAGGTGGTTGATGCGATGCGCGTGCAGATTGCCGCAGGTGGTGTAAAGCCGGACGATGCTATGGCGCGTACCAAATCCGAGGCGAAAGCGAAGTATAAAGCGCCGATGAGCGATGCGTTGCGTAAGCTGGCGAATGTTTTTATACCGCTTATCCCCGCCTTTATCGCATCCGGCTTGATTACCGGCATTATCAACATTCTTAAACGTCCGGATATCGTCGGCGATGTTGCCGTCCACTATCCTAACCTGCTGGGCCTGATGGGGATATTTGGTAGCGCGGTGTTCGCTATCATGAACATTCTGGTTGGCGTCAATACCGCGAAAGTCTTTGGCGGATCGCAGGCGTTAGGCGGCGTGATGGCGGGGATCCTTTCCAGCCCGCAACTGGCGCAGATTACGCTCTTTGGCGAGGCGCTTCAGCCGGGACGGGGCGGCGTTATCGCCGTCCTGCTGGTGGTGGCGTTAATGTGCTGGATTGAGCGCCAGTTCCGTAAGCTGCTGCCGGGGTCGCTGGAGTTAATTCTTAACCCTTTATTGACGACTGTTATCACCGGCGCGGTAGCGATTGTCGCTCTGCAACCGCTTGGCGGCTGGATTTCAGACGCTATCGCTCACGGCGCGTCCTGGGCTATCGATCGCGGCGGTTTTCTGGTGGGCGCGGTGTTAGCCGGAACCTTCCTGCCGTTGGTACTGACCGGGCTGCATCAGGGGCTGGTGCCTATTCATGTGGAGCTGGTGCAAGCGCACGGCTATAACGCGCTGTTTCCCATCCTGGCGATGGCGGGCGTTGGTCAGATAGGCGCGGCCATTGCCGTACTGATGAAAACCCGCAATGCGCGGCTCAAAAAGGTGATTAAAGGCGCGCTTCCGGTCGGACTGCTGGGGATTGGCGAGCCGCTGATTTTTGGCGTCACGCTGCCATTGGGTAAGCCATTTATTGGCGCTTGCCTCGGCGGCGCGGTAGGCGGGGCGTTGATCAGCTACTGGAAAGTGGCGACGGTAATTACCTTTGGTATTTCCGGTTTGCCGCTGGCATTAACAATTGTTGCCGGAAAAGTCCTGTTCTATCTGTTAGGCTATTTAATAGCGGTAATTGCCGGGTTTATTTTTACCTGGCTGCTGGGGTTCAATGATCCAGAGGAGTAAGGTTTGGTCAGCCACGAGCGTCGTGTCGTCTTTTTTGATTTGGATGGAACGTTACATCAACAGGATATGTTCGGCAGTTTTCTGCGTTATTTGCTGCGCCGTCAGCCGCTAAATGCGCTGCTCGTACTGCCGTTGTTGCCCATTATCGGTATCGGTTTACTGGTAAAAGGGCGTGCGGCCCGCTGGCCGATGAGTCTGTTATTGTGGGGCTGTACTTTTGGCCATAGCGAAACGCGTTTGCAGGCGCATCAGGCGGATTTTGTCCGTTGGTTTCGCGCTAACGTCACGGCGTTTCCGGTTGTACAGGAGCGTCTGACCACCTATCTATTGAGCTCTGACGCGGATATCTGGCTTATTACCGGTTCTCCGCAATCATTGGTAGAGCAAGTCTATTTTGATACGCCGTGGCTGCCGCGCGTTAACCTCATCGCCAGCCAGATGGCGCGACGGTATGGCGGCTGGGTATTAACCGTGCGCTGTCTGGGCCATGAAAAAGTCGCGCAACTGGAACGTAAAATCGGTACGCCGCTGCGTCTTTATAGCGGCTACAGCGACAGCAAACAGGATAACCCGCTGCTTTATTTTTGCCAGCATCGCTGGCGGGTGACGCCGCACGGCGAGCTGCAGCAGCTCGAATAGTGAAACGCATAGCGTCTGTGTATAATGCCGCCCGCTTTCATTACCGGAGTTACCTCTTTGTCTGATGTCGAATTAGATCACGAATACTGGATGCGCCACGCGCTGACGCTGGCGAAACGCGCCTGGGACGAACGCGAGGTTCCGGTTGGCGCGGTATTGGTGCATAACCATCGCGTCATTGGCGAAGGCTGGAACCGACCCATTGGCCGCCACGATCCTACTGCGCATGCTGAAATAATGGCGCTGCGTCAGGGCGGTCTGGTATTGCAGAATTATCGGTTACTGGATACCACGCTGTATGTCACACTGGAACCCTGTGTGATGTGCGCAGGCGCTATGGTGCATAGCCGCATTGGACGCGTTGTCTTTGGCGCGCGCGATGCAAAAACCGGCGCGGCCGGATCGCTAATTGATGTGCTGCACCATCCGGGAATGAATCACCGGGTCGACATTATTGAAGGGGTGCTGCGCGATGAATGTGCGACGCTGCTCAGTGATTTTTTCCGTATGCGTCGTCAGGAAATTAAAGCCCTGAAGAAAGCCGACCGTGCGGAAGGCGCGGGGCCGACAGTATAGCGCAATGCCGGATAAGACGTTGCGCGTCGCCATCCGATAAGACCATCGCGCTATTTTTCTTCTTTCTTCTGCGGCGTAAACAGTAAAGACGGCGAATGCGTCAGGTAGCCTGATGACTGCGATAAAAACGACAGGAGGGGGAAGGGCGCTTTATTCAGCTCCTCCGGCGACACCGCCGGGTAATCCTGCGCCAGTTTCATGGCTTCCGCTTCCTGCTTTTCTTTTTCCTGCAAATACCCCACTAAACTTATCTGGTATTTACGGATATTTTCCACATAAGCATAAGCCTCATGTCCACGCGCGTAACCGTAGGTTAGCTTACTGTAATACGGTTTTTGGCTTAACAGAGGCAAACGCTGCTTCACATCGGTCCAGCTATCCGGATTGCCTTTGGTTTTTACCGTCAGCGATCTGGCATCGAGCATGTGCGCATAACCCATATTGTAGGCGGCTAAGGCAAACCAGATACGCTCGTCTTCCGGAACGGTTTCGGGAACTTTAGCCATCATATCTTCAAGATAGCGAGCGCCGCCGCTGATGCTTTGCTCCGCATCGGTACGGTCGGTCAGCCCCAGACTTTGGGCGGTATTTTTAGTCAGCATCATCAGGCCGCGCACGCCGGTTGGCGAGGTCGCCAGCGGGTCCCAGTGTGATTCCTGATAAGAAATCGCCGCCAGCAGGCGCCAGTCTATCTCTTTGGCATATTTTTTAAATAACGGTTCCAGCTCCGGCAGGACGTTATCTACCGCTCGCAGGAAAGAGCGGGTATCAACGTAGTCGAAATCATCGCCATGTCCCAGATATTTCTCTTCGATCCGCGCCAGAGAACCGTCTTCATTGATCGAATTGAAAAAATCGAGCAGCGCGGCGGAGAGCGTATTATCGTCGTCCAGTCGGCTAAACCAGGTCACGGGCTGTTCATCCGTGACGTCCAGCGCCACGGCCAGTTCGGGATGGACGCGCTGAAACAGACTGATCGCCACTGAATCGGCAATGGTGTAATCCAGTTTGCCGCTGATGACCTCTTCCAGCAGCGTCGTCGAGCCTTTTTTATCATCCACTTTCCAGCTCAGATCGGGAAACTTTGTCTCTTTTAAACGCTGTAAATCATTGACCACGACGTGCCCTGGCGCAATGGTAAGCTGATTCTCGTTAACGGTCGCCAGCGAACGTGGGCGATATTGTCCGACCCGGTAGACGAGCTGTTGCGAAACCGAGTAATACATGGGACCGGGCTGATAGTTTTTAACGCGCGCGCTGTCGTAGACCAGCCCTGCCGCGAGTAGGTCGGCATTGCCGTTATCCAGATCGTCAAACAATTGGCTGATATTCTGGCGCACCGTCACTTTCAGCTTCACGCCGAGATAGTTGGCGAACTGCTGCGCCAGTTCATAGTCCAGACCATATTTTTTACCGTTGATAACGGAATAGGTTAATGGCGAGTCGATCGTACTGACGCGCAGTACCCCCCGGGCTTGAATCGCGGCGATATGGTTTTCGGTTTTACCGAACCAGGGGATTGAGGGCCAAAGGGCTGCTGCCAGCAGCAGCGTCAATATGCCGATGAACAGATAATTAATCTTTAATTTTTTCAATTAGTTAATTCTCTGGATCGTGCGTTGCCTCGGGCTGAAAAAGATGTTTTGCTGCAATAGATAAGTCATTAATGAGCGGCATTTTGCGTAACAATGCGCCAGTTGGCAACTTATTCGCAACGATAGCCGCACCGTATGACAAGAAAAAGCGGTGATTTTATTTCTACGCAAACGGTTTCGTCGGCGCGTCAGATTCTTTATAATGACGGCCGTTTCCCCCCTTGCGCACACCAAAGCTTAGAAGACGAGAGACTTATGATGGAAATTCTGCGTGGTTCGCCTGCACTGTCTGCATTCCGTATCAATAAACTGCTGGCGCGCTTTCAGGCTGCCAACCTCCAGGTCCACAATATATACGCTGAGTATGTCCATTTTGCTGACCTGAACGCCCCGTTAAATGATAGCGAGCAGGCGCAGCTTACCCGTCTGTTGCAATACGGCCCGGCGCTTAGCAGCCATACGCCGGCGGGTAAACTCCTGTTGGTCACACCGCGTCCTGGTACCATCTCCCCCTGGTCTTCAAAAGCAACGGATATCGCCCACAACTGCGGCCTGCAACAGGTTGATCGTCTGGAGCGTGGCGTAGCGTACTATATCGAGGCTTCGACGTTGACGGCGGAACAGTGGCGACAAGTGGCCGCAGAGCTGCACGACCGTATGATGGAGACGGTGTTCTCTTCTTTAACCGATGCGGAAAAACTGTTTATCCACCATCAGCCTGCGCCGGTTTCCAGTGTCGATCTGCTGGGAGAAGGCCGTCAGGCGTTAATTGACGCCAACCTGCGTCTTGGTCTGGCGCTGGCGGAAGATGAAATCGACTATTTGCAGGAGGCGTTTACCAAACTGGGACGCAACCCGAACGATATCGAATTGTACATGTTCGCCCAGGCGAACTCCGAGCACTGCCGGCACAAGATTTTTAACGCCGACTGGATTATCGACGGTAAACCGCAGCCGAAGTCGCTGTTTAAAATGATTAAAAACACCTTCGAAACCACGCCGGACTATGTGCTCTCTGCCTATAAAGACAATGCCGCGGTGATGGAAGGATCTGCGGTGGGGCGCTACTTCGCCGATCACAATACTGGCCGTTACGATTTTCATCAGGAGCCCGCGCACATTCTGATGAAGGTCGAAACGCATAACCACCCAACCGCTATCTCTCCGTGGCCGGGGGCGGCGACCGGTTCCGGCGGCGAAATTCGTGATGAAGGCGCCACCGGGCGTGGCGCGAAACCAAAAGCCGGGCTGGTGGGCTTCTCCGTTTCCAACCTGCGTATTCCGGGCTTTGAACAGCCGTGGGAAGAGGATTTTGGCAAGCCGGAACGTATTGTCACTGCGCTGGATATCATGACCGAAGGTCCGCTGGGCGGCGCGGCGTTTAACAACGAATTTGGTCGCCCGGCGCTGACCGGTTACTTCCGTACTTATGAAGAGAAAGTGAACAGCCACAACGGCGAAGAGCTGCGCGGCTACCATAAGCCGATCATGCTGGCGGGCGGGATCGGTAATATCCGCGCCGATCACGTGCAGAAAGGCGAGATCGTCGTCGGCGCGAAGCTGATCGTCCTTGGCGGCCCGGCGATGAATATCGGCCTCGGCGGCGGCGCGGCATCGTCAATGGCTTCCGGCCAGTCTGATGCGGATCTCGATTTTGCCTCTGTTCAGCGCGACAACCCGGAAATGGAACGCCGCTGCCAGGAAGTGATCGACCGCTGCTGGCAGTTGGGCGACGCTAACCCAATCTTGTTTATCCATGATGTGGGCGCGGGCGGTCTCTCCAATGCGATGCCGGAGCTGGTGAGCGACGGCGGGCGAGGCGGGAAGTTCGAACTGCGCGACATTCTTAGCGACGAGCCGGGCATGAGCCCGCTGGAAATCTGGTGTAACGAATCCCAGGAGCGCTATGTGCTGGCGGTCGCGGCTGACCAGTTGCCGCTGTTCGATGAACTGTGTAAGCGCGAACGCGCGCCGTATGCGGTCATTGGCGACGCTACCGAAGAACAGCATCTCTCGTTGCATGATAACCATTTCGACAATCAGCCGATCGACCTGCCGCTGGATGTCCTGCTGGGCAAAACGCCGAAAATGACCCGCGATGTGCAAACATTGAAGGCGAAAGGCGATGCGCTGAACCGCGCGGATATCACGATTGCCGACGCGGTAAATCGTGTTCTGCATCTGCCGACCGTGGCGGAAAAAACCTTCCTTGTCACTATTGGCGACCGTACCGTCACCGGTATGGTGGCGCGTGACCAGATGGTTGGCCCGTGGCAGGTCCCGGTGGCTGACTGCGCGGTCACTACCGCCAGCCTCGACAGCTACTACGGCGAAGCGATGTCGATTGGCGAGCGCGCGCCGGTGGCGCTGCTGGACTTTGCCGCTTCCGCCCGTCTGGCCGTCGGTGAAGCGTTGACTAACATTGCCGCGACGCAGATTGGCGATATCAAGCGCATTAAGCTTTCCGCTAACTGGATGGCGGCAGCCGGTCATCCTGGCGAAGATGCCGGTTTGTATGACGCGGTTAAAGCGGTGGGAGAGGAACTCTGTCCGCAGCTTGGCCTGACGATTCCGGTGGGCAAAGATTCGATGTCGATGAAAACCCGCTGGCAGGAAGGCAACGAACAGCGCGAAATGACCTCGCCGCTGTCGCTGGTGATTTCCGCGTTTGCCCGTGTGGAAGACGTGCGTCACACCCTTACGCCGCAGCTGTCAACGGAAGATAACGCCTTGCTGCTGATCGATCTTGGCAAGGGCCACAACGCGCTGGGCGCAACGGCGCTGGCGCAGGTCTATCGTCAGCTTGGCGACAAACCCGCGGACGTGCGTGACGTCGCGCAACTGAAAGGCTTCTATGACGCCATGCAGGCGCTGGTCGCTGCGCGTAAATTACTGGCCTGGCACGACCGTTCCGACGGCGGTCTGCTGGTGACGCTGGCCGAGATGGCCTTTGCCGGCCACTGCGGCGTGCAGGTCGATATCGCTGCGCTGGGCGATGACCATCTGGCTGCGCTGTTCAACGAGGAGCTGGGCGGCGTGATTCAGGTACGCGCTGAAGACAGAGACGCGGTCGAAGCGCTGTTGGCGCAGTACGGCCTTGCTGACTGCGTCCACTACCTTGGTCAGGCTCTGGCTGGCGATCGCTTTGTGATTACCGCTAATGACCAGACGGTATTCAGCGAAAGCCGTACTACGCTGCGTATCTGGTGGGCGGAAACCACCTGGCAGATGCAGCGTCTGCGCGACAATCCGCAATGTGCTGACCAGGAACACGAGGCGAAAGCGAATGATGCCGATCCGGGCCTCAACGTGAAGCTGTCGTTTGATATTAATGAAGATATCGCCGCGCCGTACATTGCGACAGGCGCACGACCGAAAGTCGCTGTACTGCGCGAGCAGGGGGTGAACTCTCACGTGGAGATGGCGGCGGCGTTCCATCGTGCGGGCTTTGACGCGATTGACGTCCATATGAGCGACCTGCTGGGCGGTCGTATCGGTCTGGGCAACTTCCATGCGCTGGTGGCTTGCGGCGGCTTTTCCTACGGCGACGTGCTGGGGGCGGGCGAAGGCTGGGCGAAATCCATTTTGTTTAACCCTCGGGTGCGCGACGAATTCGAAACCTTCTTCCATCGTCCGCAGACGCTGGCGCTTGGGGTGTGCAACGGTTGCCAGATGATGTCGAATCTGCGCGAGCTGATCCCGGGCAGCGAACTGTGGCCGCGTTTTGTACGTAACCATTCTGACCGCTTCGAAGCCCGCTTCAGCCTGGTGGAAGTGACGCAAAGCCCATCGCTGCTGCTGCAAGGAATGGTAGGCTCACAGATGCCGATTGCGGTTTCCCATGGGGAAGGGCGCGTTGAGGTGCGGGACGATGCGCATCTCAACGCGCTTGAGAGCAAAGGCCTGGTCGCCCTGCGCTACGTTGATAACTT
Source organism: Salmonella sp. SAL04214 (assembly GCF_046550615.1). Lineage (NCBI taxonomy): Bacteria > Pseudomonadati > Pseudomonadota > Gammaproteobacteria > Enterobacterales > Enterobacteriaceae > Salmonella > Salmonella sp. SAL04214. The sequence continues at coordinate 39,518 of NZ_JBGDXT010000012.1, forward strand.
TGGTAAGGTGACCGAAACCTATCCGGCTAACCCGAACGGTTCGCCGAACGGCATCACGGCGGTGACGACCGAAAACGGTCGGGTGACGATTATGATGCCGCATCCGGAACGCGTATTCCGCACCGTCGCCAACTCCTGGCACCCGGAAAACTGGGGCGAGGATAGCCCGTGGATGCGTATCTTCCGTAATGCGCGTAAGCAGCTTGGTTAATTAGCCCGATAGCCATTAAGCCCCTCTTCACGAGGGGCTTTTTTGTAGACGGCGTTTACAGGCCCACGGGGAAGCGCGGTTGAAGCTACCGTCTTGAACGTCAAGCGGTAGGCCGGATAAGGCGTTTACGCCGCCATCCGGCAATAAACTAGTGCTTATGCCGCAAGATTAAAGTGTCGGGAAATCCCGACATGAGTGGGGGATAGGTTGTCGCCAAAAAGAGACATTTAACTATTTGATTTTAAATTGTTTTATTTTTAGGTGTTGCAGGTGTTGCTGATTGGCGACAGAAAGGGCAAAAAACAGACAGAGCCATTTTTAGCATGAATAACGATATTTTTCATATCTATCATTGTGTTAACAAAGTCTTTTGAATGTTGGCACAATTACTGCATAATGATAACCAGTGGCTCATTCACCTTCTTATGTCAGCCCCTTAGGGACGCGCTACATAAACTTCGAATGACGCACAACAAGGTGCCTGCCGTCCAACTTCTGATAATAGCGTAGCTTTATCAACCTCCGGGCGAAACGTCGAGTTAGGCACCGCCTTATTCCATAACAAAGCCGGGTTTAGCCCGGCTTTGTTGTATCTGGCGCTTCCCTCGGTTAGCATCTTTTTTATTCTTCTTTTATGTGAGCGACACGTTGAAGCGCTGGTCTGTTTTCCCCCGTTCTTTACGACAATTGGTCATGCTGGCTTTTTTGCTGATCCTGCTGCCGTTGCTGGTTCTGGCCTGGCAGGCGTGGCAAAGCCTTAACGCATTAAGCGATCAGGCTGCGGTGACTAACCGCAGCACGCTTATTGACGCCCGGCGCAGCGAGGCGATGACCAACGTCGCGCTGGAGATGGAGCGAAGCTACCGACAGTATTGCGTGCTTGACGATCCGACGCTGGCAAAAGTGTATCAAAGCCAGCGTAAGCGCTATAGCGATATGCTGGACGCCCATGCCGGCGTCTTGCCGGATGATAAGTTGTATCAGGCGTTACGCCAGGATTTAAACGCGCTGGCGCAATTGCAGTGTAAAGATAGCGGCCCGGAAGCGACAGCGGCCGCGCGTCTGGAGGCCTTTGCCAACGCGAATACGGAAATGGTGCAGGCGACGCGTACTGTGGTTTATTCGCGTGGGCAGCAGTTACAACAAGAAATCGCCGAGCGCGGACAATTTTTCGGCTGGCAGGCGCTGGTACTATTTCTGGTGAGTCTGGCGATGGTGCTACTTTTTACCCGCATGATTATCGGGCCGGTGAAAGGAATTGAACGGATGATTAATCGCCTGGGCGAAGGCCGTTCTTTGGGGAATACCGTCACCTTTACCGGTCCGCGTGAATTACGATCGGTGGGGCAGCGCATTATCTGGCTGAGTGAGCGTCTGGCGTGGCTGGAATCCCAGCGCCATCAGTTTCTACGTCACCTGTCCCATGAGCTGAAAACCCCGCTGGCCAGTATGCGCGAGGGGACTGAGCTGCTGGCCGATCAGGTGGTTGGGCCGCTGACGCCGGAGCAAAAAGAGGTGGTCGATATTCTGGATGACAGCAGTCGTAATTTACAAAAATTGATTGAGCAATTGCTTGATTACAACCGGAAACTGGTAGACAGTGCCACAGAGCTGGAAGCGGTCGATATCGCGCCGCTTGTGGATATGGTGGTTTCCGCCCACAGTTTGCCTGCCCGCGCTAAAATGATGCATACCGATGTCGACCTGGAGGCCGAACGCTGCATAGCAGAGCCCATGTTGCTGATGAGCGTGCTGGATAATCTCTATTCCAACGCGGTGCACTATGGCGCTGAATCCGGTAACATTTGTATCCGTAGTCGCTCTCAGGGCTCCACGGTTTATATCGATGTGGTTAATAGCGGCGAACCGATTCCGCAAACCGAAAGAGAAATGATTTTTGAGCCTTTTTTCCAGGGAAGCCACCAGCGAAAAGGGGCGGTAAAAGGCAGTGGGTTAGGGCTAAGTATCGCCAGAGATTGTATTCGTCGAATGCAGGGAGAGATCCAACTGGTGGATGACAAAGCGCAGGAAGTTTGTTTTCGCATCTCGCTGCCGCTGCCTGCATCTGACAAACACTAATATGAATTTAAGCCTGGTGCGTATGTCACACGTTTTCGTCCAAACTATTAAACGATGCCTTTTGCGGTGGGGAATACCGGTGGGCATATCGTGTCTGGCGCTGACCGCATGTGTTCCCCATGCTTCACAGCAACTGCCCGGTAGCGCAGCGCAGGACACGCTCCCCCATTATCAACTGGCGGATTATCTCCCGACGGCGTGCGCGGATATCTGGTCGCTACGCGGGCAGGCGGTGGAGACGAATCCGCTGTACTGGCTACGCACGATTGACTGCGCCGATCGTCTGATGCCGGTTCAGTCGCGCGCAGAGGCGCGCGCGTTGACGGATGATAACTGGCAAAATGCCTTCAGGCGCGGGATTTTACTGGCGGATGCAAAAATTACGCCGCCGGAGCGGCGCGCCATAGTGACCCGTCTGGAGGCGTTAAGCGCGCAAATACCGGCTCAGGTACGGCCCGTCTACCAAATCTGGCATGACGGTCAGGCGTTGCAATTAGCGCTTTCTGCCGAACGTCAGCGTTATAGCAAGCTCCAGCAAACGTCAGATAGTGAGCTGGATGCGCTGCGCCAGCAGCAACAGGCCTTGCAAACGCAGCTCGATCTTACCACCCGTAAGCTGGAGAGTTTAACCGATATTGAGCGCCAGCTTTCGACACGAAAACCGGCAGGGAATTACAACGCCGATACGCCGCATACGAATGACAAACCCGCGACGTCTGAAGATGGCGCGGCGCCGTCGCCGTCACAAGATGAGGTAACGCCATGATAAGCCGTAAACCGGCGCACCTGCTGCTGGTCGATGACGATCCCGGATTACTGAAATTGCTCGGTATGCGCCTGACCAGTGAAGGATACAGCGTCGTGACCGCAGAGAGCGGCCAGGAAGGACTGCGGGTACTGCATCGGGAAAAAGTGGATTTGGTAATAAGCGACCTGCGCATGGACGAAATGGATGGTATGCAACTGTTCACAGAAATTCAGAAAGTACAGCCGGGAATGCCGGTTATCATTCTGACGGCGCATGGTTCCATTCCGGATGCGGTGGCCGCTACCCAGAAAGGCGTATTCAGCTTTTTGACGAAGCCGATCGACAGAGACGCGTTATATAAAGCGATAGATGAAGCGCTGGAGCAGTCCGCTCCCGCGACGGACGATAGCTGGCGCAACGCTATCGTTACCCGTAGCCCGCTGATGCTGCGACTGCTTGAACAGGCGCGCATGGTCGCGCAGTCGGATGTCAGCGTATTGATTAACGGACAAAGCGGCACCGGGAAAGAGATTTTCGCACAGGCGATTCATAATGCCAGCCCGCGCAGTAACAAGCCGTTTGTCGCCATCAACTGCGGCGCGTTGCCGGAACAGTTGCTGGAGTCCGAATTATTCGGCCATGCGCGCGGCGCCTTTACCGGCGCAGTGAGCAATCGTGAAGGGTTGTTCCAGGCGGCGGAAGGCGGCACGCTGTTTCTGGATGAAATTGGCGATATGCCCGCGCCGTTACAGGTGAAGCTGCTGCGGGTGTTACAGGAGCGCAAAGTCAGGCCGCTGGGCAGCAATCGCGATATTGATATCGACGTGCGAATTATTTCCGCAACGCACCGCGATCTGCCGAAGGCGATGGCGCGGGGCGAATTTCGTGAAGATTTGTACTACCGGCTGAATGTCGTGAGCCTGAAAATTCCGGCGCTGGCGGAGCGTACCGAGGATATTCCGCTGTTGGCTAATCATCTGCTCAGACAGTCGGCACAGCGGCATAAACCGTTTGTTCGCGCCTTTTCTACTGATGCAATGAAACGGCTGATGACGGCAAGCTGGCCGGGCAACGTGCGCCAACTGGTCAACGTCATTGAACAATGCGTGGCGTTAACTTCTTCGCCGGTGATCAGCGATGCGTTGGTCGAGCAGGCGCTGGAAGGCGAAAACACCGCGCTGCCAACTTTTGCCGAAGCGCGAAACCAATTTGAACTGAACTATCTGCGCAAGTTACTGCAAATTACCAAAGGTAACGTGACGCACGCGGCAAGGATGGCGGGGCGCAACCGCACGGAATTCTATAAGCTACTCTCCCGTCACGAACTGGATGCGAATGATTTCAAAGAGTAGTTTTCATGCCGTAAAGTAGTGCGAAATATGTTACGTTTAACCGATCAAAACACAGGCGACCTTTTCAAGGAATAGCATGAAAAAGATTGATGCGATTATTAAACCCTTCAAGCTGGACGATGTCCGTGAAGCGCTGGCCGAGGTAGGTATTACCGGCATGACGGTCACTGAAGTCAAAGGCTTTGGCCGTCAAAAAGGCCACACCGAGCTGTATCGCGGCGCGGAATATATGGTGGATTTTCTGCCGAAGGTAAAAATTGAAATCGTTGTGCCTGACGACATCGTGGATACCTGTGTTGATACCATCATTCGTACCGCGCAGACGGGGAAAATCGGCGACGGTAAGATCTTTGTCTTTGATGTCGCCCGCGTTATTCGTATCCGTACTGGCGAAGAAGACGACGCGGCTATCTGATGTGCCGATTCGCTGCCCGTCTCCTCCTTGTGGGCAGCGAACCACCGTTTAATCGCCCTGCGGTAGCGCCGATGTAGTCCGGGTGCAAACCCATCTCAGGCCGACAATGGCGACGATCAGCGCCACGCAACTTAGCGTCCACTCGCCCATTTGCGAGAAAAAGTGTCCGTAGGCGGCTACCGCCGTATCACTAATTTGCGATTCCGTGGTTTGTTGCGCGACGACGCCAGCCAGCCAGTTAGCGACCGCGCCGGTCGCCAGCATATAAATACCGGTCAGCACGCCCGTGACGCCAGGCAGGTTGAGGCGGGTAATTTGCGCCATCGCGACCGGATCAATAAACAGCTCCGCAAAGCCCATCAGCGCCAGCCCTGCGATCATCATTCCCATTGATGCCTGCCCGTCTAACCGGGCCTGATGCGCGTTTAGCGCCAGCAGCATAAAACCGCCGCCCATTAATACCAGTCCCACGGCAAATTTAAGCCAGACGCGCAGCACCGAGCGGGCGCTCTCTTTCGGGCTGCTCAGCCACGCCAGCACCACGCCCGCCGCCATCACCGCAATCGCATTGACCGACTGGAACAATGCGGTGGGGACGGTCATGTTCAGCCAGTGGCGGTTGACAAAACGGTCGATGAATAAACTGATCGAACTTCCGCCCTGCTGCGCCAGAACCCAGAAGAGAGTGCCGGTGATCATTAACAGAACGATTTGCCACAAGGCGCGACGGTGTTCGGGAAATTTAACCATAATACGGGCGATAAGTTGCGCCGCGAAGACGCAGACAATGGCCAGCACATAGCCAGACCAGTTATTTTCCAGCAGGAGGGTGAAGAATACCGGCGCGATACACAGCATTAATACCAGCCAACCCCAGGTTGGAAGGGCGAATTTAACCGCCCGCAGCGCGGGGCGATTAACACCGCGCGTCTGCTGAAAGTGGCGATGACCGCTTAAAAAGATGAGCAGGCCGATGAACATTCCGACGCCCGCCAGCGCAAAGCCGACATGCCAGCCATACCACTGCGCCGCCAGACCACAGGCGATCGGCGCGGCTATCGACCCAATATTCCCGGCGGCGTAGAGCAGCGAGAATCCCCCGTCGCGGCGGTTGTCATCAGGGGCGTAAAGTTCGCCCAGCAGACAGCTAATATTGGATTTAAACAAGCCGTAGCCGCAGATAATAATGGCCAGCGCCGCATATAAACTCAGCGTTGAATCAGATTCTAAGCCCAATACCACATGACCCAGCGTCATCAATAAGGCGCCGGTGATAACCGCCACGCGGTTGCCAAGCAGGCGGTCGGCAAGCCAGCCGCCAAGAATAGGGGTAACGTAAACTAAAGAGGCGTAGGCGCTGAAGAGGTTGATCGCGTGGCTGTCATTAAAACCAAGCTGGTGGGTAAGATAAAGGATGAGTAAGGCACGCATGCCGTAAAAGCTGAAGTATTCCCAAATTTGAATCGCCACGATGTAAAAAATCGCGCGCGGTTGTGAGGGTGTTTTCATAAAGTCTCCTTGCTGCGTGAAAAAAGGGAAGTGGCAAGCCACTTCCCTTTGGTACTTATTTCGTATTTTCTTTCAGCACCTTAACGGTGTAACGTCCGTCTGCCTGACGATAGGCGCCGTGGATATCGGTTTCGAAGCCCGGATAGTGAGCGCCGATTTCGCACAGCATTTGCAGGAATTCCAGTACCGGACGGCTTTCCTCGGTGATCATTTCACCAGGCATCACCAGCGGCACTCCCGGAGGGTAAGGAAGGATCATGTTGGCGTTGACGCGTCCAACCATCTCTTCAAGATACACCTCTTCCGTTTCGCCATGCAGCTCTTTCTGGAACGCAGTATACGGCGTCATCACCATTTTCGGCAGCACTTCAAACGCACGGTACATTAAGTCCGGCAGATTATGATGTTCGACCAGTTTATGAATATTCTGCGCCAGTTCCTGGATGCGCATATTTTCATAAAACTCAGGCGCTTCGCGGTACAGTGCCGGCAGAATGTTTTTGACGCGCAGGTTCAGGTCAAAGGCGCGTTTAAATTCAGTGAGCGCGCGCAGCAGGCTCAGAGCTTTGGTTTTGTCGATACCAATGCTGAACAGGAACAGCAGGTTGTATGGACCGGTTTTTTCTACGATGATGCCGCGTTCATCGAGATATTTGGCGACCAGACTTGCCGGAATACCGAATTCATCCATCGTACCGTCTTTCTTCATCCCCGGCGTCAGGATAGTGACTTTGATCGGGTCGAGGTACATGTGTTCGTTATCGATATTTTTGAAGCCATGCCATGCGCTATCTGAACGCAGCGGCCAGCACTCAGCTCCATCGATATGTTCCGGCTGCCATACGTCAAAGAACCAGCCGTCAGATTCGCTTTTCAGGCGTTTAATTTCTTTACGGAATTTAATCGCACGTTCAATAGAGCCGTTAATCAGGCGTTTACCCGCATTACCTTTCATCATCGCCGCTGCGGTTTCAGTAGACGCTACGATACCGTAGTGCGGAGAAGTGGTGGTATGCATCATGTAGGCTTCGTTAAAGGTTTCTTCGTTAATGTCGCCTTTAACATGAATCATGGATGCCTGTGAAAACGCCGCCAGCAGTTTATGTGTGGACTGGGTTTCATAAATGATTTTGCCTTCTACACGGTCGCCGCTCATACCGCATTTACCCTGATAAATAGGAGAGAAATTGGTATAAGGCACCCAGGCGGAGTCAAAATGAATGGACTTCACGTCCAGAGTTTTCTTGATGTAGTCAGTGTTATACAACAGACCGTCATAGGTTGAGTTAGTAATAACAGCATGGACCGGCCAGGTTGCGTTAGGCGTCTCTTTTACCCGTTTAGCGATAGTGGCGTGCTGGAACTCGCTTTGCGGAATACCGCCAAGAATACCGTAGGCGTTACGGGTTGGGCGGAAATAAATCGGCGTAATGTCGCTCATCATCATCAGATGGGTCAGCGATTTATGGCAGTTACGGTCAATCAGTACCGTGCTGCCTGCCGGCGCGGAGTACATACCGACGATTTTGTTCGCCGTAGAGGTGCCGTTCGTCACCATGTAGCTACGTTCGGCGTTAAAGACGCGGGCGATATACTCTTCCGCTTCTTTATGCGGGCCGGAGTGGTCCAGCAGCGAACCCAGTTCAGAAACGGAAATCGAAATATCGGATTTCATCGTGTTCGGGCCGAAGAAATCATAAAAGATGCTGCCGACGGGGCTTTTCTGGAAAGCGGTCCCGCCCATGTGGCCAGGCGTACAGAAAGTATATTTCCCTTCGCGCACATATTTGAACAACGCTTTTGTCAGCGGCGGCAGAATATTGTCGATGTATTCATCGGTATTCTGGCGAATTTTCGCCGCGATATCGGCTGCGGCGCCTAAAGCATATTCAAAGAAGCGAACCTGCATTCTCAGATCGTTGAGGCTGACGTCCAGCGTAGAGTAGCTGTTGGCGAAGGCGTACAGCGGCATATACTCGTTCAGCTTGCTAATCTCTTCGCAAAGCTCAAGGTTATATTTATCCCAGTCGAAAATGACGCCGCAAAGGCGGGAGTTATTTTCAATCAGCTTCAGCAGGTCTTCTCGGTCGTTTGGATAGACGATACGGAAATTTAAACCTTCCAGTGCACGATGCAGTTCACGAATAGGCTCTTCTTTAAAGTAGACGCCCATGTGGTTCATGATAGCAATAACGTTCATAGTCTTGTTCCTGGTAAAGTGGGCCCCTCCCGCTACGCTATAGCAGGTGACGAAAGGGGCTTTGAGAAAAAGGAGTTAGCGGTTAAAGCGCTTCAGCCGTATTGTTGTCGCTGTCGTTGTTCTGGCGCTGGTGCATTTTGCGACCGTAGAACATCAGGATGATCAGACTGACGATAAAGGTGCCGGAGAGTTCGAAGGAGCTGGCGCCCATCAGTGCGATGAAGCAAAATGCGCAGCCCAGTACAGAACAAATCAGGCTTACCGAGTTACGGATGTTGAACCCTTCGAAGCGAATCAGGTCAACACAGGAGTAGAAGTACGGCAGCATGGTAAGCAGTACGGCAATCCCGGTCAGTTCGCCGAACAGGTCGGACGCTTTACCGCCGCTGGAGTTCATGATGGTGATCAGAATCATCAGCGCCGTCATTTTCACCGCAGCCAACAGCAGACCTTTTTTCGGAATACCGTTTTTATCCATTTCGCCGTAAATTTTCGGGAAGTTGCCGTCGTTGGCGGCGCGAACCCCAGCCTGGCCGACCAGCATCATCCAGGAGCCCAGAGACGTCAGGCAGGCGAAAGCGGTAAAGGCGGAAACCAGCGGCGCAGCCCAGCCACCCAGAATCGTGGAGGTACTGATAGCGAACGGCGCGCCGGAAGAGGCCATAACGGAAGCTGGGAACATCCCGGCGATAACCTGAGTCGCGGCGATATAGATGATGCCTGCCAGCGCGGTACCCAGCATGGTTGCCAGCGGTACGGTGCGTTTCGGGTTTTTCACCATGCCGGTGCTGACGGCGGCAGACTCAACGCCAACGAACGCCCACAGGCAGAGCAGAATACTTTTAACAATGGCGTGAGAGTCGGTCGTCGTGGACGTGTTCCAGTTCGCGTGATAGGTCGCGATATCGAACCAATGCCAGCCGGCGACTGCGGTCAAAACTACCGGGATCAGCACCAGGAATAGGCCAATCGTTGTCAAGCGGCTGACCCAGGCCCCACCCAGCATATTAATAAAGGTGAACAGCCAGACGATAGCAATACAGGCAATACCTGCCGGTATTGGATTATTTAATGCCGGGAAGAACGTAGAAAGATAAGAAACAGCGGTAATACCGATGGCTAAGTTACCAATCCAGTTTGCGTGATAATAAAGAACGCCGGTCTGGAAACCAAACGCCGGAGATATTTCCCCAGCATAAGCGATAGGGCCACCCTGTTGAGGGTTTTTGGTTGCCAGCCTCGCATAAACATAAGCCAGCGACATTGCCCCAATAATAGAAATTACCCAGCCCCAGATGGCAATGCCACCAATACTGGCAAGGTTGGCGGGTAATAATGCAATCCCGCTCCCCATCATATTACCGGCAACGACGCCAGTACAGGCAAATAGCCCGATCTTTTTGACAGAACTCATGTTCATTTCTCCTGAGCTGTATTTTTAAGAACCGGGCTTATGCTTCATATATGCTGCGTGCCCGTTCAACTGTCGACAAGATTAACGAATGGGTTGAGATAAGTCCTAAAGAAAAAGTGAAATAAACACAAACATGAAAAAACTGATAGATTGATTTTTTTGAATTAACATATAAATATCATGGAAAATATCATGAAAGGATAAACATCGTTTAATTACAAAGAGTTATATTTACATATCTTTGCGATGAATATGTTGCCAAAATTAACATAAGCTATTTTTGGCAACATGTTTTTCACAAAATAAAAGCGAAAAATTTAATATCTTTTCGCTTTTATTTGTCATGGTTCAGCGTTAAATTTAATCTTCTGCCAGAAAACTATTCAGATAAGGGACAATTTTCTGAACGGATGTCTGAAATACGCCGTTCTCGATCCAGTACAGCGTGTTTTCACCTGGACGTAAATTAAAGGCGGTCAGATAGGCATCAGCGGCCAGACGATTCTCACCTTTCATTTCGTAAACTTTCCCCAACAGGACATAGTTAAACCACGACATTTCAAGCTCGATGCTTTTATTGATTTCCTCATACGCTGCATCGATATCACCTTTGCCCAAAAGATCAACGGTCTTGATTTTATAATAAACAGACGTTTTCTCAACGCCCGGAATTTGATCTATTTTTTTAAACTCTTCGTTCAGCGCAGCCACTTGTTCTTTATCAAACGGCTGTTGTGATTGCCGTAATACATCTACCAGCACTTTATATTCATAGGCATAGTTGAAATCAGGCGTTTCCTTAATAATGCCATTCAGAATATCGCTGGCTTTACTTAGCGCCTGCGCATCGCCGCTCAGAATAAGCTGGCGCGCCTCATAAAAACGCATCAGCGCGGTATTTTGCGGCGTTCTGAACAGGGCCAGTTGTTCTCGCATACGATTAGGCCAGGGCTGTGTTAAAACGAAAGACAGGCTATTAAACAGATCATCCTGGATGGACAACTGGTTAGTATTGGTGACGAAATAACGCTTATCCAGCATGGTTGAACCATCGGCGTTATCAATGAGCACAACAGACATAAAGCACTGCTGCGCCCGATAGTGGCGCTGATTGACAAACTGAATGGTTAACGTCTTACCGGAGCTGCTTGGCTCATTGACCCGGTAATTGGTTTTATCGTGCACCATAAAGGTCGAGTAGGTGTTCAGCAGGTCGGTGATTAAGCCGCCCAGACCGATGGCGTAGGACTCCTGCGAGACCCAGTTATTACAGGAATTGCCGCCTTCAAAACGAACATCTATATCTCGTGGGTTAAGTAATAACCGCGTTTTTGTTACCGCGGCATTATGATCTACCACCGACATCACGATAAACACCACCAGCGTCGCCAGCGAGAGCAGGAACATTACCCACGTCCAGAAAGCAGCGATACGCGGCTTTTTCGCCTTTTTAGTCGGCGTTTGCAAAGAGGCGGGCGGCACAGGCGTAGCGGCAAGAACCCCCTCTGTCGGTTCTGCATTCGTCGCTGCGATCGGCGGCGGCGACGTTGATGAATTATCGATCTCATCGCTATTTTCTTCGCACCAGATAACCGGCGCCGTCAGCTTATAGCCGCGTTTAGGTACGGTAACGATGTATTCAGCATTGCTGTCTCCGCCATCTCTTAATGATTTGCGTAGTTCAGAAATGCTTTGGGTGACAACATGGTTGGTCACGATGGTGCGCATCCAGACATGATCAATAATGTTATCCCGGCTTAACACTTCATCCGGGTGATGCGCAAAATACATCAGAAGATCGATCAGCCGTGGTTCAAGAGTAATCTGGCGTCCCTGACGACTGATCTGATTAACAGAAGGTGTAACCAGCCACTCTCCAATGCGTACAACAGGTTGCTGCATAAAAAGATGCCCTAACGAGCTAAGTCAAACGTTAATAATAACACGATTTGCACAGACTTTTTTTATTCCCCTTTTTTGTAAAAGAAAGGCATAAAAAGCAGCGCAATAAGCAGGGGAACGGGGAGGAAAACGGGCGTTCGCCTTAACGATAACGCCCGTTTTTTCAGAGGATTTCTTGCAATTACAGCACTTTATGCGGGCCGAAGCATTCGTAATGAATGTTTTCGTTATTCACGCCAAGTGAAACCAGTTGTTTTGCGGCAAACTGCATAAAGCCTACCGGGCCGCAAAGATAGAACTGCATTGCCGGATCGCTGATTGCGGCTTCCAGTTTGCTTAAATCCATCAGCCCTTCGCTGTCGAAGAGGCGTTGGGCGCGATCGGCCTCGGTTGGCTCGCGGTACCAGGTATGGGCAGTGAAACGCGGCAGTGTACGGCCCAGCTCGCTCACTTCGTCGGCAAACGCATGAACGTCGCCGTTCTCCGCCGCGTGGAACCAGTTCACCTGCGCGGTATGCTGTCCTTTCGCCAGCGTATCGAGCATCGCCAACATCGGCGTCTGGCCGACGCCAGCGGAAATCAGCGAAACGGGGGTATCAGCGGCGACATTCATAAAGAAGTCACCTGCCGGCGCAGCCAGATGCACCACATCGCCCACGCTGGCGTGATGGTGTAACCAGTTTGATACCTGGCCGCCGTCTTCACGCTTCACGGCAATACGGTACCCTTTGCCATCGGGTTTACGGGTCAGTGAATATTGGCGGATCTCCTGATGTGCAAAACCTTCCGGCTTCAGCCAGACGCCCAGATACTGCCCGGGACGGTATTCCGCCACCGTACCGCCGTCGACCGGTTCAAACTCAAAGCTGGTGATCAGTGCGCTACGCGGGGTTTTCGCAACGATGCGGAAGGGGCGCGTGCCTTCCCAGCCGCCGTCTTTGCTGGCGTTCTCGTGATAAATCTCGGCTTCCCGATGGATAAAGACGTTAGCCAGTACGCCATAGGCTTTGCCCCACGCGTCCAGCACCTCCTGGCCCGGGTTGAACATTTCGTCCAGCGTCGCCAGCAGATGCGTCCCGACGATGTTGTACTGCTCCGGCTTAATCTGGAAGCTGGTGTGCTTCTGCGCGATTTTTTCTACCGCCGGCAGCAACGCCGGTAAATTTTCGATATTGCTGGCGTAGGCCGCGATAGCATTAAACAGGGCTTCGCGCTGATCGCCGTTACGCTGGTTGCTCATATTGAAGATTTCTTTGAGCTCCGGATTATGCGTAAACATACGGTCGTAGAAGTGGGCGGTCAGTTTCGGTCCTGTTTCAACCAGCAGGGGAATGGTGGCCTTTACTGTAGCGATGGTTTGTGCGTCAAGCATACGTGCTTCCTTTATGTGAAAATCTAATGATGTATATCAAATGCATCTTATAAAAATACCCTTGCATTGTAAATGGTTCTTCTCTGCTTTACGTTATGGAGGTAACAACGTGAAAAATCTGCATCACAAAGCTGAAAAGAAATCCGTTGAAATTCGTCAGGCTCTCGTTCAGGAAACCCTTATCTGACGCATAGGTAATCGTTTGCGTAAAAACCTTTGTCAAGACCTGTTATCGAAGAATGATTCGGTTATACTGTTGGCCGAAGTCCCACGGACTGCCTTTTCAGGCACAAATTTTATTGTTAGCTGAGTCAGGAGATGCGGATGTTAAAGCGTGAAATGAACATTGCCGATTATGATGCCGAATTGTGGCAGGCTATGGAGCAGGAAAAAGTACGTCAGGAAGAGCACATCGAACTGATCGCCTCCGAAAACTACACCAGCCCGCGCGTGATGCAGGCGCAGGGGTCTCAGCTGACCAACAAATACGCTGAAGGTTATCCGGGCAAGCGCTACTACGGCGGTTGCGAATACGTTGATGTCGTAGAGCAGCTGGCTATCGACCGCGCGAAAGAACTGTTCGGCGCTGACTACGCTAACGTGCAGCCGCACTCCGGTTCTCAGGCTAACTTCGCTGTTTACACCGCGCTGCTGCAGCCGGGCGACACCGTTCTGGGTATGAACCTGGCGCAGGGTGGTCACCTGACTCACGGCTCCCCGGTTAACTTCTCCGGTAAACTGTACAACATCGTACCTTACGGTATCGATGAGTCCGGTAAAATTGACTATGACGAGATGGCGAAGCTGGCCAAAGAGCACAAGCCGAAGATGATTATCGGTGGCTTCTCTGCCTACTCCGGCGTGGTTGACTGGGCAAAAATGCGTGAAATCGCTGACAGCATCGGCGCATACCTGTTTGTCGACATGGCGCACGTGGCGGGCCTGATTGCCGCAGGCGTTTACCCGAACCCGGTTCCGCACGCTCACGTTGTCACCACCACCACCCACAAAACCCTGGCGGGTCCGCGCGGCGGCCTGATCCTGGCGAAGGGCGGCGATGAAGAGCTGTACAAAAAACTGAACTCCGCCGTCTTCCCAAGCGCGCAGGGCGGCCCGCTGATGCACGTGATTGCGGGTAAAGCGGTAGCGCTGAAAGAAGCGATGGAGCCGGAGTTCAAAGTTTACCAGCAGCAGGTGGCGAAAAACGCCAAAGCGATGGTGGAAGTGTTCCTGAACCGCGGCTACAAAGTGGTGTCTGGTGGCACTGAGAACCACCTGTTCCTGCTGGACCTGGTGGATAAAAACCTGACCGGTAAAGAAGCTGACGCCGCGCTGGGCCGTGCTAACATCACCGTGAACAAAAACAGCGTGCCGAACGATCCTAAGAGCCCGTTCGTGACTTCCGGTATCCGTATCGGTTCTCCGGCGGTCACTCGTCGCGGCTTCAAAGAAGCGGAAGTGAAAGAGCTGGCTGGCTGGATGTGTGACGTGCTGGACAACATCAATGATGAAGCCACCATTGAGCGCGTGAAAGCGAAAGTGCTGGATATCTGCGCCCGCTTCCCGGTTTACGCGTAAGCGCTTATGTTGTGAAAATGGCCCGATGGCGCTGCGTCTGTCGGGCATTACTTATGCGCCATAACGTGACGCCGCCGGAAGTCATTATCCGGCGGCGTTGCCGTTTGAACTTCTCCCTCCGCCTGTTAACCTTATGTTACCCTTGCCAGCGCAACCGTTTACCGCCAGACTATCGCCTCCAAACGGGAGGGAATCATGGCATTGCATTCCACGCGCTGGCTGGCGCTCAGTTATTTCACCTACTTCTTTAGTTACGGTATTTTTCTGCCCTTCTGGAGCGTCTGGCTCAAAGGTCTTGGGCTAACGCCGGAAACCATCGGTCTTCTGCTGGGCGTGGGTCTGGTCGCGCGTTTTCTCGGTAGTCTGCTCATTGCGCCTCGCGTAAGCGATCCTTCGCGGTTGATCTCCGCGCTGCGCGTACTGGCATTGCTGACGCTGGTATTTGCGCTGGCATTTTGGGCAGGAACGCATGTCGCGTGGCTAATGGTGGTGATGGTTGGGTTTAACCTCTTCTTTTCACCACTGGTGCCGCTGACCGATGCGCTGGCCAATACCTGGCAAAAGCAAATTACCCTGGACTATGGTCGGGTGCGGCTGTGGGGGTCCATCGCCTTCGTGATAGGGTCGGCGCTGACCGGTAAGCTGGTGAGTTTATACGATTACCAGGCGATTCTGGCGCTACTGACGCTCGGCGTCGCCTCGATGTTGCTGGGTATGTTGTTACGTCCCAGCGTGCCGCCGCAAGGGGAAAGTCGTCAGCAGGAGAGCGCAGGCTGGCCCGCCTGGCGTACGCTGGTGGCACAAAGTTGGCGTTTTCTGGCCTGCGTCTGTTTGCTGCAAGGGGCGCACGCCGCCTACTATGGTTTTAGCGCCATCTACTGGCAGGGGGCTGGCTATTCAGCATCGGCGGTCGGCTATTTATGGTCGTTGGGCGTGGTGGCGGAAGTGATCATTTTCGCCCTGAGTAAAAAGCTATTCCGCCGGTTTAGCGCCCGCGACTTGCTATTGCTTTCTGCTGTGTGCGGGGTGGTACGCTGGGGGCTGATGGGCTGGAGTACGGCGCTGCCGTGGCTGATTGTGATACAAATCCTGCACTGTGGCACGTTTACCGTTTGCCATCTGGCCGCCATGCGTTATATCGCTGCGCGTCAGGGAAGCGAGGTGATTCGTTTGCAGGCCGTCTATTCCGCTGTGGCGATGGGCGGCAGCATCGCGATTATGACAGTATTTGCCGGTTTTCTGTATCAACATCTGGGCGGCGGCGTATTCTGGATTATGGCGCTGGTGGCATTGCCCGCTATCTTCCTTCGGCCCAAAGTGGTTGCCGCGTCATGATTCCAGGATCTTGCGGATCTGCTGCTGTTGGTGCTCTGTGAGGGCGCGATCCGCATGAATTAATGGCGGTGAGAAGAGCGGTAGCGGCGTGGCGTAAGGGGTAACAATCAGCGCTACGCCGCGCGGGCATCCCTCTTTTTGAAACGCCTGGAGCGATATCCGTCTGATATTCAGCGGCAACAGGGTCAGTTCACGCAGTTGCTGCTCAATATGCGTCTCCAGCGCATCATTTTTATCCGCTAACAATACGATCTGTCTTTCATGCAAATCGTTATCCTGCATCAGCCAGGCGCCGAAAATCACTGCCACCAGACCCGTCTCTTCCTCGGAAAAGTGGACACCATATTCGGCTTCAAATCCGGCGAGCGCCTCACGTGTGGTACGAACCAGACGCGGATAAAGACGGTTGAACTCTTCCGGAAGCGTATTATCGATGCCAATCGTGAATAAACTTCGGTTCAGCGCCTGGGCGAGATGGACATACAGCTGATCGTTAAGCCCTTGTTCGTCGCTAAAGCGTACGTTCCCTTTTTCTCGAAAGCGCAGCACCAGCCGCGCCACCTCCAGTCGCAGTTGCTGCGCCCGTTGATGCGTGTCGCGAATCGGGTCGGGGAGGCGAATCATTGAAAACAGTAACGCCATAAACAGCGCTTCATTGAGCGGTGCGGCCTGCATCACGTGGCGCTGCCAGTGACGACCAATTTCCTGGGCGAGTGGATATTCCGCGCACGACTGCGCCCAAATCTGCTGCACAGGGTTGAATTCCGGGGTGATGCCAGCATGGTGTTGTAGCAGACAATACTGTAAAAAGAGACGCAGGAACTGCACGTCGCGATGTTCAAATGGTTTTTGCAACCGGCGGGCGCACAGATTGATGAGCGCGTGAAGATTAATATCATCATACAGCGGACGCGCGATACCGCGCTGCTTTAGCGCGTTTTTTAAGGCCGGGGTAAACTGTTGCGTGACGAAGGTCGGGCATAAACGCAGGCCGCGCCTGAGCCAGTGTAAAAGGCAAAGGCGCTGATCGAGTGCTGTACCTTCGATCCGATAGCAACCGTTCTGGCATGTTGTGATGGCAAGGCGATGATAGCGCTGGATCTCCAGGCTTGTCTCAGTGATATCCTCACGGGCAGTATCATCATCAACGCCATTAAGCGCGCTGAAGATTTCCACCGTGGCAATTGGCTCCGGCTGGAAAAGCGTCAGCAATACCTGACAGCGGCGCTGGGGAGCGGAAAGTACAGATGGTGGGGCAATTGTCGGCATCATCTGTCAGGTCTCCCGTTAGTTTGTCTGGTAAGGATAGCTAAAGTTTGCGTGTGAAAAATGTGATAAGCGTGCTTTTAGGCCAGGAATGCTGAGGAACGTCACAGAATTTTTATCGCGAGGAACAGATGAAGCCAGTGAAACGCAGCGCCTTAACACTATTTCTTGCCGTTTTATCTTTCGTGGCGGCGGCGCATCCGCACAGCTTCATCCGTCTGCAAACGCAGGTGGTCAGTGAAAATGAGCAATTTGTGGCGTTAAAAATGCGCTGGACAATGGACGCGCTGACATCCGCAGATCTGCTGTATGACGCCGGAAACGCGGCACCGGGGTCAGAAATATGGAAAAAGTTGGCGGCGGAAGTGATGGCTAACGTACTTGGGCAGCACTACTTTACAGAAGTGTGGCGCAATGGCGCGAAAGTGAAGTTTAAAAACAGGCCGACAGAATACGGTATGACGCGTGACGCGCATCAGGCGGTATTGACCTTTACGCTACCGCTGGCTGAACCGCAGCCGTTAAGCGGACAGACTTATACCTTTTCAACGTTTGATCCCTCTTATTATGTCGATATGCATTATGACCAGGACAGCGATATTACGATGCCGGAACCGCTGCGCGAAAAGTGTCGGATTCAGGTTTATACTCCTGCGCCCGGCGAAGAGACGCTACGTTTCGCCCAGTCGCTGGATAAAGAGGACGCGCCGCCGGAGGATATGGATTTAGGTAAACAGTTTGCCCAAACGGTGACATTGCAATGTCAGTAATTTTTTCTCAACGCACTCCGGGGCGGCGCTGGCTCTCGCTGTGGCCATTGGCGTTATTCCTGTTGCTGATGCTGGTTGGCGGTCTGTGGATGTGGCAGGCCTGGCCGCAGGTGATGTTGAAAAGCGCTCTTTGGCAGCGGGACGTGAATCAGCAGTTGAGCGCGCTGCTTAATGCGGTGGCGACGCATCCTGAGCGGGCGGGCGGATCGTTGCTTCTGCTGAGTTTTATGTATGGCGTGCTTCATGCGCTGGGGCCGGGACACGGCAAAGTGGTGATCGCGACATGGCTGGCGACGCATCCTTCGAAGCTGAAATCAAGTATCGTGTTAACCATCGCCGCCGCGTTATTACAGGGGTTCGTGGCTATCGGGTTGGTGGTGGGCGTGCTGACCGTATTGCAACTTCCGGCCAGGCAGCTCCATCTGAGCGGTTTCTGGCTGGAAAAGGGGAGCTATGCGTTAGTTGGCGGGCTGGGCATCTTGCTGTGCTGGCGGGCCATAAAAAGGTTACGCGCGCTGCTACGTAAACCTGCCTTTATCGCTTTTACGCCGCGCCATGTTCACCATGAAAAATGCGGCTGCGGACATCAGCATCTACCGACGCAGGAACAATTGCATAGCGGCGATGACTGGCGCGCGCGACTCATGATCGTACTGTCTATGGGGATGCGGCCCTGTTCCGGCGCGATAATGGTGCTGTTATTCAGTAAAGTGATTGGCGTTTTTAGCTGGGGAATGGCGTCGGTACTGGCAATGGCGGCGGGAACCTCGCTAACGATTACTTCGCTGGCGCTGCTGGTACACACTTTTCGTGATCTGGCGGTGAAGCTCAGTGGAAACAAAGCGCCGGCGTTATGGCGGCAGGTAGGCTGGTCAACGCTGGCGCTGGCCGGAGGGGTCATACTGCTTGTCGCGGCGCTGGTCATGTGGTTTAGCGTGCCGCAGCCTGTGGGCGGGCTGCGGCCATGGCGTGGTTGATTAGTGCCCGGCGGGTTTGAGATGCATCCGCGCGACGGATTCGTCTTCGGCCCAGTAAATGCGTTCGGCGACCATCGCTTCCGGATTGAGCTGAACGCCGCGCAGTACCCGTTCTTTAAAACGCAGGTAGCCGCCTTTGTCGATCAGATGGCCCATATGGAGATAGATCGGTTTTCCGCCGAGCATCTCTTTTTCAAATTCATACAGGTTAACGATCACCTGCTTTATCACATCTTCAGTCACCCAGTTGAGGAAGAGCTTGCCGACGCGCGGCGTCTTTTTACTGGTGCGTCCGCCCAGACGGACTTGCCAGAGCTGATCCGGCTTACGTTGCCAGGCCAGCGTCGGACAGGCCAGCACGCACTCGCCGCAGCCGATACAGGCGGACTCTTCTTTGACCGCTTTGCCGTTCTTCAGCGCCAGGCAGCCTACCGCGTGGTGACTACAGGCCTTCACGCAGGCGCCGCAGCCGATACAGCGATCGGCAGTGAAGCGCATTTTCGCCACGCCAATAATTCCCAGATCTGCCATTGACGCCTTCGCGCAATCATTCGGGCAGCCGACGATGACCGTTTTGAGATGATAAGGGCTGGGATAGACCAGTTTTTCAAGACGACGGGACAGACCGGTCGTGTCAGTGTTGGCTTTCTGGCAAATGCGGTTCCCCTGACAGGCGACAATATTTCGCCCGCCAATAGCGAGGTAGCCCGCTTTGGTATCCTCAACCTGGACGTCGCACAGTTCTATTTCAATCTCGCGAAGAAATGGCTCCAGCGCAGCGTTCACGTTGTCGATATCTTCGTAACGGATACCCGGCATCGCCAGCTTCTGGCGGGTAGTGAGGTGAATTTGTCCGTTGCCCCAGGTTTCGGCGATGTCACGCGCCACCGTTAGCAAATGCGCGGGCAAAATACCGCCGGGAATGCGGACGCTGATCATGGCTTCGCCGCGCACTTTTGACAGGCGATATTCGTTTTTCGCACGGGCTTTAATGATATCAATATCAATGCTCATGATGTTCTCCTTAATCGGCAAAACGTTGCGCGACGGCGTAGTTAAATATCGGGCCGTCGGTGCAGACATACACTTCGCCCATACGGCAGTGGCCGCACTTCCCTACGGAGCAGGCCATCCGGCGTTCGTAGTCCACCCAAATTTGCTCCGGCTTGAGCCCTTTTTGCAGCAGCATTTTTACGGTAAAGGTAATCATTATTGGCGGCCCAACGACGATGGCCTGCATGGTGTCGATATCGCTAAGCGTCATGTCGGCAAGCCGATCGGTCACCCGGCCAATCTGGTAACGGTCATCAGCCTCGCCTTCATCCAGCGTGAGCACCAGATTATGTTTGCCGCGCCACGTCGCCATTTCTTCTTTGTACAGCACGCAATCGCGATTTTTATAGCCGAGAATCATATCCAGTTGACCAATTTCCTGGGGATTCTCAACGAAATAGCGCATTAAGCCTTTCACCGGCGCGACGCCCGTGCCGCCTGCGACAACCAGTAAGGGTTTATGGCGCAGCGTATCGACCGGATAGCCATTGCCATAGCAGCCGCGTAGCCACACGTTGTCGCCTTCTTTCAGCGTAAAGAGGGCGCTGGTCACTTTTCCGACATTACGGATCAGCAGATCTATCCAGCCGTCGCCGTAGTCGGAAACGGAGATGGGCGCTTCGCCGACGCGCGGCAGCGACACCTCAACAAATTGCCCCCAGTGCGCGGGAAAATCGACGGCCACGCGGAAATTCCACTCCAGCGGCGTGTGGCGAGTAATACTGAGGATGCGGTACGCCGCAGGCAGCAAACTGTGCTGCGGTTTATCATGACAGGAACAATGTGACATGCGTTATGCCTCCTCTGCCAGAGCCTGCCGAACGGCAGCGGTCATTTTATTGATAATCAAAGAAAATTTGATGTATTGCGGGCAGCGATCGTCGCAGCGGCCGCAGCCGACGCACATATGTTCAATGCCGTTGCGCGCTTTGTAGTCATTGACCTTATGCAGGGCGCGGTAGCGCAGACGCTCGCCGGGCTTTTCGCGAAAACCATGACCGCCGGCCATGTCGCTAAAGCCCGGCACCATGCAGCTTGCCCACTGGCGACGGCGTTCGCCGCGCTGCGGATTTTCATCATAGGCGACGTCAAAGACGCTATAGCAGGTACAGGTTGGGCACCCGGTAGTGCAGCGGCCACAACTGATGCAGCGGCTGTCGTAAGCGTCCCATAGCGGATGGCGGGTGAGAATGTCGCGAATTTTTTGCGGATCGCGGCAAACGCTGTCCGGCGTGACGACGGTTTCCCGGTTTTCGCTGACGAAAGAGGGGGTATAGTCAGCCTCCTGCCCCAGCCCTTGTATCGCCGCCTCGATAAAGGGATCGCGGATGCTGACAAGCGCGCCCTCATCGCTAAAACGCATGGCGGCGCTATAACAGTCAGTTTTATTGGTACCCATTGAGACGCAGAAACAATTTTCGAAGCTTTCTTCACACTCAATAAGGACGAAACGAATATGCTCCCGTAGCAGTTGATAACTGTAATCGGAATTATTCCCATTTGATAAATACATATAATCCAGCCGCGACATGGCGTTAATGTCGCAGGCGCGGGCAAAGATGATTATCGGGGAAGTGTCTGTCTCGGCAATTTGAATGGTGTCTTTATCGAAATAAAAGAGCGTTTCGGTGATAGGGGCGATAATGGTATTCGGCGACATGTGCGATTTCTCGTGCCAGATGAGATCGCGCCAGCCGCTAATCCGTTGATAAATAATGTTGTCAGTGTCGGAAAAACGTCCGCCGCGAAACTCTGCGGACGGGGCAAACACGCGCCATTTTTTGTTTAATCGCTGGATAAGCAAACTAAACTCGTCAGGCGTAATTTTGATAGCCATCACATACTCCACAGTAATATTCAGGAAAAACAAATGAAAATAAATTGTTATAAAAATCAGTTGAATATTACTGTTACGCTAGCGCTAATCCACCGCCTTCGCTAACGGGAAAAAATGGTTTTTACTATCGGTATAATAAATATATTCTTAATCATAAAATATGCATATATACAGTGTCGTGCTATTTAGCGGAGAGCGCGGTCTGAATAAATTTAATCATTGCATCACGGTAAAGGTTTGCATAACGTCCGGAAAAAGCATCAATGTGATCGCCGTCAGGAATGAAGATTTTTTGTTTGGGCTCCCGGGCGAGGGCATACAATTTCTCACTGTCCTGCCAGGGAATAACATGGTCTGCCGTGCCATGAAGAATCAATACCGGAATGGGGCTGACGCTGGCAATATTGCGATCCGCGCTATAGCGGTCATCAAGCAAATAGCCGCTGCCCGGGATCATCTGGTTGGCGATGGAGGAATAGGATAAAAACGTTGAGTCGAGGATAATCGCACGTATGCCCGCCTGGTCGGCGTAGCGCATATTTGCGCAGCCTACGCAGTGGCCTACGGCGGCCAGTACATTATTGCCGCCCAGGCTCTGTCCCAGCAGTACCAGGCGCTCGGGGTTAACGTCGGCGCGATGCCGCACATAATCTATCGCGCTTTTCGTATCGTCCAGTAGCCCCTCTTGTGATGGGGTGCCCTCAGATTCGCCAAAACCACGGTAATCAAACATAAACAGATTTACGTTGCGTTCTGGCAGCCAGCTGACTAACGGCCAGTGCGCCGACATATTTCCGGCGTTGCCATGGACATGAATCACCGTCGCGACGGCGTTTTCCGGCCTGCCGAAAGCAGTGGGAATAAACCAGCCGTGCAGATGCGTGCCATCTTTGGCGGTAAAGGTAATGGATTCAGCTTCGGCAGGGGTTGGCCCATAGACTTTATTGTCCGGGTAATAAAAGGCATTGATCGCTACGCGGGGTAGCAGGTAAATACAGACCACAATGATAAACAGAATAAAAAGGGATTTGACGATGCGTCGGGTATGTTGAAGGGTC
Organism: Salmonella sp. SAL04214; assembly: GCF_046550615.1. Lineage (NCBI taxonomy): Bacteria > Pseudomonadati > Pseudomonadota > Gammaproteobacteria > Enterobacterales > Enterobacteriaceae > Salmonella > Salmonella sp. SAL04214. The sequence goes on from NZ_JBGDXT010000012.1 coordinate 62,594, forward strand.
ATGTTCGCTTCCTTGCCGCTTTATGCCAATAGCGGAGCAGGGAGCGATCGTACAAAAACATGCAGGCAAGTAAAGCGATGAGGCTGTGTTTAGGAAAAACGCCTGAAAAGGCACGGCGGATGAGTGGCCCCATCCGCCGAAGAGACTTAGCGCTTCAGCGCATCGCTCAGTTCGTCGCGCATATTCGCCAGCATGGCTTTAACGACGCGCGGATTCCCCGCCACGATATTACCGGTCATCATGTAGTTATGACCGCCGGTGAAATCGCTGACGATACCGCCCGCTTCACGAACCAGCAGTTCGCCCGCGGCGAAATCCCACGGACGAAGGCCAATTTCAAAGAAACCATCGACACGACCTGCAGCCACATAGGCCAGATCCAGCGCGGCGGAACCGGTGCGGCGGAAATCGGCGCATTCGGTGAACAGCTTGCCGATAATATTAATGTAGGTGGTCGCGTATTGTTTGGCTTTGAACGGGAAGCCGGTAGCGAGGATAGTGCCGTCCAGATCGCGAGCGGTACTGCCGCGCAGACGATAGCCGTTGAGCTGTGCGCCCTGACCGCGGGTGGCGGTGAACAGTTCGTTACGCATCGGATCGTAAACGACAGCCACTTCAGTACGGCCTTTAATGCGTACGGCAATGGAAACAGAGAAGTGTGGCAGACGTTTGATGAAGTTGGTGGTGCCATCCAGCGGATCGATAACCCATTGAACATCCTGATCTGTGCCAACGTGCTCACCGCTTTCTTCGGTGATAATAGTGTGTTGCGGGTAAGATTTGCGAATGGTGTCGATAATCACCGCTTCAGCGGCCTTATCTACATTGGTCACAAAATCGTTACTGCCTTTTTGGCTCGCTTCTACAGCGTCCGGAGTTTCATAGTTTTTGGCAATTACATTACCCGCCTTGCGCGCTGCGCGCACGGCGATGGTCAGCATCGGATGCATCGGTCTCTCTCACTGGATGTTAAAGAACGGGAAAACGGCGCAGAGTATAGCAGCGAGATCGGAATCTGTCTTGGTTTTATGGTAAGATGTCAGAATAATCTTTAGCTGAAGAAAGACAATGCTGCAAAACATTCGAATTGTGCTGGTGGAAACCTCCCACACCGGCAATATGGGCTCTGTGGCTCGCGCTATGAAAACCATGGGCTTAACTAACCTGTGGCTGGTAAACCCGTTGGTGAAACCGGACTCCCAGGCCATCGCCCTGGCGGCAGGCGCCAGCGATGTGATCGGTAATGCGCAGATCGTCGATACGCTGGACGAAGCGTTGGCTGGCTGTAGCCTGGTGGTCGGCACCAGCGCCCGCTCCCGCACTCTGCCGTGGCCGATGCTTGATCCGCGCGAGTGTGGCTTAAAAAGCGTGGCGGAAGCAGCAAATACGCCGGTTGCGCTGGTTTTTGGTCGTGAGCGTGTCGGGCTGACTAACGATGAGTTGCAAAAATGCCATTATCACGTCGCGATTGCCGCTAACCCGGAGTACAGCTCGTTGAATCTGGCGATGGCGGTACAGGTCATCGCGTATGAAGTCCGTATGGCCTGGCTGGCGACGCAGGAAAACGGCGACGCGGCAGATCATGAAGAGACGCCGTATCCGCTGGTGGACGATCTTGAACGTTTCTACGGCCATCTGGAGCAGACGTTGCTCTCCACTGGCTTTATTCGCGAAAACCATCCGGGGCAGGTGATGAATAAATTGCGCCGTCTGTTTACCCGCGCCCGCCCGGAAAGCCAGGAGTTGAATATTCTGCGTGGGATTCTGGCGTCTATTGAGCAGCAGAATAAAGGCAAGTAACCGCGTTAATGCCGCACGGAACGCTAAATACCTGACTAATTTACTCAAGTAAATAGTTGACCAAATTACTCGGGAATGTCAGACTTGTCCCTGCTATGCAATACCCCCATTTTACAATAAAAAACCCCGGGCAGGGGCGAGTTTGAGGTTAAGTAAGACATGAGACTGACATCTAAAGGGCGTTATGCCGTGACCGCAATGTTAGACGTTGCGCTCAACTCCGAAGCGGGCCCGGTACCGTTGGCTGATATTTCTGAACGTCAGGGGATTTCCCTTTCTTATCTGGAACAGCTATTTTCCCGTTTACGTAAAAACGGTCTGGTTTCCAGCGTACGCGGGCCGGGCGGCGGTTATCTGCTGGGTAAAGATGCTGGCAGTATCGCGGTCGGCGAAGTGATCAGCGCGGTTGATGAATCCGTTGACGCGACCCGTTGCCAGGGCAAAGGCGGCTGCCAGGGCGGCGATAAATGCCTGACCCATGCGCTGTGGCGTGATTTAAGCGATCGTCTGACCGGTTTTCTCAACAATATTACTTTAGGCGAGCTGGTGAATAACCAGGAAGTTCTGGATGTGTCTGGTCGCCAGCACACGCATGACGCGCCGCGCGCCAGCGGTCGTGCGCAGGACGCTATCGACGTTAAATTACGCGCTTAATTAAAATATTACGCCATCTCTTCTGGCGGCCTCATGCGGTGAATGCCGCGGTCGTCTGAAGGATGAAGCGTAAAAAAGAATTCAGAATCAGGCCGGGACGCGGACGTCCCGTCAACACGGTCGTACATCCAGCCGGTTGCCTGATTCCTTGCATTGAGTGATGTACGGAGTTTAAGAGCAATGAAATTACCGATTTATCTCGACTACTCCGCAACCACGCCGGTGGACCCGCGTGTTGCCGAGAAAATGATGCAGTTTCTGACCCTGGACGGAACCTTTGGGAACCCGGCGTCTCGTTCACACCGTTTCGGCTGGCAGGCTGAAGAAGCCGTCGATATCGCCCGCAACCAGATTGCTGAACTGGTCGGCGCCGACCCGCGTGAAATCGTCTTTACCTCAGGGGCGACGGAGTCCGATAACCTGGCGATTAAAGGCGCTGCCAACTTTTATCAGAAAAAAGGCAAGCACATCATCACCAGCAAGACCGAGCACAAAGCGGTGCTGGACACCTGCCGTCAGCTTGAGCGCGAAGGGTTTGAAGTGACCTACCTGGCGCCGCAGCGCAACGGCATCATCGATCTCAACGAGCTCGAAGCAGCGATGCGTGACGACACCATTCTGGTTTCCATCATGCACGTGAACAACGAAATCGGCGTGGTGCAGGATATCGCGACCATCGGCGAAATGTGCCGCGCGCGCGGTATCATCTACCACGTTGACGCCACCCAGAGCGTGGGCAAACTGCCTATCGACCTGAGCCAACTGAAAGTGGATCTGATGTCCTTCTCCGGTCATAAAATTTATGGCCCGAAAGGCATTGGCGCGCTGTATGTGCGTCGTAAGCCGCGTATTCGCATTGAAGCGCAGATGCATGGCGGCGGGCACGAACGCGGTATGCGATCTGGTACTCTGCCTGTCCACCAGATCGTCGGCATGGGCGAAGCTTACCGTATCGCGAAAGAAGAGATGGAGACCGAAATGGCCCGTCTGCGCGGTCTGCGTAACCGTCTGTGGAACGGCATCAAAGATATTGAAGAAGTTTACCTGAACGGCGACCTTGAGCAGGGCGCGCCAAACATTCTCAACGTGAGCTTTAACTACGTTGAAGGCGAGTCGCTGATCATGGCGCTGAAAGACCTGGCGGTCTCTTCCGGTTCCGCCTGCACCTCCGCCAGTCTGGAACCGTCCTACGTGCTGCGCGCGTTGGGCATGAATGACGAGCTGGCGCATAGCTCTATCCGTTTCTCTTTAGGTCGTTTTACCACTGAAGAAGAGATCGACTACACCATTGATCTGGTTCGTAAATCCATTGGCCGTCTGCGTGACCTTTCTCCACTGTGGGAAATGTACAAGCAGGGTGTGGATCTGAACAGCATCGAATGGGCACATCATTAATCGGTATCGGAATCAGGAGAATTTATAATGGCTTACAGCGAAAAAGTAATCGATCACTATGAGAACCCGCGTAACGTAGGGTCGTTTGACAACAACGACGATAACGTGGGAAGCGGCATGGTTGGCGCTCCGGCCTGCGGCGACGTCATGAAGTTGCAGATTAAAGTTAACGATGAAGGTATCATTGAAGACGCGCGCTTCAAGACTTATGGCTGCGGTTCCGCTATCGCCTCCAGTTCTCTGGTAACGGAGTGGGTGAAAGGGAAATCCCTGGACGAAGCGCAGGCGATTAAAAACACCGACATTGCAGACGAACTGGAACTGCCGCCGGTGAAAATTCACTGCTCTATTCTGGCGGAAGACGCGATTAAAGCCGCTATTGCGGATTACAAAAGCAAACGCGAAGCGAAATAAAATAGAACGTTAACATTGAGGTTTTGTTATGTCGATTACACTTAGCGACAGTGCAGCAGCGCGAGTTAATACCTTCCTGGCCAACCGTGGTAAAGGGTTTGGTCTGCGTCTGGGCGTGAGAACCTCCGGCTGCTCAGGTATGGCTTATGTACTGGAATTTGTTGACGAGCCAACGGCGGAAGACACCGTGTTTGAAGACAAAGGCGTTAAGGTAGTGGTTGACGGCAAGAGCCTGCAATTTCTGGACGGTACACAGCTGGACTTCGTAAAAGAAGGTCTGAACGAAGGGTTTAAATTCTCCAACCCGAATGTGAAAGATGAGTGTGGTTGCGGCGAAAGCTTCCACGTGTAACCGTGTTCCGCTGTTATACCGAGCATTCGTGCTGCAGAAAAGCGGCAAGCGAGTGAATCCCCAGGCGCTTATTTGAGTAAGTGACTGGGGGAACCCGCGCAGACAACGCATCTGCGGCGCGAAGTAAGAAGGTATAACCCCACCGTGGTCGCCTGCGTGTGGGGTTTGTTCTGACAGGCTATCCCTGAGAATGTTATGGATTACTTCACCCTCTTTGGCTTACCAGCCCGTTATCAGATTGACACCCAGGCGCTGAGCCTTCGTTTTCAGGATCTGCAACGCCAGTATCACCCTGACAAATTTGCCAACGGCACCCAGGCGCAGCAGCTTGCCGCCGTCCAGCAATCCGCCACGATCAACCAGGCCTGGCAAACGCTGCGTCACCCTTTGACGCGCGCGGAGTATCTGCTCTCCTTACACGGGTTCGATCTGGCCAGCGAGCAACATACAGTACGCGACACCGCGTTTCTGATGGAACAACTCACGCTTCGCGAAGAGCTGGACGATATCGAGCAATCAAAAGACGACGTGCGGCTGGAAAGCTTCATCAAACGCGTACAAAAGATGTTTGATGCTCGCCTTCAGCAAATGGTGGAACAGTTGGACAACGCCGCGTGGGACGCGGCGGCGGATACGGTGCGCAAACTGCGGTTTCTCGATAAACTGCGAAGCAGCGCAGAACAACTCGAAGAAAAGCTGCTCGATTTTTAACTGGAATCTAACATGGCCTTATTACAAATTAGTGAGCCTGGTCTGAGCGCCGCGCCGCATCAGCGTCGTCTGGCGGCGGGCATCGACTTAGGCACTACCAACTCTCTGGTTGCGACGGTTCGCAGCGGCCAGGCGGAAACTCTGCCTGACCACGAAGGGCGCCACCTGTTGCCTTCAGTGGTTCACTATCAGCAGCAGGGCCATACGGTCGGTTACGCTGCGCGCGACAATGCCGCGCAGGATACGGCCAACACTATCAGCTCTGTGAAACGCATGATGGGACGCTCGCTGGCGGATATCCAGGCGCGCTATCCGCATCTGCCTTACCGGTTTAAGGCAAGCGTTAATGGGCTGCCGATGATTGACACGGCGGCTGGATTGCTCAATCCGGTACGCGTATCGGCTGATATTCTCAAAGCGCTGGCCGCGCGGGCTAGCGAATCGCTCTCCGGCGAGCTGGATGGCGTGGTGATTACCGTTCCCGCCTATTTCGATGATGCCCAACGTCAGGGGACGAAAGACGCCGCGCGGCTGGCAGGCCTGCATGTGTTGCGCCTGCTCAACGAACCGACAGCGGCGGCGATTGCCTACGGTCTGGACTCAGGCAAAGAAGGCGTTATTGCTGTTTACGATCTCGGCGGCGGTACCTTCGATATCTCTATTTTACGCCTGAGCCGCGGGGTGTTTGAAGTGCTGGCGACGGGCGGTGATTCTGCGCTCGGCGGCGACGACTTTGACCATCTGCTGGCGGACTATATTCGCGAGCAGGCGGGAATTGCCGATCGTAGCGACAATCGCGTTCAGCGCGAACTGCTGGATGCCGCGATTGCGGCGAAAATCGCCTTAAGCGATGCCGATACTGTTCGCGTTAACGTTGCGGGCTGGCAGGGGGAGATCACTCGCGAGCAGTTTAACGATCTCATTTCCGCGCTGGTTAAGCGCACGCTATTGGCCTGCCGTCGCGCATTGAAAGATGCTGGCGTTGAGCCCCAGGACGTTCTGGAAGTGGTCATGGTCGGTGGTTCGACCCGTGTACCGCTGGTGCGTGAGCGGGTGGGCGAATTTTTTGGCCGCACGCCGTTAACCGCTATCGACCCGGATAAAGTGGTCGCTATCGGCGCAGCGATTCAGGCCGATATTCTGGTCGGCAACAAGCCGGACAGCGAAATGCTGCTGCTGGACGTGATTCCACTCTCTCTTGGGCTGGAAACGATGGGTGGCCTGGTGGAAAAAGTCATTCCGCGCAACACCACTATCCCGGTGGCGCGCGCGCAGGATTTCACCACCTTCAAAGACGGCCAGACCGCGATGTCTATCCATGTGATGCAGGGCGAACGCGAACTGGTGCAGGACTGCCGCTCGCTGGCGCGCTTTGCGCTGCGCGGGATTCCGCCGCTGCCGGCGGGCGGGGCGCATATTCGCGTGACCTTCCAGGTAGACGCTGATGGCCTGTTGAGCGTCACCGCAATGGAAAAATCCACCGGCGTCGAGGCCTCCATTCAGGTCAAACCTTCCTATGGCCTGACCGATGGCGAAATCGCCTCGATGATCAAGGATTCCATGAGTTTTGCCGAGCAGGACGTGAAAGCGCGTATGCTGGCGGAGCAAAAAGTCGAAGCCGCGCGCGTGCTGGAAAGTTTGACCGGCGCGCTAACTGCCGATGCCGCGCTGTTAAGCGCCGCAGAACGTCAATGCATTGATGATGCCGCCGCACATTTAAGCGCGGTCGCACAAGGCGATGATGTTGACGCCATAGAACAAGCCATTAAAAACGTAGATAAACAAACCCAGGAATTTGCCGCTCGCCGCATGGACCAGTCGGTTCGTCGCGCGTTGAAAGGCCATTCCGTAGACGAGGTTTAACATGCCGAAGATTGTTATTCTGCCTCATCAGGATCTTTGTCCGGATGGCGCAGTTCTGGAAGCTGAGACCGGTGAAACCATTCTTGACGTTGCGCTGCGCAACGGCATCGAGATTGAACACGCCTGTGAGAAATCGTGCGCCTGCACCACCTGTCACTGTATTGTACGTGAAGGCTTCGACTCCTTGCCGGAAAGTTCGGAAGAAGAAGACGATATGCTGGATAAAGCGTGGGGGCTGGAGCCGGAAAGCCGACTGAGCTGCCAGGCCCGCGTTACCGACGACGATCTGGTTATCGAAATTCCACGTTACACAATCAACCATGCGCGTGAGCATTAACAGAGGGTAGTATGGGACTCAAGTGGACCGATAGCCGCGAGATCGGCGAAGCGTTATACGACGCATATCCTGATGTCGATCCTAAAACCGTTCGTTTCACCGATCTGCATCAGTGGATCTGCGAACTGGACGATTTTGACGACGACCCTAACGCATCCAATGAAAAAATTCTGGAGGCGATTCTGCTAGTCTGGTTGGATGAAGCAGAGTAAGTCAAATAACGGGCTGCCCTACGGCGGCCCGTTTGCTAATAAGGAAAATAACAATGACAGAAGCCATGAAAATCACGCTTTCCACGCAGCCTGCCGATGCGCGCTGGGGCGATAAAGCCACTTACAGTATTAATAACGACGGTATTACCTTGCATCTTAACGGTAAAGACGATCTGGGGTTGATCCAGCGTGCGGCGCGTAAAATCGACGGCCTGGGAATAAAACAGGTCGCGCTGACAGGCGAAGGATGGGATACCGAGCGTTGTTGGGCATTCTGGGCGGGTTACAAAGGTCCAAAAGGCGTCCGTACCGTAATGTGGCCGGATTTAGACGATGCCCAACGTCAGGAACTGGATAACCGCCTGACCATTATTGACTGGGTGCGCGACACCATCAATGCTCCGGCGGAAGAGCTTGGGCCGGAGCAACTGGCGCAGCGCGCGGTGGATCTGCTGTGCAGCGTCGCGTGCGATAGCGTCATTTACCGTATCACCAAAGGCGAAGATCTGCGCGAGCAGAACTATATGGGGCTGCATACCGTAGGCCGTGGTTCTGAGCGTCCGCCGGTGCTGCTGGCGCTGGATTACAACCCGACGGGAGACAAAGATGCGCCGGTTTATGCCTGCCTGGTCGGTAAAGGTATCACCTTTGACTCCGGCGGCTACAGTATCAAACAAAGCGCTTTTATGGACTCAATGAAATCCGATATGGGCGGCGCGGCGACAGTAACGGGCGCGCTGGCGTTCGCCATTACCCGTGGGCTGAATAAACGCGTAAAACTGTTCCTGTGCTGCGCTGATAATCTGATCAGCGGCAACGCGTTTAAACTGGGCGATATTATTCGCTACCGTAATGGCAAGAATGTCGAAGTCATGAATACCGATGCGGAAGGGCGACTGGTGCTGGCGGATGGCCTGATTGACGCCAGCGCGCAACACCCGCAGCTAATCATTGATATGGCGACGTTAACCGGCGCGGCGAAAACGGCGCTGGGTAACGACTACCATGCGCTATTCAGTTTTGACGATACGCTGGCGGGGCGTTTGCTGACCAGCGCGGCGCAAGAGAATGAACCGTTCTGGCGTCTGCCGCTGGCGGAGTTCCACCGTAACCAGCTGCCGTCTAACTTTGCGGAACTGAACAACACCGGCAGCGCGGCGTATCCCGCCGGGGCAAGCACCGCCGCGGGTTTTCTGTCGCACTTTGTTGAAAATTACCGCGAAGGCTGGCTGCACATTGACTGTTCCGCCACTTATCGCAAAGCGCCGGTTGAGCAGTGGGCTGCCGGGGCAACCGGTCTGGGTGTGCGCACCATCGCGAATTTGCTGACCGCCTGAACGGTGTTTTTGTAGGCCGGGTAAGCGAAGCGCCACCCGGCATTTTGTCTGATGGCGACGCCGTGCGTCTTATCAGGCCTACAACCCATATACATAATTTGTGATTCCTATGTCCGAAACTAAAAATGAATTAGAAATCTTGCTGGAGAAAGCGGCGACTGAGCCCGCGCATCGTCCGGCATTTTTCCGTACCTTACTGGAGTCCACCGTCTGGGTGCCGGGCAGCGCTGCCGAAGGCGAGGCGATTGTGGAAGACAGCGCTCTGGATTTGCAGCACTGGGAAAAAGAAGACGGCACGACCGTCATTCCCTTCTTTACTTCTCTGGAGGCGCTGCAGCAGGCCGTGGAAGACGAACAGGCGTTTGTGGTGATGCCAGCGCGCACGCTGTTTGAAATGACGCTTGGCGAAACGCTATTCCTCAACGCTAAATTGCCGACCGGCAAAGAGTTTATGCCGCGTGAAATCAGCCTGCTTCTCGCTGAGGAAGGCAGCCCATTAAGTACGCAGGAAGTGCTGGAAGGCGGCGAGTCGCTTATTTTATCCGAAGTGGCCGAGCCGCCGTCGCAGATGATTGATTCCCTCACTACGCTGTTTAAAACCATCAAACCGGTGAAACGCGCGTTTCTCTGCGCGATTAAAGAACATGCGGACGCCCAACCCAATCTGCTGATTGGCATTGAGGCTGACGGCGAGATTGAAGAGATCATTCACGCAGCGGGCAATGTGGCGACCGACACGTTACCGGGGGACGAACCGATCGATATTTGTCAGGTGAGAAAGGGCGAGCAGGGTATCAGCCACTTTATCACCGAGCATATCGCGCCGTTCTACGAGCGCCGCTGGGGCGGGTTCCTGCGCGATTTTAAACAGAACCGCATCATCTGAAGAAAAGAAAGCCGCCCAACAGGGCGGCCTCCTGGCTTACCTGCTCTGGAAATTGAGCGTTACGGGAACAGAATTACCTGGGTAGCTTCTGTCTGCGTGAAGACACAACGTGCCAGAAACAAGAAGCACGACACAAAAGCATCGTACCTTCATGTTGCGGTCCTTGCGAAGACCGCATCACGGCAGCACCGCTGGCGATAATGCCGTGATAGCAGGCACTACGGTGTGCCTGCGCTTACGGCCATGGGTTATCCTCTCCTGAAGCCAGCGCCCGTTTGCGAGACGGCGGAAAGGGCCGGGAAAGATAATACCTCAAATGTTGAATAGTTTCCCGGTAAATCATATTGACATTTGCTCCCTTAAAAGGGAGTATTAATCCCCTACGGTGTGCCTGCGTTGCTATGGCAACAAAGCCTGCTGGAAAGGCCGCGAACCGGACCAGCACAAAAAAACCGCTCAACTGAGCGGTTTTTTTGTGGCCTACTTAAACAGTATTTATGTAGATTCGTTTTAAATCAGCCTGAACGGTAGGCCGGATAAGCGTGAGCGCCACCCGACAGCATGTCGATTAATCGACGAGCGCGTCCAGTTTTGCCCAAAACGCCTCATGATAATCCTCCAGGTCAAGTAAAGCGGCATCGCGTTGTTCATTCATTTTTTGCTGTGCCTTCCATTGCGAAAGATGTAAATCCTCTTCGGTAAAGCCAATGTCTTTAGCGCCCGAAATAATATTATAGAGATATTCCACCAGAGAAGACTCCGCCAGCCAGAATTCATTACGTTCCATGCGGGCAATAGGGTATTCGCCGTTGGCATCCCGTTCTGTGATATAGATAAAAATGGCCTGATCGCCGACATGATCGATACGAATTAATGCCGGAAGACGGGGATCGTTACTCCAGACAGGCATCAGATCTTCAATATCAATACCTGAGCTATCCATGCCAGCGCCGTAATACGCCTCTTCATCAGGAGAGTAAGAATGTATTACTCCCTCTTTATCAATAGATCTTTGTAATGTTTCAATCACAGGCATATTATAATTGCTAAGTAGATCGCGGTCGTAGGCCAGTAGCGCCTTCAGGCTTTCAGGTAACTCAGTGGTTTCCGTATTTTGCGGATCGCGATACTTACGCACTCGCAGACGACTTATTTCCTCGGCAGACATAGGAGTAGGTACCTTATTACGGTTAACCTTTTTAACCAACTCAATTAAATTAGCGAGTAAAATATCCATTTTCCATCCTTAAAAATTATCTTTACAGGAGTTATTTTCCGGTGAAAACCAAAACAGCGGTGATGATACTCCTTATACCCGGCGTAAAGTATTTACCGATAAAAAATAGGATTTTATTAAGAGAAAATAATGCCCGTTTGCAGGACAGTGGAAAAGAGCTGAATAAAAACAATGTCTGTAGATCGTTTTACATCAGCCTGAACGGTAGGCCGGATAAGCGTGAGCGCCATCCGGCATGGCAGATATTAAGCGGGTTCAACCGGTAAATCGGTACGCGCGCCCCATTCGCTCCACGCGCCGTCGTAAAGCGTGACGTCAGGCACATCCAGCGTGGCGAGCGCCAGCACCACGACCGCGGCCGTCACGCCGGAACCGCAACTGGCGATAATCGGTCTGTCGAAACTCACGCCGTGGCTGAAAAAAACCTCATTCAGTTCGTCAGTGGTCTTTAATTCGCCCTCATACACCAGTTCCGTCCACGGGACGTTTAGCGCGCCAGGAATGTGTCCGCGCCTCAGTCCCGGACGCGGTTCATCAACCTGAGCGTTAAAACGCGCCGCCGGACGCGCGTCAACGATTTGCGCGGTTTTTTCATGGCTTGCCAGCAATACGTCGGTGAGACGCACCACGGCTTGCGGCGTGAATTTCGCCTCAAACTCGCCTCCTTCATGCGCTTCCTCGCCTTCGCGCAATAGCCATTCGTCGCGCTGCCAGCCCGCCAGTCCGCCCGCCAGAATGGACACTTTCTCGGCACCGAACGTGCGCAGCATCCACCACGCCCGCGGAGCGGAGAACAGATTGCCTTCATCGTATATGACCAGGTGTTTATCCTGGCGAACACCCAGTTCACGCATGGCCACCGCAAACGCTTCCGGGCGCGGCATCATATGCGGCAGCGGCGATGCGCGATCGGAAAGTGCTTCAATATCAAAAAACAGCGCGCCGGGAATATGTCCGGCGCGATATTCGCCCGCCATATCACGATGTTCCTGTCCTGGCGGCGCCATACGGGCGTCAAGAATCTGTATTTCCGGATCATCAATATGTTCGGCAAGCCAGTCGGCGGCGACAAAAAAGGCGGTGGTCATGGGTATCTCCATTGTTACCTGATTATGATCAAATTGTCGGACGTTTCCCGAAAAGGGACAAGTAGAAGAGGCTGTTTTGGCTGGCGAAACCACATTTCTGCGTAAAATTTTCGCATCATCACAGTAATACGGACTTACACAATAAAATTTCTCGCGCATAATATCTCATCAACCATTGCTGACAGGCCGTTAAGGCCAGGGATGAAAGATGAAACATTTACGCGTGGTGGCCTGCATGATCATGCTGGCGCTGGCGGGATGCGATAACAACGATAAAACCGCCCCGACGACTAAAAGCGAAGCGCCAGCCGTAGCGCAGCCCTCGCCCGCGCAAGACCCGGCACAGCTACAAAAGCTGGCGCAGCAAAGCCAGGGCAAAGCGCTCACGCTATTAGACGCCTCCGAAGCGCAGCTTGACGGCGCGGCGACGCTGGTGCTGACGTTTTCAATTCCTTTAGATCCTGAACAGGATTTCTCCCGTGTGGTTCACGTGGTTGATAAGAAAAGCGGCAGCGTTGACGGCGCATGGGAGCTGGCGCCAAATTTAAAAGAGCTAAGGTTACGTCATCTGGAACCTGAGCGCGTGCTGGTGGTCACGGTTGATCCCACCGTTAAGGCGCTGAATAACGCCACCTTCGGCAAGTCTTATGAAAAAACGATTACCACGCGTGATGTCCAGCCCAGCGTCGGCTTTGCCAGCCGGGGATCGCTGCTACCGGGGAAAATCGCGGAAGGACTGCCGGTCATGGCGCTTAACGTCAACCATGTTGATGTAAACTTTTTCCGCGTTAAGCCCGGATCGCTGGCGTCATTTGTCAGCCAGTGGGAGTACCGTAGTTCTCTCTCTAACTGGGAGTCCGACCATCTGCTGAAAATGGCGGATCTGGTTTATACCGGTCGTTTTGATCTTAATCCGGCGCGCAATACGCGTGAGAAACTGCTGCTGCCATTAAGCGATATTAAGCCGCTGCAACAGGCGGGCGTATATGTGGCGGTAATGAATCAGGCTGGACACTACAACTATAGTAATGCCGCTACGTTGTTTACCCTTAGCGATATCGGCGTGTCCGCGCACCGTTACCATAATCGGCTGGATATCTTTACGCAAAGCCTGGAAAACGGCGCGGCGCAGTCGGGAATTGAGATTGTTCTTCTGAATGATAAAGGTCAGACGCTGGCGCAGGCGACGAGCGACGCGCAGGGACATGTGCAACTGGAAGCTGATAAAGCGGCGGCGCTATTACTGGCGCGTAAAGAGGAGCAGACCACGCTGCTCGATCTCACGCTTCCGGCGCTGGATCTGTCGGAATTTAATGTCGCTGGCGCGCCCGGCTACAGCAAGCAGTTCTTTATGTTCGGCCCACGCGATCTCTACCGACCGGGCGAAACGGTTATCCTCAACGGATTACTGCGCGATAGCGACGGTAAAACGCTGCCCGATCAACCCGTTAAGCTGGAAGTGGTAAAACCAGACGGACAGGTGATGCGTACCGTTGTCAGCCAGCCGGAAAACGGGCTATACCGTTTGAATTATCCGCTGGATATCAACGCGCCGACCGGCTTGTGGCATGTCCGCGCCAACACCGGCGATAATTTGTTGCGGAGTTGGGATTTCCATGTGGAAGACTTTATGCCGGAGCGGATGGCGCTCAACCTGACGGCGCAAAAAACACCTCTGGCGCCTGCGGATGAGGTGAAATTCTCCGTTGTCGGCTATTACTTGTATGGCGCGCCTGCTAACGGCAATACCCTGCAAGGGCAACTTTTCCTGCGTCCGCTGCGCGACGCTGTCGCGGCCTTGCCTGGCTTCCAGTTCGGCAATATTGCCGAAGAGAATCTTTCGCGCAGCCTGGACGAAGTTCAACTGACGTTGGATAAAGGCGGACGTGGTGAAGTGAGTGCTGCCAGCCAGTGGCAAGAAGCGCATTCGCCGCTGCAGGTAATTCTACAGGCCAGCCTGCTGGAGTCTGGCGGCCGTCCGGTCACTCGTCGCGTAGAGCAGGCGATTTGGCCTGCCGATACGTTACCGGGAATTCGTCCACAGTTCGCCGCCAAAGCGGTATACGACTACCGTACGGATACCACCGTTAATCAACCGATTGTCGACGAAGACAGCAGCGCCGCATTCGATATTGTTTACGCCAACGCGCAGGGCGAGAAAAAAGCGGTGTCCGGTTTACAGGTGCGGCTCATCCGCGAGCGTCGCGACTATTACTGGAACTGGTCGGAAAGCGAAGGCTGGCAGTCGCAGTTTGATCAAAAAGATCTGGTGGAGGGCGAGCAGACGCTGAATCTGAACGCGGATGAAACCGGAAAAGTCAGCTTCCCGGTGGAATGGGGCGCGTACCGTCTGGAGGCCAAAGCGCCGAATGAGACGGTCAGCAGCGTTCGTTTCTGGGCCGGCTATAGCTGGCAGGATAACAGCGACGGTAGCGGCGCGGCGCGTCCGGATCGCGTCACCCTCAAACTGGATAAAGCGAGTTATCGTCCAGGCGACACCATGAAATTGCATATCGCCGCGCCGGTCGCCGGTAAAGGTTATGCGATGGTGGAGTCCAGCGACGGTCCGCTGTGGTGGCAGGCGATCGATGTGCCGGCACAAGGTCTGGATCTCACGATTCCGGTGGATAAAACCTGGAATCGCCACGATCTCTATCTCAGTACGCTGGTGGTGCGTCCCGGCGATAAATCTCGTTCCGCGACGCCAAAACGCGCCGTGGGGTTACTACACCTACCGCTGGGGGATGAAAATCGCCGCCTCGATCTGGCGCTGGAAAGCCCGGCTAAAATGCGCCCGAATCAGCCGCTCACCGTCAGGGTGAAAGCCAGCGTTAAACACGGCGAAATGCCAAAACAGATCAACGTGCTGGTCTCCGCGGTCGATAGCGGTGTATTGAATATCACCGATTACGCGACGCCGGACCCGTGGCAGGCGTTCTTCGGTCAAAAACGCTACGGTGCGGATATCTACGATATTTACGGCCAGGTCATTGAAGGGCAGGGGCGGCTGGCGGCGTTGCGTTTTGGCGGCGATGGCGACGACCTTAAGCGCGGCGGAAAACCGCCGGTAAACCATGTCAATATCATCGCGCAGCAGGCGCAGCCGATCACGCTCAATGAGCAGGGCGAAGGGGTCGTAACGCTGCCGATTGGCGACTTTAACGGCGAACTGCGGGTTATGGCGCAGGCATGGACAGCGGACGATTTTGGTCGCGGCGAAAGCAAAGTCGTTGTCGCCGCGCCAGTGATTGCCGAGCTGAATATGCCGCGTTTTCTGGCGGGAGGGGATGTTTCGCGACTGGTGCTGGACGTCACCAATCTGACCGACCGCCCGCAGACGCTGAATATTGCGCTCGCCGCCAGTGGGTTACTGGAACTGCTTAGTCAACAGCCGCAACCGGTCAACCTGGCGCCGGGCGTGCGCACCACCTTATTCGTTCCGGTACGCGCGTTGGAAGGTTTTGGCGAAGGCGAAATCCAGGCGACCATTAGCGGTCTGAATCTGCCGGGAGAAACCCTCGGCGCGCAGCATAAGCAGTGGCAAATCGGCGTGCGTCCGGCCTGGCCTGCCCAAACGGTAAATAGCGGCATTGCGCTGGCGCCGGGAGAGAGCTGGCATGTACCAGAGCAGCATCTGGCAAACGTCTCGCCAGCCACGTTACAGGGACAACTGCTATTAAGCGGAAAACCGCCGCTCAATCTGGCGCGCTACATTCGCGAGCTGAAAGCATATCCGTATGGGTGCCTGGAACAAACCACCAGCGGGTTATTCCCGGCGCTGTATACCAATGCCGCTCAATTGCAGTCGCTCGGTATTACTGGCGATAGCGATGAAAAACGGCGCGCCGCGGTGGATATCGGCATCTCCCGGATA
Source organism: Salmonella sp. SAL04214 (assembly GCF_046550615.1). NCBI lineage: Bacteria > Pseudomonadati > Pseudomonadota > Gammaproteobacteria > Enterobacterales > Enterobacteriaceae > Salmonella > Salmonella sp. SAL04214. The sequence goes on from NZ_JBGDXT010000012.1 coordinate 78,754, forward strand.
CTACAGATGCAGCGTGATAACGGCGGTTTTGCGCTATGGGATGAAAATGGGGCGGAAGAGCCCTGGCTAACGGCCTACGCGATGGATTTCCTCATTCGCGCGGGCGAGCAGGGATATAGCGTCCCGCCGGAGGCCATTAACCGGGGCAATGAGCGACTGCTGCGCTATCTGCAGGATCCCGGCACGATGCTGATGCTGATTCGTTATAGCGATAATACCCAGGCCAGTACTTTTGCCGCTCAGGCTTACGCCGCGCTGGTACTGGCGCGTCAGCAGAAAGCGCCGCTCGGCGCGCTGCGCGAAATCTGGGAGCGCCGTAGTCAGGCGGCTTCAGGACTGCCGCTGATGCAATTGGGCATCGCGTTAAACACGATGGGTGATGCCAGACGCGGCGAAGAGGCCATTACGCTGGCTCTGAATACGCCGCGTCAGGACGAACGGCAATGGATAGCGGATTACGGCAGTTCTCTGCGCGATAACGCTCTGATGTTGTCGCTACTGGAAGAGAACAACCTCAGACCGGACGCGCAAAACGCGCTATTAAGCTCGCTTTCTGAGCAGGCCTTCGGTCAGCGCTGGCTCTCTACCCAGGAGAACAATGCCTTGTTCCTCGCCGCGCATTCGCGACAGGCCAGCGCGGGCGCCTGGCAGGCGCAGACCTCGTTAGAGGCGCAGCCGCTGTCGGGCGACAAGGCGCTGACCCGTAATCTGGATGCTGACCAGCTGGCCGCCCTTGAGGTGACGAACACCGGTAGCCAGCCGCTATGGCTGCGTCTGGATAGCAGCGGCTATCCCTCATCTGCGCCTGAGCCTGCCAGCAACGTTTTGCAGATTGAACGACAAATACTGGGGACCGATGGTCAGCGCAAATCGCTGTCCTCGTTGCGTAGCGGCGAACTGGTGCTGGTCTGGTTAACGGTAGTGGCCGATCGCAATGTGCCGGATGCACTGGTGGTGGACCTGCTCCCGGCCGGGCTGGAGCTGGAAAACCAGAATCTGGCTGACAGCAGCGCCAGCCTGCCGGAGAGCGGTAGCGAAGTGCAAAATCTGCTTAATCAGATGCAGCAGGCGGATATTCAGTATATGGAATTCCGCGACGATCGGTTTGTGGCTGCCGTCGTTGTCAATGAGGGCCAGCCCGTGACGCTGGTCTACCTGGCGCGCGCGGTAACGCCGGGGACGTACCAGCTTGCGCAACCGCAGGTGGAATCGATGTACGCGCCTCAGTGGCGGGCAACCGGCGCGAGCGAGGGGCTGCTGATTGTGACGCCTTAAATGAACGGTTGGCGTGGTAAACGTGGCCGCTGGCTGTGGCTGGCGGGCGCGCCGTTTTTTATTCTTCTGGCGTTATGGGCGGCGGATAAACTTTGGCCGCTGCCGCTCAATGAGGTCCATCCTGCGCGGGTCGTGGTCGCCCATGACGGTACGCCGCTGTGGCGCTTTGCCGACGCCGGGGGGATCTGGCGTTATCCGGTGACGATTGAAGAGGTCTCTCCCCGTTACCTGGAGGCCCTAATCAATTACGAAGATCGCTGGTTCTGGCGGCACCCTGGCGTTAACCCTTTCTCCGTCGCGCGCGCGGCATGGCAGGATCTTACCGCCGGGCGCGTTATTTCCGGCGGCAGTACGCTGACTATGCAGGTGGCGAGACTGCTGGACCCGCATTCGCGCACGTTCGGCGGTAAAATCCGCCAGCTTTGGCGCGCCCTCCAGCTTGAATGGCATTTGTCCAAGCGTGATATCCTGACGCTGTACCTGAACCGCGCGCCGTTCGGCGGCACGCTACAGGGTATTGGCGCTGCAAGCTGGGCCTACTTCGGCAAGCCGCCCGCGCGCCTGAGCTACGCTGACGCGGCGCTGCTGGCCGTATTGCCGCAGGCGCCGAGCCGGTTACGCCCCGACCGCTGGCCTGCGAGAGCCGAAGCGGCACGAAATAAAGTGCTGGATCGGATGGCGGCGCAGGGCGTCTGGCCTGCCGAAACGGTACGCGAGTCGCGTGAAGAGCCGGTCTGGCTGGCGCCGCGTCAAATGCCGCAACTGGCGCCGCTTTTTGCCCGAATGATGTTGAGTAAAAGCCGGAGCGACAAAATTGTGACCACGCTGGACGCCGGGTTGCAGCGGCAACTGGAAGATCTGGCGCGGGCATGGAAAGGGCGGCTGCCTGCACGCAGTTCATTGGCGATGATCGTCGTCGATCATACCGATATGAGCGTGCGCGGCTGGGTAGGATCGGTAGACCTTAATGACGACAGCCGTTTTGGTCATGTCGACATGGTAACGGCGATCCGATCGCCGGGATCGGTACTCAAACCCTTTGTGTATGGTCTGGCGCTGGATGACGGCTTGATCCATCCCGCATCACTATTACAGGACGTTCCGCGCCGCACCGGAGATTACCGTCCGGGAAACTTCGACAGCGGATTTCACGGCCCGGTTAGCATGAGCGACGCGCTGGTACGCTCGCTGAATCTGCCTGCCGTTCAGGTGCTTGAGGCCTATGGGCCGAAACGATTTGCGGCAAAACTGCGTAACGTCGGCCTGCCGCTATATTTGCCTGCTGGCGCGGCGCCCAATCTTTCGCTGATTCTGGGCGGCGCGGGCGCGCGGCTTGACGAGATGGCGGCGGCATACAGCGCGTTCGCTCGTCATGGGAAAGCGGCGAAACTACGGTTACAGCCGGACGATCCGCTGTCGGAAAGACCATTAATGTCGCCGGGAGCGGCGTGGATCATTCGACGGATTATGGCGGATGAAGCGCAACCCTTGCCGGATAACGCGCTGCCGCGCATTGTGCCGTTGGCGTGGAAAACCGGCACCAGCTACGGCTATCGCGATGCGTGGGCTATTGGCGTTAACGCGCGCTATATCATCGGCATCTGGACAGGCAGACCCGACGGCACGCCTGTGGTGGGGCAATTTGGTTTTGCCAGCGCGGTGCCATTGCTTAATCAGGTCAATAATCTGTTACTGGCGCATACGGGACGCCTGCCGGAAGATCCGCGTCCGCAGGCGGTAAGCCGCGGCGTCATTTGCTGGCCGGGCGGACAGACTCTGCCTGCCGGAGACAGCAACTGTCGCCGCCGACTGGCGACATGGCTGCTTGACGACAGCCAGCCGCCCACGCTGCTGTTACCTGAGCAGGAAGACATCAACGGTATTCGTTTCCCGGTCTGGCTGGATGATACGGGGCGGCGTGTCGCTGCCGACTGTCCGCAGGCGCGTGCGCATACGTTTATCGTCTGGCCGCGGCCGCTGGAGCCGTGGCTGCCGCCTGCGGAAAGACGTAGCGCCCGCTTGCCCGCGGCGTCCGACCACTGTCCGCCGCTACAGGGCAATGATGCCGCGCCGTTAATGCTGTCAGGAGTGAGGGATGGCGCGGTGATCAGGCAATTGCCAGGCCAGGAAAACGTTACGCTGCCCGTCTCGACTACCGGCGGTAAAGGGCGTCGCTGGTGGTTTTTAAATGGCGAACCTGTTAATGGCGAAAATAATCGCCTTTCTTTATTACTCAATATCGCTGGACGTTATCAACTTGTCGTAATGGATGAGTCCGGTCAGGTTGCAGCGGTTAATTTTGAATTAATACGTTAACAACTCTTCAGAATAAATTATGAATTTCATTTAATTTAAAGTTAATGAGAATTATTAATTTTCCGGAATTACCCTTAATGAGGGAGCTTGATAAATATCAAGAGATCTAACACTTAAAAACGTGAGAATGGGTTTTTATTTGACGAGTCGGATCATGAAAAATATAAAAAGCCAGGGAAATGGCGAACAGCCCGCTATTTCTCGCCGCCACTTTATCCAGGCCAGCTCCGCGCTTATTGCGTTACCCTTTGTCTCCTCGCCAGCTACCGCTCAGGCGCGCGCTGTGACGGCAACTGAAAACAGTCCTGCGGAAAAAGTCGTTCAGACATGCAGCACTTTTGACTGCGGGGGCAAATGCGATATTCGGGCGCATGTTAGTGACGGTATCGTGACGCGAATTTCAACGCGACCGGATAATGCGCTGGATGCGCAAATGCCGGTGATGCGTGCCTGTGTTCGTGGACGCGCATACCGTAAATTTGTTTATCATCCTGACAGACTTAAATATCCCATGAAGCGCGTAGGAAAACGCGGTGAAGGAAAGTTCGAGCGAATTTCCTGGGATGAAGCGACAACCTTAATCGCCGATAATTTAAAATCGATTACTGAAAAATATGGCCCGGCTTCGCGCTATGTTCATGTTGGTACCGCCGTTTCCGGCGGCACCTTTTCCGGCGATAAAATGGCGCGTCGCCTGTTGAATCTGACCGGCGGCTATCTCGAAAGCTACCATTCTGTGAGTATGGGCAACACGGCGGCCGCGACGCCTTATACTTACGGCATTGCCGCCAGCGGCAGTTCGCTGGATACGCTTTTGGAGACCAAACTGGTGATTCTGTGGGGCCATAACCCGACGGAGACCATTTTTGGTCATACCAACTATTTCTTGCAGAAGATGAAGCAGAACGGTACGCGGTTTATCGTGGTCGATCCGCGCTATTCCGACACCGTTTCGTCGCTGGCGGATCAGTGGATCCCGCTGCTGCCCACCACCGACAATGCGCTGATGGACGCGATGATGTACGTCATCATCAGCGAGAATCTGCACGATCGCGCATTTATTGCGCGCTACGCTATCGGTTTTGACGAAGACTCAATGCCGGAAGGCGTACCGGCTAACGAATCGCTGGTGGCATATCTGACCGGCGCCAAAGACGGTGTCGTTAAGTCTCCCGAGTGGGCGGAAAAGATCACCCATGTGCCGGCGCAAACCATACGCCAGTTAGCGCGTGATTACGCGAATACCAAACCCGCCGCGTTGATTCAGGGGTGGGGACCACAGCGCCACAACTGCGGCGAGCGCACCGCGCGCGGCTCGACTCTACTGGCGACCATTACCGGTAATGTCGGCATCAAAGGCGGTTGGGCTGCGGGTTACGGCGGCTGCGCTAACCGTAAATTTGCCGCGGGTCCGGAGATGCCGGATAACCCGGTAAAAGCCAAAATTTCGGTGATGAACTGGGTGCAGGCCGCAGACGACGCCAGCAAAGTGACGCCGGATATGGGGCTGAAAGATGCCGATAAGCTGGACAGTAACATCCGTATTCTGTTCTCGCTGGCCGGAAACTATCTGGCGAATCAGAACCCCGATCTGCACCAGGCGGTACGCGTACTGGAGGATGAATCAAAGATCCAGTTTATTGTCGCCAGCGATCTGTTTATGACGCCGAGCGCGAAATACGCTGATCTACTGCTGCCGGAAACCAGCTTTATGGAACGCTGGAACATCGGTGAAACCTGGGGTACGGCAAGCTACCTGATACTCTCTGAAAAACTGATCGAGCCTGAATTTGAGCGGCGCTCCGACTACGACTGGCTACGTGAGGTGGCGGCGAAATTAGGCATTGAGAATGAATTTAGCCAGGGGCGCGATGAGAAAGCGTGGATTGAACACATCTGGGAACAGACGCGCCTGGCGATGCCGGACGAAAATCTGCCGGATTTCGCCACGCTGCAAAAGACCCGTCAGCATCTGTTCAAGAGCGCGCCATTTATCGCCTTTGAAGACAATATTCGCGATCCGGAAAATCATCCGTTCCCGACGCCGTCAGGGAAAATAGAGATCTTCTCGAAGCGCCTGTACGACATGCAGCATCCGGAAATCCCGGCGTTGTCGCACTACGTTCCCGCGCATGAAGGCCCGGAGGATGCGCTGGTGAAAGATTTTCCGCTCCAGTTAATTACGTGGAAAGGAAAAAACCGCGCCAACTCAACGCAATACGCTAACCCGTGGCTGATTGAAGTGCAGCAGCAGACATTGTGGATCAACCCGCAGGATGCGCAAAAGCGCGGCATTACGCATGGCGACATGGTACGTATTCATAACTCACGCGGGATTTGCGAAATCCCGGCGGAAGTGACGCCGCGCATTATTCCTGGCGTTGTCGCGATGCAGGCCGGCGCCTGGTGGCAGCCGGATGAGAACGGTATTGATAAAGGCGGCTGTGCGAACGTCCTTAGCTCGGCCCGTATTACCGCGCTGGCGAAGGGAAATTCACATCAAACCATGCTGGTGGAGGTGGCTAAAGCATGAGTCAGTTTACACATTACCCGCCGGTGAGCGATAAACAACTGGGATTTTTCATCGACTCCTCACGCTGCTCCGGTTGTAAAGCCTGCCAGGTGGCCTGCAAAGACAAAAACAATCTGGAAGTAGGCCGTCGTTTCCGCCGCGTCTATGAAGTCAAGGGCGGAAGTTTCATCCCGACCGGGCAGGGCGGGGTCAGCAATAACGTATTTGCTTATACGCTTTCCATTTCCTGCAACCACTGTGCGGACCCTGTCTGCACCAAAAATTGCCCGACTACCGCTATGCATAAACGCCCGGGCGACGGCATCGTGCGCGTTGATACCGACAAATGCGTCGGCTGTGGCTATTGCGCCTGGTCCTGCCCTTACGGCGCGCCGCAGCTTAACGAGCAGACCGGCCAAATGTCCAAGTGCGACATGTGCGTTGATTTACTGGCGAAAGGTGAACCGCCCGTCTGTGTCGCGACCTGTCCGCTGGAGGCCATCAAGTTTGGTCCGATTGATGAACTGCGCGCGAAGTACGGTAGCGTATGCGACGTTAACGGGCTGCCAGATTCATCCATAACCAAACCTAATCTGGTTGTAAAAGCGCATCAGGGCGCAGAAAAAGAGGGTAAACGCCATGCATGAGTTACCGCTGCTGATTTTTACGCTCTGTTTGCAAGGGTCTGTGGGTGTGACTCTGTGGCTGGCGTTGGGCCGCCAGTACGCCGTAGAGGGACGCGTGCCTGCACGCGGCGCGCTTCCCGCGATGGCGGGGGCGTTTGTACTGGCCTGCGTAGGGCTGCTTGCTTCAGCGCTGCACATGGGCTATCCCCTGAATGCGCTAAACGCGTTACGTCATGTCGCCAGTTCGTGGCTGAGTCGCGAAATCGTCTTTGCCAGCCTTTATCTGGCGGCGCTGGGACTGGGGGTTGTGCTGCTATTTTTCCGAAAACCAGGCTGGCAGCCGCTGCTGGCGCTGGCGGCAGCGTTTGGGCTGGTGGATGTATTCTGCATGGCGCAGGTTTATATCCATGCCTCGGTGGCGACCTGGCAGCATAGCAACACGCTGGCGCTGTTCTTTGGCACGTCAGGCATTATCGGCTCGGTAGTCATTGCGCTGGCTTATCTACGCAACGCTGGCGCCGCAATGCGCTGCGCTGTGGTGGTGGTCGCACTGATGGTGCTGATTCGCCTGATCATGCAGCCGCTATGGCTGGCGGATATTAATGCGGTGGATACGACGGCCGTCACTTTCCCGCATCATCCGCTACAGGCGCTGGCGCAGTTGCGCGACGTCTATCTTCTCGGCTGGTGTGTCTCAGCGGCGGGAATGCTCTGCTTTGCCGCAGGCGGTCTGCGAAACGCCAGAGGGACGCTGGTGGCGGGTAGCGTATTGCTGCTTCTCGGTGAGATTATGCTGCGCTACGTCTTCTTTAGTATTGGCTGATGGTTAACCTGACGATCGATCCGGCGGTAGACGTGACGCAGGCCTGCGTCCGTCGTCGCTTTCGTTTTTCTTCCTGCCGCGCTTGCGCCGATGTTTGTCCGGCGCAGGCGTTTTCGCTGGCGCAGGGGCAGGTCAGCATAGATACGACGCGCTGCATAGCCTGTGGCGACTGTCTGTTTGTCTGTCCTGTTGACGCCATTACCGGTATCAAACCGGTTAAACGCTTTGTGCAGGGGGATACGTTGGTGGGGCCGTTTTCGCTACAGGCGCCAACGGTCGATGAACTGCTTCTCTGGCACAGCCAGTACGGTATTCGCTTTATTGATATTGCGGTGGAGCGATCGGCGCAGTGGCTGATGGTGCTGGCGAGGCTAAATTTAGCGCTGCGCCGCTACGGCGAGCCGGGCTGGTCTTTCAAACACGTTGTCGGCGCGGAGATTAACGCCTCGCGGCGCACTCTGTTTCATGTTCCGCGCGACGCCATTACCCCGTGCGCCGTCGAGCCGGGGAAACGGCGTCTCAGACAGGCGTTTTCCGCGTTCAGCGAATGCGTACCCGAAATCAGTCCGCAAGAGTGCAGGATGTGCGGTGCCTGCTGGCGAAGCTGCCCGGAGAACGTTATCCAGTTTGACGACAATACCCTGACGATAGCGGCGGCGCGTTGTACGGGATGCGGCGGCTGTGCGGCGGTATGTCCGCATCAGGCGCTGCGGCTGCGGTTTGACGTGGAACCCGCCTTAACGCGGCATAGTGCGGTGCATACGCTCATCTGCGAAAGCTGCAAACGTACTTTCCATGCTCTCACGCCTGAACACACGCACTGCGTGCTGTGTCAGTCCCCTGAGTTTGCTGTGCGCCTTTAACTTTTGTTGCTAATGCTCATTTTATTTTAAAAAAATGTTACCTGCATCCATAGGCAATTGATGGGATGCTCTTTATAATCCGCGCCTGACATAACAACAGAACATATTTCAGAGGTAAACATGGCTATTGAACGAACTTTTTCCATCATTAAACCCAACGCGGTGGCAAAAAACGTTATTGGCAGCATCTTTGCGCGCTTTGAAGCTGCAGGGTTCAAAATTGTTGGCACTAAAATGCTGCACCTGACCGTTGAGCAGGCGCGCGGCTTCTATGCTGAGCACGACGGCAAGCCGTTCTTTGACGGTCTGGTGGAGTTCATGACCTCTGGCCCTATCGTGGTATCCGTGCTGGAAAGCGAAAATGCGGTACAGCGTCACCGCGATCTGCTTGGCGCCACCAACCCGGCGAACGCGTTGGCGGGTACGCTGCGCGCCGACTACGCTGATAGCTTAACTGAAAACGGCACCCACGGTTCGGATTCGCTGGAATCCGCGCAGCGCGAAATCGCCTTTTTCTTCGGTGAAGGCGAAGTGTGCCCGCGCACCCGTTAATCTCCTTCGTCTTTCACGCTGTAAATGCGTTGGCGATAAATTATCGGTTCAAATATTATTTTTGCTAATGCCGCGTGCAGACGTGGCATCCTTACGCCAGAATTTGTACAATGCAGCGCCCCCGGACGAGCAGTAAGCTTACCGGGGCGTTTCTTTTTTCAACCCTCCAGGGGCCATAACGTGTAATAACGAGGCCGGAATAGCATATGTCTGAACAAATTGTCACACCTGAAAGCAGTACCCCGGTAGTTCTTAACAACGAAACAAAAATCAACCTGCTGGATCTCAACCGTCAGCAGATGCGCGAGTTTTTTAAAAACTTAGGTGAAAAGCCTTTCCGCGCCGATCAGGTGATGAAATGGATGTATCACTATTGCTGCGATAATTTTGATGAGATGACCGACATCAACAAAGTGTTGCGCGGCAAATTAAAAGAGGTCGCGGAAATCCGCGCGCCGGAGGTCGTTGAAGAGCAGCGTTCCTCAGACGGCACCATTAAGTGGGCGATTGCTGTCGGCGATCAGCGCGTTGAAACGGTCTACATCCCGGAGGATGACCGCGCTACGCTGTGTGTCTCTTCACAGGTAGGATGCGCGCTGGAGTGCAAGTTTTGTTCAACTGCGCAGCAGGGCTTTAACCGCAACCTGCGCGTATCGGAAATTATCGGTCAGGTCTGGCGTGCGGCGAAAATCGTCGGCGCGGCCAAAGTCACCGGCCAGCGTCCGATCACCAACGTGGTCATGATGGGGATGGGCGAGCCATTGCTTAACCTGACTAATGTCGTACCGGCGATGGAAATTATGCTCGATGACTTTGGTTTCGGCCTGTCCAAACGTCGTGTCACGCTCTCAACGTCCGGCGTGGTGCCTGCGCTGGATAAACTGGGCGATATGATAGATGTCGCGCTGGCTATCTCGCTCCATGCGCCGAACGACACTATTCGCGACGAAATCGTCCCGATCAACAAAAAATACAATATCGAAACGTTCCTGGGCGCGGTTCGCCGCTATCTGGAGAAATCCAACGCCAATCAGGGGCGCGTGACGATTGAATACGTGATGCTTGACCACGTCAACGACGGCACTGAACACGCGCATCAACTGGCGGAGCTATTAAAAGAGACGCCTTGCAAGATTAATCTGATTCCGTGGAACCCGTTCCCTGGCGCGCCGTATGGCCGCAGCTCTAACAGCCGTATCGATCGCTTTTCTAAGGTTTTGATGAGTTATGGTTTCACGACCATCGTACGCAAGACGCGTGGCGATGACATTGATGCGGCATGCGGACAGTTGGCTGGCGATGTGATTGACCGTACCAAACGTACCCTGCGTAAGCGTATGCAGGGAGAGGTGATTGACATCAAGGCTATTTGATAGCAGTTGCGCCACGGGGCATTCATTATACCGTGGCGCAATGTCAGTTGAATAATGTCTGGCGTTGTACTTGTCTGGTCAATAATAACGGTGCGTTTTTGTCGACTTTAAGGCAGTATGTAATGGTGCAACAAGAGTTTAGCCTTGTGTCTTAGCGGTTTTGTCATCTGCGGCCTGACAGGCTTATACTGTCTGACTAAGGTTAACTAACCTGATGTTTCGCGGTGTGGGCGGGCATTACGGCTCGTCGGCGCCTGAATCCTAATTTACACGTACCTGTAGCTGTAGCGAATGAATACTGAAGCCACGCACGACCAAAATGAAGCACAAACCACCGGCGTTCGTCTGCGCAATGCCCGTGAACAACTCGGACTCAGCCAGCAGGCTGTCGCTGAGCGACTTTGCCTGAAGGTTTCTACGGTACGCGATATTGAAGAAGATAAGGCGCCGTCCGATCTTGCTTCAACCTTCCTGCGCGGATATATCCGCTCATATGCGCGTCTGGTGCATGTTCCAGAAGAGGAACTGTTGCCGGGGCTGGAAAAGCAGGCCCCGCTGCGCGCCGCCAAAGTCGCCCCGATGCAGAGTTTCTCATTAGGAAAGCGTCGTAAAAAACGCGACGGCTGGTTAATGTCTTTTACCTGGCTGGTACTGTTTGTGGTCGTAGGGCTGACCGGCGCCTGGTGGTGGCAGAACCATAAGGCGCAGCAGGAAGAGATCACGACAATGGCCGATCAAAGCACGGCTGAACTGAACGCAGATAAGGACAGCGGCCAAAGCGTACCGCTGGACACCCGTGACGCGACAAGCCAGGATACGACGCCAGCGCAAACGGCTCCGGCGCCTGCGACGCCGGTTGATTCGACGGCGGCGACGCAAACGCCAGCGCCAACGGCGGCGGCGACGCAAAATACGGTAGTCGCGCCTTCGCAGGCGAATGTCGATACGGCTGCGACATCTGCCGCGCCAGCGGCAACGGAAACGCCGTCCGCGCTGCCGACCAGTCAGGCTGGCATAGCGGCGCCTGCTGCCGATCCGAACGCGCTGGTGATGAATTTTACCGCTGACTGCTGGCTCGAAGTCACTGACGCCACGGGTAAGAAGCTGTTTAGCGGTATGCAGCGTAAAGATGGTAATTTAAACCTAACCGGTCAGGCGCCTTATAAACTTAAAATTGGCGCGCCGGCCGCGGTGCAGATCCAGTATCAAGGAAAACCTGTCGATCTGAGCCGCTTTATCAGAACTAATCAGGTTGCGCGTCTGACCCTTAATGCCGAACCGACACCGGCGCAGTAACAGACGGGTAACGCGGGAGATTTTTCATGCATAACCAGGCTCCGATTCAACGTAGAAAATCGACACGTATTTACGTTGGGAATGTGCCGATTGGCGATGGCGCCCCCATCGCCGTCCAGTCGATGACTAACACGCGTACCACTGACGTGGAAGCGACGGTTAATCAGATCAAAGCGCTGGAGCGCGTTGGCGCAGATATTGTTCGTGTTTCTGTACCGACAATGGACGCCGCCGAAGCGTTCAAGCTTATCAAACAGCAGGTTAACGTCCCGCTGGTTGCCGATATTCACTTCGACTACCGCATTGCGCTGAAGGTGGCGGAATACGGCGTTGACTGCTTGCGTATCAACCCCGGCAATATCGGTAACGAAGAACGCATTCGCATGGTGGTGGACTGCGCGCGCGACAAAAACATCCCTATTCGTATCGGCGTAAATGCCGGATCGCTGGAAAAAGATCTGCAGGAAAAATACGGTGAGCCGACGCCGCAGGCGCTGCTGGAATCAGCCATGCGCCATGTCGATCATCTCGATCGTCTCAACTTTGATCAGTTCAAAGTGAGCGTAAAAGCGTCCGATGTATTCCTTGCCGTTGAGTCTTATCGTTTGTTGGCTAAACAGATCGATCAGCCGCTGCATCTGGGGATCACCGAAGCGGGCGGCGCGCGTAGCGGGGCGGTCAAGTCGGCGATCGGTTTAGGTCTGCTGTTATCGGAAGGCATCGGCGACACGCTGCGCGTATCGTTGGCGGCCGACCCGGTGGAAGAGATCAAAGTCGGTTTCGATATTCTGAAGTCGCTGCGCATTCGCGCGCGCGGCATCAATTTCATCGCCTGCCCGACCTGTTCTCGCCAGGAGTTCGATGTTATCGGCACGGTGAACGCGCTGGAGCAGCGTCTGGAAGATATCATCACCCCGATGGACGTCTCGATCATCGGTTGCGTGGTGAACGGGCCGGGCGAAGCGCTGGTATCGACGCTGGGCGTGACGGGCGGCAATAAGAAAAGCGGCCTGTATGAAGACGGCGTGCGTAAGGACAGACTCGATAACGACGATATGATCGCGCAGCTTGAATCCCGTATTCGCGCGAAAGCAAGTCAACTTGATGAAGCGCGTCGGATTGACGTGCTGCAGGTTGAAAAATAAGAACGTGATGGGAAGCGGCGCGCTTCCCGTGTATGATTGAACCCGCATGGCTCCCGGTTCGTTCGGGGAAGCGCTGAGGGTTCATTTTTATATTCAGAAAGAGAATAAACGTGGCAAAAAACATTCAAGCCATTCGCGGCATGAACGATTATCTGCCTGGCGAAACCGCCATCTGGCAGCGCATTGAAGGCACACTCAAAAACGTGCTCGGCAGCTACGGTTACAGTGAAATCCGCTTGCCGATTGTAGAGCAGACCCCGTTATTCAAACGTGCGATCGGTGAAGTTACTGACGTAGTTGAAAAAGAGATGTACACCTTTGAGGATCGCAACGGCGATAGCCTGACATTGCGCCCTGAAGGTACGGCGGGCTGTGTACGCGCCGGCATCGAACATGGTCTCCTGTACAATCAGGAACAGCGTTTGTGGTATATCGGCCCGATGTTCCGTCATGAGCGTCCGCAAAAAGGCCGCTACCGTCAGTTCCATCAGCTAGGCGCCGAAGTCTTCGGCTTACAAGGCCCGGATATTGACGCGGAGCTGATTATGCTGACCGCACGCTGGTGGCGCGCGCTGGGCATCGCTGACCACGTTAGCCTGGAGCTGAACTCTATTGGTTCATTAGAGGCGCGTGCGAACTATCGCGATGCGCTGGTCGCGTTCCTCGAACAGCATCAAGAGACGCTGGACGAAGACTGCAAACGCCGTATGTATACCAATCCGCTGCGCGTGCTGGATTCAAAAAATCCGGACGTGCAGGCGCTGCTCAACGACGCGCCCGCTCTCGGCGACTATCTCGATGACGATTCACGCGAGCACTTTGCCGGCCTGTGTAAATTGCTGGACGCGGCGGGAATTGCCTACACCGTCAACCAGCGTCTGGTACGCGGTCTGGATTACTACAACCGCACCGTATTTGAATGGGTAACAAACAGTCTGGGGTCACAAGGCACCGTCTGTGCGGGTGGTCGTTATGACGGTCTGGTGGAACAACTGGGCGGTCGCGCTACCCCGGCAGTGGGCTTTGCGATGGGCCTGGAACGACTTGTTTTGTTAGTTCAGGCAGTTAATCCGGAATTTATTGCCTCTCCTGTTGTCGATATATACCTGGTAGCTGCCGGCGCACAAACGCAGTCTGCGGCAATGACGCTGGCGGAGCGGCTGCGCGATGAAATGCCAGGCGTGAAGCTAATGACAAACCACGGCGGCGGCAACTTTAAGAAACAGTTTGCCCGCGCCGATAAGTGGGGCGCCCGTATTGCACTGGTTCTTGGCGAATCTGAAGTCGCCGATGGGACAGTTGTAGTGAAGGATTTGCGCTCCGGTGAGCAAACGGCAGTGGCGCAGGACAGCGTCGCCGCGCATTTGCGCACTTTATTGGGCTAAGGAGAAGGACAGCGTGGAAATTTACGAGAACGAACACGACCAGGTGGATGCGATTAAACGCTTCTTTGCCGAAAACGGCAAAGCGCTGGCTGTCGGAGTGATTTTAGGGGTTGGCGCGCTGGTTGGCTGGCGTTACTGGAGCAGCCATCAGACGGAGTCCGCGCGTGCTGCTTCTCTGGCGTATCAAAATGCGGTAACGGCGGTAAGCGCCGATAAGCCGGATAGCATTCCCGCCGCTGAAAAATTCGCGGCTGAGAATAAAAATACCTATGGTGCGCTGGCGTCTATGGAACTGGCGCAGCAGTTTGTGGATAAGAATGAACTTAAAAAAGCCGAAGCCCAGTTGCAGCAGGGGTTGGCGGCCACCAGCGATGAAAATCTCAAAGCGGTGATTAATCTGCGTCTCGCTCGCGTTCAGTTACAGCTCAAGCAAGCTGACGCCGCGCTGAAAACTCTGGATGCCGTTAAAGGCGAAGGATGGACGGCCATTGTCGCTGATTTGCGCGGCGAAGCGTTGCTGAGTAAGGGTGATAAAAAAGGCGCGCGCAGCGCATGGGAAGCGGGCGTCAATAGCGATGCTTCTCCGGCGTTGAGCGAAATGATGCAGATGAAAATCAATAATTTGTCCATCTGAGAGGGACCCGATGCAATTGCGTAAATTACTTCTGCCAGGGTTGCTTTCCGTTACCCTGCTCAGCGGCTGTTCACTGTTTAGCGGCGAAGAAGATGTCGTCAAGATGTCTCCATTACCACAAGTTGAAAACCAGTTTACCCCGACCACTGTCTGGAGCACCTCTGTCGGTAACGGAATTGGCGAATTTTATTCTAACCTTCATCCGGTAATGGCAGATAACGTGGTCTATGCAGCCGATCGCGCGGGCGTGGTAAAAGCGCTCAATGCGGATGATGGCAAAGAGATCTGGTCTGTGAATCTGGGCGAAAAAGACGGCTGGTTCTCTCGTTCGTCCGCGCTGTTGTCCGGCGGCGTCACGGTCGCGGGCGGTCACGTCTATATCGGCAGTGAAAAGGCCGAGGTTTATGCGCTAAATACCAGCGACGGCACTACAGCATGGCAGACGAAGGTCGCAGGCGAAGCGTTGTCTCGCCCGGTTGTCAGTGATGGAATCGTCCTTATCCATACCAGCAACGGTCAGTTGCAGGCGCTAAATCAGGCGGATGGCGCCATTAAATGGACGGTGAACCTGGATATGCCTTCGTTGTCGCTGCGCGGCGAATCTGCGCCGGCAACCGCGTTCGGCGCGGCTATCGTTGGTGGTGATAATGGCCGCGTCAGCGCCGTGTTGATGCAACAAGGCCAGATGATTTGGCAACAGCGTATCTCCCAGGCCACTGGCCCAACGGAAATTGACCGCCTGAGCGACGTTGATACCACGCCGGTTGTGGTAAACGGCGTCGTTTACGCGTTGGCGTATAATGGTAACTTAACGGCGCTGGATCTGCGCAGTGGTCAGATTATGTGGAAACGCGAGCTGGGTTCGGTCAATGACTTTATCGTCGACGGCGACCGTATCTACCTGGTCGATCAGAACGATCGCGTGCTGGCGCTGACCACTGACGGCGGCGTAACGCTGTGGACGCAAAGCGATCTGCTGCACCGTTTGCTGACCTCCCCGGTGCTGTATAATGGTGATTTAGTCGTCGGCGATAGCGAAGGTTATCTGCACTGGATTAATGTTGATGACGGGCGTTTCGTGGCCCAACAAAAAGTAGACAGTTCCGGTTTTCTGACCGAACCGACGGTGGCGGATGGTAAACTGCTCATCCAGGCCAAAGACGGTACGGTCTACGCGATTACGCGTTAATCGTCACGGTTGTGCGTTTTAAAAAACGGCTCCTGGTGTAGGGGCCGTTTTCCTGTTTTTAACAATGGCGCAAAATGCGCGCGTTGTCTGATGATTTTTTTAATGAGGCTTTAAACATGGTACCTGTGGTCGCGCTTGTCGGGCGCCCTAACGTCGGAAAATCCACGCTATTTAACCGTCTGACCCGCACCCGAGATGCGCTGGTTGCGGATTTCCCGGGTCTGACTCGTGACCGTAAGTACGGTCGTGCGGAAGTTGAAGGCCGCGAGTTTATCTGTATCGACACCGGCGGTATTGACGGCACCGAAGACGGCGTCGAAACGCGGATGGCGGAACAGTCGCTGCTGGCGATTGAAGAAGCGGATGTAGTGTTATTCATGGTTGATGCGCGCGCTGGCCTGATGCCGGCGGATGAAGCGATTGCCAAACATCTGCGTTCCCGTGAAAAACCGACCTTCCTGGTGGCGAATAAAACGGATGGTCTCGATCCCGATCAGGCGGTTGTCGATTTTTACTCGCTGGGGTTAGGCGAAATTTACCCTATCGCCGCCTCACATGGTCGCGGCGTATTGAGCCTGCTGGAACATGTGCTTCTGCCGTGGATGGATGATGTCGCGCCGCAGGAAGAGGTGGATGAAGACGCGGAATACTGGGCGCAGTTCGAGGCGGAACAAAATGGCGAAGAAGCGCCGGAAGATGATTTTGACCCGCAAAGCCTGCCGATCAAGCTGGCGATTGTCGGTCGCCCGAACGTAGGTAAGTCCACACTCACTAACCGTATTCTCGGTGAAGAGCGCGTGGTGGTATACGACATGCCGGGCACCACTCGCGACAGCATTTATATCCCGATGGAACGCGACGAACGGGAATATGTGCTGATTGACACGGCGGGGGTGCGTAAGCGCGGAAAAATCACCGATGCGGTAGAAAAGTTCTCGGTGATTAAAACGTTGCAGGCGATTGAAGACGCTAACGTCGTACTGTTGGTCATCGATGCGCGCGAGGGGATCTCCGACCAGGACTTGTCTCTGCTGGGCTTTATCCTCAATAGTGGGCGCTCACTCGTTATCGTAGTCAACAAATGGGATGGCCTGAGCCAGGAAGTCAAAGAGCAGGTGAAAGAGACGCTGGATTTCCGTCTGGGCTTTATTGATTTTGCCCGCGTTCATTTTATCTCTGCGCTACACGGCAGCGGCGTCGGCAACCTGTTTGAGTCCGTACGCGAGGCTTACGACAGCTCCACTCGCCGGGTGAGCACTGCGATGCTGACCCGTATCATGACGATGGCGGTGGAAGATCATCAGCCGCCGCTGGTGCGCGGTCGCCGTGTGAAACTGAAATATGCCCACGCTGGCGGCTATAACCCGCCGATTGTGGTTATTCACGGCAACCAGGTAAAAGATCTGCCAGACTCCTATAAGCGCTATCTGATGAACTACTTCCGCAAGTCGTTGGAAGTGATGGGGACGCCGATTCGCATTCAGTTTAAAGAAGGGGAGAACCCGTATGCGAACAAGCGTAACACACTGACGCCAACGCAAATGCGCAAACGTAAGCGTCTGATGAAACATATCAAGAAAAGCAAGTAATGCTTTTTCAGTAATATTCCAGGCCTGACAAGCGCTGCGCTATCAGGCCTTTCAAGTAAAAGTGAGTCACGCGCCTGAGGAGAATGTTATGGAAATAACCTGCCCCGTTTGCCATCACGCGCTGGAGCGCAATGGCGATACAGCGCATTGCGAGACATGCGCTAAAGATTTCTCGTTACAGGCAATGTGTCCTGACTGCCGCCAGCCGTTACAGGTTTTGAAAGCCTGCGGCGCAGTGGACTATTTTTGCCAGAACGGTCATGGTTTAATTTCAAAAAAACGGGTTAACTTCGTCATTTCCGATCAATAAAACCGCTGTCGACGTTGCGCCGCAGAGCAGAGGCGGCGACGTCTTATCCGGCTAAGGGCAAAAGCGTTATTCGATACTCCCGTAATATCAGCATAGTATCCTGCCCGGCGGTTATTTTATTCTTTTTATTGATTCAACTATTTATAGGGAATATTATTCCCGAAAATTAATATTAGAAATAAATAACAGCTTTCTTTTTATTTATTATATCAATATTATAAATCTGTTTCATATTAAACTTTTCTTTTTAGGAATATATTTAGGCCTGTTAGTTATGATTCCATCTGAATCATCCATATAATATCTTTTCATAGAGGCGTTTTTATTTAACGACAGGGATATCATATGGTGCGAAGGATTCGCATTCTGGTTTTGCTATTAGTGTCTGGAGTCTCAGTTGCGGCTTCCGGCGCAGATAACTCTGCATCTGCAAATGATGAAAGCCACTCCTCCCTGCCTGATTTAGCCAGCGAATCCGCGAAAAAAGAAGAACAGGAAAATAAAGGAAAGTCCTTTAAAGAACAGGGCGCTGACTACTTTATTAATTCCGCCACCCAGGGCTTTGATAATCTCACCCCGGAAGCGCTGGAATCCCAGGCGCGTAGCTATTTGCAAAACCAAATCACTTCCTCAGCACAGTCATATCTTGAAGGTGTAATGTCACCTTATGGCAAGATCCGTACCAGCCTGTCCGTGGGCGAAGGCGGCGATCTGGACGGCAGTTCGCTGGATTATTTTATTTCCTGGTATGACAACCAGAGCACGCTTTTCTTTAGCCAGATTTCGGCTCAGCGTAAGGAAGACCGCACCATTGGTAACTTTGGGCTTGGCGTTCGCCAGAACGTCGGCAACTGGCTGCTTGGCGGCAACGCATTCTATGACTACGATTTTACGCGCGGTCACCGTCGATTAGGTCTGGGAACTGAAGCCTGGACGGATTGCCTGAAATTCTCCGGCAACTATTACCATCCTCTTTCTGACTGGAAAGACTCCGAAGATTTCGACTTTTATGAAGAACGACCCGCGCGCGGCTGGGATATCCGCATGGAAAGCTGGCTGCCGTTTTATCCGCAGCTTGGCGCTAAATTAGTTTACGAACAGTACTACGGCGATGAAGTAGCGCTGTTTGGCACCGATAATCTGCAAAAAGATCCTCATGCCGTCACTTTGGGGCTGGAATATACGCCGGTACCGCTGGTCACGGTTGGTACGGATTACAAAGCCGGTACTGGCGATAGTAACGACTTTAGCGTTAACGCGACCGTGAACTACCAGATAGGCACGCCGCTGGCGGCGCAACTCGATCCGGAAAACGTTAAAATTCAGCACTCCTTAATGGGCAGCCGCACCGATTTTGTCGATCGCAACAATTTCATCATTCTCGAATATCGCGAGAAAGATCCGCTGGACGTCACGTTGTGGCTGAAGGCTGACGCCACCAACGAACACCCGGAATGCGTGATTGAAGATACGCCTGAGGCCGCGGTGGGGCTGGAGAAATGTAAGTGGACGGTCAACGCGCTGATTAACCACCATTACAAAATTATTTCTGCTTCCTGGCAGGCGAAAAACAACGCCGCCCGTACGCTGGTGATGCCGGTAGTAAAAGCGAATGCGTTAACCGAAGGCAACAATAACAGCTGGAATCTGGTACTTCCTGCCTGGGTTAACGCCGATACCGAAGAGCAGCGCACCGCCCTGAACACCTGGAAAGTACGCATGACGCTGGAAGACGAAAAGGGCAATAAGCAGAACTCTGGCGTGGTGGAAATCACCGTCCAGCAGGATCGCAAAATTGAGCTGATCGTCGACAACATTGCCGATACCGATCGCAGCGATCACAGCCATGAAGCCAGCGCGCTGGCCGATGGCGAAGACGGCGTGGTGATGGATCTCCTGATCACCGATTCCTTTGGCGACTCCACGGATCGCAATGGTAACGAACTGGTGGACGATGCCATGACGCCTGAGTTGTACGACAGCAATGATAAAAAAGTCACCCTGGCCCAGACGCCCTGCACCACGGAAACCCCCTGCGTGTTTATTGCCAGCCGTGATAAAGAAGCGGGGACGGTGACGCTTTCCAGCACCCTGCCGGGCACTTTCCGCTGGAAGGCGAAAGCAGACGCCTATGGCGACAGTAACTACGTTGATGTCACTTTTATCGGCGACAACCTGAGCGCGCTGAATGCGGTGATTTATCAGGTCAAAGCCGCCAACCCTGTCAACCTTATCGGCAAAGAAGATAAGCACCCTACGGTCAATAATGCTTACCGTTTCCTGCTGTGGCGCGACAAGAATAAAGACAATGTTTTTCAGATGTCCGAGCAGCTCACGGAAGAAGAGATGGCGCTGTACGACTACCAGTGGGAGTTTACCGGGCAGAGTACAAACGGACATACCGGCGCGTTGGCCAACACCATGAATGAAGATCTTGTCCTGCCAGTAACCAATAAAGAGGCGGCGCAGAAGTTTGCCGCCAATGAGGAAGATGGCGTTCAGGGTTACGGCATACGCGTTACGTATAGCCAGAAATAGCGTCAGCGTTATGGCTGACCAGCCAGCCGCTGAATTTGGAGAAAAAGGAGAGTCTGAATGCAAGCAACAGTAAAACGGCGGCTGACGAAGGTCGCTTTAGCATTAGTGGTTGCCGGATATTGCGCCGCGCCAGCGGTGGCGGCAAACGGTAATCTGAAATCGGGGCAGTGGCAGATTGTCTCTAAACAGACGGGCACCATTCAGGGCACGGTGCCGTGGATTACCCGCGCGGCGGATAAAACTGCGGATACCGACAAAGATCACGTAACGGTAACTATCGATCGCGGCGATCGTACCGTTGTGACCGAAGGCGATAAGCAGTTTCACGTTGGCGATAAGGTCACGGTGAACTGGGCGATTGGCGATACGGAAGGCGACCTTGACGCCAACAACGCCGCCACGAAACAGACGGTGCAGTGGATGAGATACAGCGACCAGAATGGTAGCAATCCCGAAGAGATTGGCACCAAAGGTAGCGATACCTATGAAATTCAGGCGAGTGACGCAGACCATTATATCGGTATCAAAATCACGCCAACCACCA
This sequence comes from Salmonella sp. SAL04214, assembly GCF_046550615.1. NCBI lineage: Bacteria > Pseudomonadati > Pseudomonadota > Gammaproteobacteria > Enterobacterales > Enterobacteriaceae > Salmonella > Salmonella sp. SAL04214. Next base: position 99,724 of record NZ_JBGDXT010000012.1, read on the forward strand.
CCACCGGTGACCCTGCCGTGGCAACCGAACTGCTGTTGAAAGACCTGTCGACCGATGCGGGTGGTGGTTCGGATGATGACGAAATTCCGGAAGGTCCGGTGGTCGATGAAAACGTCCATGTGGTTATCTATGAGTCTGGCTCAACCACCAACCTGTTGGGTACCTCTACTCCGCTCAAAACCGACACCACCTATAAAGTGCTGCTGTGGAGCGATAAGAACAGCAACGGTACCTATGATACCGGTGAAGACGTTACCAGCCAGTATGACTACCGCTGGAAATTCGTCGGCACCAGTAAAATTGCAGGTACCGGTACCGGCGGTATCGTCAACGAAAGCTGGAACGATAAAGACCTTGTCATCCCTGTCACCAACGCCGAAGCGAAAACGGCGTTCGAGGGTGCGGAAGGCGGCGTTACCGTGGGTACCGACGGTGTCCAGGGCTTTGCTTTGTCCATCGACTACAAACGCAAATAAGTTGTCCTCAACATACCACTCCCCGCGGGGAGTGGTATTTTCCGCGCACTTTGCTTAGCCGCGCGCTAAGCAAAGTGGGTTGAATTACGACAGAGAATGAAAACGGGTGGCTATCGCTCATGGACAGGAATCGGCAAGTGAATAAAGTTGTACATTTCTTACTGACATTACTGGTCATGTTTGCAGCGTCGATCGCGCCTGCGCAGGCGCTATTGAAGGGCGGAACCTGGCAAGAGCTGAACTCGACGACCGGCGCGGTTAACGGCACCGCGCCGCTGGCCGACGGGGCCATTATCCCCCTGTATCAGGGCAGTACGTTGCTTGACCCGAGCAAAACCCACGATATTGAATTCAGCGCCATGCCGCGCGATTTTAGCGCGGATGCTACCTCAACCTCGATGCAGGCGGTCAATTCCACCGATACCGAAGGTGATCTCTTTAGCGATCCGCCCACCATCGCCTGGGAAAACCGCCAGCCGCCCGCCATGGGGCTGGTATGGGCCGATGCCGCCACGCCCGACACGCCGCTCTCGCCGCAGCCGGTTCCGAACCTGACCTTTTGCGCCCAAAACCTCGCCGGGCGACAGCTGGTGGCCTGGGCGCAGGTGGAAGATGAAACCAACGTTCCCGCGCTGTGGCTCTTTACGAATACCGGGGTGCCGAATTATGCGACCATTCCGCTGTTAAGCCCGAAAGTGACGCTCAACATTAAACCGGCCACTGACACGCCGGTTACGGTCAGCGGCGATCACGTTGATTCGGCTTTTGAGGCATCAAAAGTGAAGGTAGGGGAGAGCATCACCCTCACCATCACCACCAAAGCGTGCGACGGCACGCCCGAAGGCAACGCGCCGTTTGTCATCCGCCGTAAAGATGCGGAAAACCGCCAGGGTGTGGTCAACAATGCCAACCCGGTTCGCGTTGGCGATACCGAACTTACGACCACCCAAACGGAATATCGCGGCGTCACTGACGCCAACGGCAACGCCACGGTGGTGGTCACCCAGAAGGAAGGCCCCGGCGTCAAAACGCCGCTGGTTGTCAGCTCGGTCAACTTCCCGGCGCTTACGGCTGAAACCGCCGTCATTTTCACCACCATCACCAGTCCGGACAGCGATAAGGCCAGTATGTACGGCCACATGATAGAGAGCGCTACCGCGACGCTGAACGGTATAACCTACACCTTCACCCGCCCGAAGCTGGCGGCGGAAGCGAGCGGCGCTGACAAAAGCGTCGTCGATACCAACGAAACCTGGGCGCTGTTCGACTGGAACGGCGCCGATAACCATTGCAATATTCTGCCGGACGCCGAACAACTGGTGCAGATGCGACATGAGCACAGCACGCTGGCAACGTACACCGGCTGGCCGGCGACGGACGATGCCGAATACTGGTCGTCGACCAAAGATCAGATGAGCGGCTACCACGCTGCCGTACATATGAACAGCGCGTCGGTTGCCAGGGCCGCCGACAGCGACACGCTGCTGGTCAGCTGTGTGGATAAAGCCCAGCCTGCGGCGCACCCGCAGATTACTCTCTCCCCGCAAGGGCCGTATAAAGCGCGGGTAGGGGAGTCGATTGATCTGGTGATGACAGTGGTTGACAGGGACACGCAAAAACCGCTGCCTTACCGTTATATGGAGCTGTTTATCGACCCGGCGACAAACCGCAAAGGGGAGCATCAGGACGCGTGGGATAACCAGCGGGTCACCGTCGATTCCGAAGGCATGAGAGCCTCGTCGCCGGAGCACTATACCGGCGTGACTGACGTTAACGGCCAGGCGCATCTGACGTTAAAACACGACAGCGGCATGGGGGTTGAAACGCCCATCCGCATCGTGATGCCGGACGACGAAGGCGGCAACGTCGAGCTGCCCTTTAGCGTGATTTTCACCGTAATCACCAGCCCGGACGTGGACGGCGCCAACATGTGGGGCCATATGCGCGGCGTGGTGGACGCGGGCAACCTGTACAAACGCCCGCTGCTGGCGGTGGAGGCCAGCCATAAAGACGGCCAGTTCGACGAAAACAACGAACAGTGGGCGACATTTAACTCCGTGGCGTCGGCCACCGCGCAGTGCGGTACCGGCCAGGTGCCGGATCAGTCGTCGCTGGCGCATTTGTACAGCGAACATGCGGGCGGGCAGATGGAAAGCGAGCACGGCTGGCCGACTGAAGATTATTTCATCGCCGCCGACAGCGACGCCTCCGGGACGGTACACGTCAACCTCGAAAACGGCGATAGCGGCAAATTTACCGATACGCCGAACTACCTGACCTGCTCGGCCAATGAAATGGTGGCGGTGCTGGACGTCTATTTCAACGACGACCCGGCGACCAAAAACGCCGATATGACCGCCAAAGTGGGTGAACAGATTAAGCTGAACATCCATTCGCGCAACGCTCTTAACGGCATGGCGATCGCCAATACCGACTTCACCATCACCATGGCGAACGGCAGGCGGCGCGACGGGCTGACGACCGGTTTTACCGATACCAGCAACGGCGAGATGCAGTTTGACGGCGTCGGCTACATTGCCGGACAGGTTTATCAGGGGATCACCGACGCCAACGGCGATGCGACCATTATCCTCACCCAGGATAAGGGCGTGGGGCTGCTGACGCAGTTAAGCATCGTGCCCGTCGATTCATACATCAATACGCCGGTTTCCCGCAGCGTGAAGTTTACCGTCGCCACCAGCCCGGATACGGCAAAAGCCAAAATGTGGGGCCATATGGCCGACACAATTACCGTGGGTGACTGGACCTTTGAGCGGCCCAAACTGGCGGGTGAAGTGAGTAACCCGCTGCGTACCCAGGACGAGAGCAATGAGACCTGGACGCGTGTGGCCCACACCGACGCGGCGAGCAACCCGGATGCGGGCGGCTGCGCGGCGAACCGCCTGCCGCGCATCGACCAGCTTGAGGCGCTGTACAACGCCAACAGCGGCGGCAAGATTCACAGCATTCAGGGCTGGCCAATCTATCTTAACTACTGGTCGTCCACCTACCAGAGCGCCACCACCTGGAAACTGATCGCGCTGGCGAACGGCAGTGAATTTGCCAACAGCAACGTCTCGATTTACACCAGCTGCCTGGCCAGCGACAACCCGGTACCAGCCGCCATCACCATTGAACCGGTCGATCCATCGCTGTGGTACGACGGCAGCGACGTGCATGCAGTCAAAGTGAAAAAGGGCGATACCCTACAGCTTAAGGTGACGGTGAAGGACGCCAGCGGCAACCCGATCCCGGAAGCGCCATTTGTGCTCACCCGCGGCGACGGTTACGATCGCCGGGGCGAAAAGTATACCGCTCAGGACGGTGACGATCTGCAAGGCATCGTGACGCCCGTGGTGATCGACGGCGAATCGCTGGCCTGGACCACCACTAAAATGGGGTCGCAGACCGGCCCTGACGGCACCCGCATTATTAGTGTTACCCGCCCGGACACCCACGGCACCCGCACCGCGATTAACGCGACGCTGTATGAAAATGCCGCCGTGAGCGCCAGCATTGACACCATCTTTACCGTCGTCACCAGCCCGGATGCCAGCGTCGCCCGCATGTGGGGGCATATGGCGCCGTCGCTGACGGCGGCAGATGGCGCGGTGTACCAGCGTCCGCTGTTGTACGCTGAGCTGGCCAGTACGGACAATACTACGTCTAAGCAAGAAACCAACGAAACCTGGGCGATTTTTCATGGGCCAGCCAATACAGGGGCAAATTCGGCCCGCTGCGCGGCGGGCTATTACCCTGCCGTTGAGGCGCTGGATTCGCTCTACAGCAAATACCCGAACCGAACGATAAATACTGCCCAGGGCTGGCCGGTCTACTATTCTTACTGGAGCGGATCGAACTCGACGTCACTCTCCAGCGGGGCAAAAGTTGACTTCTATTACGTAGTCGATCTGGCTGATGGTTCGCGTCGGTCAGAAAACAGCTCGCCCAACTCTGTCTGGCAGTACCAAATTTGCGCCAGGACGCCGATACCGCAGGCCACGCAGATCACCCTCACCTCCCCGCAGGCGATGGATGACGCTATTCAGGCGGTGAAGGCGAAAAACAGCGAGTCGATCCCGCTGCTCATCACCACTACCGATGCGATGGGCAACCCGATGCCTTATACGACTTTTTCGCTTAAACGCGACGCCGGGACGCCGCGCAACACTGACTATAATAAATTTGTAGCCACTAACGGCACCAACATGACGGTGACGCCGCTAGCCGGTGCGCAGCAACAGTTTTACTATGCCACATCGGCTCTGACCGGCACCACCGGCGCGGACGGTACGCTGACTCTGACACTTGCCGAACCCGGCGGCATAGGGTTGAAAAACCTGCTGACCGCGAGTCTGTACGATACGCCGACGGCGACCTCATCGCTGCCGGTGGTGTTCACCGTCCTCACCAGCCCGGACAGCGACAAGGCCAACATGTACGGCCATATGCCGGAGACCTTCACCGCCAGCAACGGTGCGGAGTTTAAGCGCCCGCTGGTGGTAGGCGAGCCCTCATCAACGGCGCACACGGATACCTATTTCGAAACCAATGAATACTGGGTCATGGTGAATAATTTTAATACCGGTAATTACGGTGGGTGTCCGATGAATCAGATGGCTGCGATAGATGATTTCACGGCGCTGTACAACGATCACCCAAGCGGCAAGGTGGCGACCGATATTGGATTGCCCGTCGGGAAGCGGTGGTGGGCTGGCGATAGCCTGCTGAAAGGCTCAACCCTTTACTGGCAGTATAAAGATCTCAAGACGGGGAAAAACTACAGCATGTCGGAAAACCCGGGTAACTACTACTTACAACTCTGCCTGACAACATCGCGCAGCGGGCTGAATATCGCGCTCTCTTCCGACGCATGGAACGCCGATAAATCAGCGGCCGTGGCGAAAAAAGGCGAAACGATACCGATGACGGTAACGGTGACTAACGACGACGGGCAGCCGCAGGCCGGGGTGGCCGTACTGTTGACGCGTGGATACGCTTATTCGCGTGGTGCGGTGGATAAGCAATACATTGATCCCGGCGTGATTGGCGAGCCAGTTCCGTTTACAACTTCGCCAGCGAATATGATGCTGACGCCGGTTGCACCTGCGGGTACGGCAGTGGTGTTTAATAACCAGAATGGCCTCAGCACAAAATGGTCTGGCTTCACTGGCGATGACGGTAAGTTGCGGTTTACGTTAACTCAGGATAAATCGTCGGGGTTAAAAACGTCTGTCACGGCGGCGCTTGCGAATCAATTTGATGAGGCGGCGAGCGTGGATGCAATCTTTACGGTACAAACCAGCCCGGATACGCCGTATGCGTCATACTGGGGTCATATGCCGGATACCGTGCAGGTGAACGGCGTTACGCTGCGCCGCCCGTATCTGAAAGCCGAGCTCTCTGCCATGCCCCAGTATACCTGGCTGATGACTAACGAATACTGGGCGTCGAACTATTATTATCAGTCCGAGCACGTTGAAACATCGCTGACACATCTTTGCGGATCGCAGGAAAATATGGCCTCGCTGGACGATCTGAAAGCGTTGCAGAGCGTTATCGGCACGTTGCAATGGCCGACGACATCGTCCTGGGATTATGTGTCGCAAGATGAAGGTCAAAGCAATAAGTACTACTGTTCATTTAACGAAACGACCGGCCAGACAACCTGTACTCGTGAAAAATCGACGACCTCGGGCTTAGGCTCGTGCCGGGTGCCGTAGTGAATGGGGCCGGGAGCGCCTTTGAATGTTGGGTGACGCTTTGCGTCGCCCAACCTGGGTATCCCTTGCGGCTGGCGTTGTTCCGGTAGCGATGCATTTTTACGTTTTTGTATTCATGGAATGAACTGCAACGAAATGGACCTTTCTCAGGTACGTCAGTGAAATCGAAAAAGTATGTCGGTTTTTTATCCTGGCTGCTGCTATGCGCCCTCAGTTTAACGCCTTTCTTCGCGCAGGCCGTGCGAAGCAGCGGCGCATGGCAGGAACTCACTGAGCAAACTGCGGCTATTAACGGCACTCCGCCTCAGGCCGATAGTGTAACGATCCCGGTATATCAGGGCAGCGTTCAGTTGCGCTCTGATGCGGCGAATCCTGTAGCTCGTTAGGCTGGCCGACGCAGGGCTATCCCTGTTTATCTAAATCAACCTCGAGCGGCGGCATGTATTGCGGCGTGGATGAGAATACCAGGCAACAAAACTGCGTCATTAAGCCGGCAAGCACAGCAGGTTATGCGACGTGTGTGGAGTAACGTATTACGCATCTGGCGCTACCTATATACTCTAAATAATTCGAGTTGCAGGAAGGCGGCAAGCGAGCGAATCCCCGGGAGCTTACTAAAGTAAGTGACTGGGGTGAGGGAACGCAGCCGCAGCACATGCAACTTGAAGTATGACGAGTATATTTAAAACAACGCCAGGTGTCGCATGATAATTACCCCTTTTTGCCTCGCGCATCTATTTATCTCAATATATGAAATCATTAAATGATATTCACAATATAAATATATATAAAAGAGATGGATATATTTATATCAATTATAAATAAATCAAAAGTTGACCTGATATTGAAATAGGCCTTGAAATTGGTTAATAATTTGGCTTTGATAATATATTGTTACAGGTGATTGCAATTATTCATAGAACCATATTTTTGTTATTTATTATTTATCTCATTTATATACACCATTTAAAAGCTATTTACAGCCAATCAAAATCCAGTTTGCTTCGTGAACGTTATTAAAAGGAAATTTAAAAATTGAACAGGACCTACAGTATTGTCTGGAGCGCCGTGCGAAATATGTATGTTGTGGCTTCAGAACTGGCGCGAGGCCACAGCAAAGTTAAAGCGCAAGTATGCGCGAGTGAAACCCATTCCCCAAATAAAAAGTCCGAATATGGACAAATAATAAAAGCAACGCGCGCGGCGCTGGCTTGCGCCGTGGCTGCGGCGCTCGGATTTTTCAGCCCGCTGGCCATGGCCGACAATCAAGTGTCGTATATCGATGGAAAATCTCACGACTTGAGCACAGAAACGTCTCCAATCTCTTATTCAGGTACCGGCCAGGGTACAGCACTGTCTCTGGAAGGTCTGCCAACGGATAAGGGGGGCTGGCAGGCAACGTCGGGTACAGGCACGGATGTTGTGATTGAAACAGACGGCGGTGGAGACATCCTCTCAGGTAGTACTCGTGCGATCGGCACGGCGGTTTCGCTTAACAAAGGGGCGACGCTTAACCTTACCGACGCACAAATCACTACGACAGGAATCTACACTGCCGGCATCGATCTCAAAGAACAAAGTAGCATGACACTAACGGGGGGAATCATCCAGATCGGGGGGAACTATGGTGTCCTGACGCTCAATGGCGAGTCAAAAGCAACCTTGATAGGGACTGAGGTTAAGGCGACAACGGAAAATACCAGTGACTTAACATCGCAAGAAGGAAGTACGCTGAGAATTGAGGGCGGCAGCACAATCACGCTGACAAACGGCCAGGTGCGTGTGGTTGGCGATACGACATACAACTCCTGGCTGGAGGTGGACGGTAGTGCAGTTAGTTCCACGGGTACAGACAGTACTGTTATTGCGTCCAACAAGGGCGTTCTTGATATTACGAACTCTACCGTCACGCACGATAATGCCAAAGGCGCCGCCATTGAGGCCGCTAACGCCTCAACGGTGAATATTTCCGGCGACAATAAAAGCTCAATGTTCATTAAATCCGAAGGCATAGGCATTAAAAGCGCGAGATCTTCCGTCAACATTGACGGTGCCACCGTCGAAGCCAAAGGCGATGGCATTTTGATGACCACGGGAGGTAGCACCTTTTACAGCAATATCTCCGGACTGACGGTCGAAAATGCGGACGTGACTTCATCAGACGCCGCCGCGCTGCACGTTGATAAAAACACGGTGATAGAAACGCCCATTACACTAACCGACAGCACATTGACCGGCTCAACGGCTATTAAACTGGATAATGCGGCAACCGTAGAGGCCAAAAACACAACGCTGAATGGCAACATTGAAGCGGGGAGCACAGTATCGGCCTTGTCGCTGGCCGAAAAATCCTCACTGCAAGGGAGCGTCAACGGCCTGAACAGTTCATTGTCGCTCGACGACACCAGCCTGTGGAACATGACCGACCCGTCAACCGTCGGCAACCTGACCAACGACGGCGGCATTACACTGGGCAACGCGAGCGGTTCGACAGGTACGCTGCTGACGGTGGATAATACCCTGACCTTGCAGGACGGCAGCCAGATAAACGCGACGCTGGATACCGCCAACAGCTCGCCAATTATCAAAGCCGCCAACGTCACGCTGGACGGGACGCTGAACCTTAGCTCAACGGCCACCTTTGTCGCGCCCGAAACCGACGAACACTTTGGATCGGTCACGCTGATTGATTCGCAAACTGCGATCACTACCGATTTTGACAGCGTAACGCTGGATGCCGACACCTCCGCTATGCCGGATTACCTTACGATCAACGCGGGCGTTGATGCGAATGATAATACCAACTACGAGTTGTCTACGGGCTTGAGTTGGTACGCGGGCGCAAATTCTGCGCGCGCTGCGCATGGCACTTTTACCGTTGATGCAGACAGTACCTTTACCGTCACCAGCGAACTGGACGAAACCACGGCTACCTCCAACTGGAACGGCAGCAAGCTAACCAAACAGGGCGACGGCACGCTGATCCTCAGCAACACCGGCAACGACTATGGCGACACCGTCATTGACGGCGGTATTCTGGCCGCCAAAGACGCCGCCTCGATCGGCACTGGCGATGTGACGATTGCAGAAAGCGCAACGCTTGCGCTGAGCCAGGGCACGCTGGATAACAACGTGACCGGCGAGGGCCAAATTGTCAAAAGCGGTAGCGATGAGCTGATCGTGACCGGCGATAACAATTACTCCGGCGGCACCACCATTACCGGCGGTACGCTGACGGCTGACCATGCGGATTCGCTGGGCACTGGCGCTATTGCCAACAGCGGCGTACTTCAGGTCGGCGAAGGCGAGCTGGAAAACACCCTTTCCGGCGCCGGTTCGCTGGTCAAAACCGGTACCGGCGAGCTGACGTTAAGCGGCGATAACAGCTATTCCGGCACCACCACCATTACCGGCGGTACGCTGACGGCTGACCATGCGGATTCGCTGGGGACCGGGACTATTGCCAACAGCGGCGTGCTTCAGGTGGGCGAGGGCGAGCTGGAAAATACGCTTTCCGGCAGCGGCTCGCTGGTGAAAACCGGTACGGGCGAGCTGACGTTAAGCGGCGATAACACTTACTCCGGCGGCACCACCATTACCGGCGGCACGCTGACGGCTGACCATGCGGATTCGCTGGGCAGCGGCGATATCGACAACAACGGCGTGCTTCAGGTCGGCGAGGGCGAGCTGAAAAATACGCTTTCCGGCACCGGTTCGCTGGTGAAAATCGGC
>NZ_JBGDXT010000012.1:109752-163006 GCF_046550615.1 Salmonella sp. SAL04214
CAACAACGGCGTGCTTCAGGTCGGCGAGGGCGAGCTGAAAAATACGCTTTCCGGCACCGGTTCGCTGGTGAAAATCGGCACGGGCGAGCTGACGTTAAGCGGCGACAACACTTACTCCGGCGGCACCACCATTGACGACGGTGTGCTGATTGCTGACAATGCGGATTCACTGGGGACCGGGACTATTGCCAACAACGGCGTGCTTCAGGTCGGCGAGGGCGAGCTGAAAAATACGCTTTCCGGCACCGGTTCGCTGGTGAAAATCGGCACGGGCGAGCTGACGTTAAACGGCGATAACGATTACTCCGGCGGCACCACCATTGACGACGGTGTGCTGATTGCTGACAATGCGGATTCACTGGGGACCGGAGCTGTTGCCAACAACGGCGTGCTTCAGGTCGGCGAGGGCGAGCTGAAAAATACGCTTTCCGGCACCGGTTCGCTGGTGAAAATCGGCACGGGCGAGCTGACGTTAAGCGGCGACAACACTTACTCCGGCGGCACCACCATTGACGACGGTGTGCTGATTGCCGCCAACGTTAACGCGCTGAGCGGCGGTGATGTCGACAACAGCGGTACGCTGATGCTGGATGCCAACGGCGCATTTGAGCTTGCGAACGTCACCACCCATAGCGGCGCCACTACCGCGCTGGCGGCGGGCAGCACCCTTGACGCGGGCCAGCTCACCCAGGAAGACGGCAGTACGCTAAGTATTGACCTCGGCGCGGCCACCGACGAGGCCATGATTACCGCCGACAGCGTCACGCTGGGCGGCACGCTGAATGTTACCGGCATCGGCAGCGTTACAGACAGTTGGACGCCTGAGGCATACACCTACACGCTGATTGACAGCGACAGCGCCATTACGAGTGATTTCGACGATCTGACCGTCGCGGGAATGAATAGAGAAGATGTTGACTTCCTGACTATCGACGGAAAAGTCGATGAAACGGACAACACCAACTATGACCTGACGGCCTCCCTCTCCTGGTATGCGGACAGAGACAACGCCACTACCGACGCCCACGGCACCTTTACCCTGAGCGACCCTGACGGCAGCTTTAACGTCGCGGCTACACTGACAGACGTTGATGACACGCTGGATCCGGGTAGCAGATGGGACGGTAAATCGCTGACCAAAGAAGGCGCAGGCACGCTGATCCTCTCCGGCGACAACGACTACAGCGGCGGCACCACCATCAATGAAGGTACGCTGGTCGCCGCCAGTACGACGGCGCTGGGCACCGGTCTGGTAGACAATAACGCCACGCTGGTGCTGGACGCAGACGGTGAAGTCAGCGCGGTGGGCGGCATCACCACTCATAGCGGCGCGACGACCCAACTGGCGCTCGGCACCTCGTTGGATCTCGGCGACAGCGCGTTAATTCAGCAAGATGGCAGTACGCTGAACGTTGAGCTGAATAGTGACTCAGTGCAACCGCTGATCACCGGCGGCAGCGCCACGCTTGGCGGCGATTTGGTCGTCAGCGACGCCAGCCTGCAAGCGCGCGCCTCCGACGCGGAGTTCCAGTCCTTTAAACTGATGGATATGGACAGCGATATCAGCGGCGACTTTACCAGCCTGACGATGAACCTCACTGACCAGCCGGACTATCTGACCGTAACCGGGACAATCAATCCTGAAGATGCGTCAGAATATCTGCTTACCGAAGGGCTGAGCTGGAATGCGACCGCCACATCAGCGACGCCAGCACACGGCACGTTTACCCTGGGCGCAGGCGACAGTTTTGAAGTCACCAGCGTACTGGGCGATAAAACCGGCAACAGCGACTGGGACGGTAAATCGCTGACCAAACTGGGCGCGGGTAAACTGACGCTGAGCGGCGCGAACACCTATAGCGGCGATACCAACGTACAGGAAGGCACGCTGTGGCTGTCCGGAGACGGCTCGATTGGCGAAATGGGCAGCCAGCAGGCGGTGAACGTCGCCTCCGGGGCGACCTTCGGCGGCAGCAACGGTACTACCGTTAACGGTAAGGTGACCAACGAAGGGACGCTGGTCTTTGGCGACAGCGAGGAAACAGGCGCTATCTTCACCCTCAATGGCGATCTGGTCAACATGGGGACAATGACCAGCGGCAGCAGCGCCAGCACGCCGGGCAATACGCTTTATGTTGACGGCGATTATACCGGCAACGGCGGCTCGCTTTACCTGAATACCGTCCTGGGCGACGATGATTCGGCGACCGATAAGTTAGTCATTACCGGCGATGCCTCCGGCACCACCGATCTATACATCAACGGCATCGGCGATGGAGCACAGACCACTAACGGTATCGAAGTGGTGGATGTTGGCGGCGTATCGACCAGCGATGCGTTTGAGCTAAAAAATGAGGTTAACGCCGGTCTCTATACCTACCGTCTGTACTGGAATGAAAGTGACAACGACTGGTATCTGGCGTCAAAAGCACAGTCTGATGATGACGACAGCGGTGGTGATGACAGTGATGTCACGCCTTCGGATGGCGGTGACGATGGCGGTAATGTCACGCCTCCGGACGATGGCGGCGATGGCGGTAATGTCACGCCTCCGGACGATGGCGGCGATGTCGCACCGCAGTACCGTGCGGATATCGGCGCGTACATGGGCAACCAGTGGATGGCGCGCAACCTGCAAATGCAGACCCTCTATGACCGCGAGGGCAGCCAGTATCGTAATGCCGATGGCAGCGTATGGGCGCGCTTCAAAGCGGGTAAAGCGGAATCCGAGGCTGTCAGCGGCAATATCGATATGGACAGCAACTACTCCCAGTTCCAGCTAGGCGGCGACATTCTGGCCTGGGGTAACGGCCAGCAGAGCTTTACCGTTGGCGTCATGGCGAGCTACATCAACGCCGATACCGACAGCACCGGTAACCGTGGCGCAGACGGTAGCCAGTTCACCAGTAGCGGCAACGTAGACGGCTATAACCTTGGCGTCTATGCCACCTGGTTTGCCGATGCCCAAACGCATAGCGGCGCGTATGTCGACAGCTGGTACCAATATGGTTTCTACAACAACAGCGTAGAGAGCGGTGATGCGGGTTCTGAATCTTACGATTCAACCGCTAACGCCGTCTCGCTGGAAACCGGTTATCGCTACGATATTGCGCTTAGCAACAGCAATACTGTCAGTCTGACGCCGCAGGCGCAGGTTGTCTGGCAGAATTACTCAGCGGATAGCGTGAAGGATAACTACGGCACCCGGATCGATGGTCAGGATGGCGACAGTTGGACAACGCGCCTGGGTCTGCGTGTTGACGGCAAGCTGTACAAAGGCAGCCGTACGGTTATCCAGCCGTTTGCTGAAGCTAACTGGCTGCACACCAGCGATGATGTGTCGGTATCGTTTGATGATGCCACGGTAAAACAGGATCTTCCGGCTAACCGTGCGGAGCTGAAAGTGGGTCTGCAGGCAGATATCGATAAGCAGTGGAGCGTTCGCGCTCAGGTTGCCGGGCAGACTGGCAGCAATGATTTTGGCGATCTGAACGGTAGCCTGAATCTGCGCTATAACTGGTAAGTTAGACAAAACCGGGCGGGTATTCCCTGCCCGGTTTTGAGGCGAATGACAAACCGGTTGATCGTCGGATTGCGGCTACACCTTATCCGACGTGGCGCGTAGGTTGGCTGAGGAGAAACCGAAACCTGACATTGCGCTGCCGAGGGTGGGGGAATATTGGATTACGTGCCCGACGTGACGGATTTGACTTCACTTTCAAGCCAGCCGTCCTCCAGTCGCGTAGTCATGATATCGCCTGCTTTGACCTGTTTGATCTTTTTCAGCACCTTGCCGTCCGTTGTCGTCGAAACCGTATAGCCGCGCGCCAGCGTGGCTAACGGGCTGACCGCCTCCAGATGCGTGACCGCGTTGCCGAAACGCTCGCGCTGTTCGCTTAACCGTGAGCGGATATTCTCCGTCAGACGATATTCCAGCTGTTGGATGCGCGACTGCGCGCGGTGAATGCGCGGCTGCGGATTTTGCTGGCTCAGGCGTTGACTTACGCGTTGCTGGCGCTGAGTGGCCTGCTTAATCCTGGCCTCAAGCGCAAATCCCATCCGTTGGCGTAGACGTTCCAGCGCGGTTTGCTGACGGGCCAGACGCAGTTGCGGATGTTGCTGTTGCAGACGGTGAAAAATCTGCGTGAAACGACGGCTGCGGTTGGCGAGGTAGTAGTCCATCGCCATGCCCAGACGTTGCTGGGCGGACTGGATCTGACGCAACAACTCCTGCTGGTTGCGGCTGACAATTTCTGCCGCTACTGATGGCGTCGGCGCGCGCAGGTCGGCGACAAAATCAGCTATCGTGACGTCCGTTTCGTGGCCGACGGCGCTGACTATCGGAATGCGGCTGGCAAAAATCGCCCGCGCCACGCGTTCGTCGTTAAAACTCCACAAATCTTCCAGCGAACCGCCGCCGCGTCCGACGATCAGTACATCACATTCGCCGCGCGCGTTCGCCAGTTCGATAGCACGAACGATCTGCCCCGGCGCGTCGTCGCCCTGGACTGCGGTTGGATAGATAATTACGGGCAGGGATGGGTCACGACGCTTTAGCACGTGGAGAATGTCGTGCAGCGCCGCACCGGTTTTCGAGGTGATCACCCCCACACAGTGGGCCGGGGAGGGCAACGGCTGTTTATGCTGCTGATCGAACAAGCCTTCGGCCTGGAGTTTGGCTTTTAGCTGCTCATATTTCTGCTGCAACAAGCCTTCGCCCGCCGGCTGCATACTTTCGGCGATGATTTGATAATCGCCGCGCGGCTCGTACAGCGTAATGTTGGCGCGTACCAGCACCTGCTGCCCGTGCTGCGGGCGGAACGTCACCCGGCGATTGCTGTTACGGAACATCGCACAGCGCACCTGAGCGGTATCGTCTTTGAGCGTAAAGTACCAGTGACCCGACGCAGGCTGCGTGAAATTAGAAATCTCGCCGCTGATCCATACCTGTCCCATCTCCTGTTCTAACAGCAGACGAACCGTCTGGTTAAGGCGGCTTACGGTAAAAATTGAGGAAGTTTGAGAGGATAACATGTGAGCGGGATCAAATTCTAAATCAGCAGGTTATTCAATCGATAGTAACCTGCTCACGGGGGATCGCAAGCACTATTTGCAAAAAAATGTAGATGCAACCGATTACGTTCTGTATAATGCCGCGGCAATATTTATTAACCTCCCAGGTGAGATATTGCCCATGCTACGTATCGCTAAAGAAGCCCTGACGTTTGACGACGTCCTCCTTGTTCCCGCTCACTCCACCGTTTTGCCGAATACTGCCGATCTCAGCACGCAGTTGACGAAAACCATTCGTCTGAATATTCCTATGCTTTCTGCGGCGATGGACACCGTGACGGAAGCGCGCCTGGCAATTGCCCTGGCCCAGGAAGGCGGCATTGGTTTTATCCACAAAAACATGTCCATCGAGCGCCAGGCGGAAGAAGTTCGCCGCGTGAAGAAACACGAGTCCGGCGTAGTGACTGACCCGCAGACCGTCCTGCCAACCACCACGTTGCATGAAGTGAAAGCCCTGACCGAGCGTAACGGTTTTGCGGGCTATCCGGTGGTGACTGAAGATAACGAGCTGGTGGGTATCATCACCGGTCGTGACGTGCGTTTTGTGACTGACCTGAACCAGCCGGTGAGTGTCTACATGACGCCGAAAGAGCGTCTGGTGACCGTTCGTGAAGGCGAAGCCCGTGAAGTCGTGCTGGCAAAAATGCACGAAAAACGCGTAGAAAAAGCGCTGGTCGTTGATGATAACTTCCATCTGCTTGGCATGATTACCGTAAAAGATTTCCAGAAAGCGGAACGTAAACCAAACTCCTGTAAAGATGAGCAGGGCCGTTTACGTGTCGGCGCGGCGGTCGGCGCAGGCGCGGGCAACGAAGAGCGCGTTGACGCGCTGGTGGCGGCAGGCGTTGACGTTCTGCTGATCGACTCCTCTCACGGTCATTCAGAAGGCGTGTTGCAACGTATCCGTGAGACGCGCGCTAAATATCCTGACCTGCAAATCATCGGCGGCAACGTCGCCACTGGCGCAGGCGCTCGCGCACTGGCGGAAGCCGGTTGCAGCGCGGTGAAAGTGGGTATCGGCCCGGGTTCCATCTGTACCACTCGTATCGTGACTGGTGTGGGCGTTCCGCAGATCACCGCTGTTTCTGACGCAGTTGAAGCGCTGGAAGGCACCGGAATTCCGGTTATCGCTGACGGCGGTATTCGTTTCTCCGGCGATATCGCCAAAGCCATCGCCGCAGGCGCGAGCGCGGTAATGGTGGGCTCTATGCTGGCCGGTACCGAAGAATCCCCGGGCGAAATCGAACTCTACCAGGGCCGTTCGTACAAATCTTACCGCGGCATGGGCTCGCTGGGCGCGATGTCCAAAGGTTCCTCCGACCGTTACTTCCAGAGCGACAACGCTGCTGACAAACTGGTGCCGGAAGGTATCGAAGGCCGCGTAGCCTATAAAGGTCGCCTGAAAGAGATCATTCACCAGCAGATGGGCGGCCTGCGCTCCTGTATGGGGCTGACCGGTTGTGCTACCATCGACGAACTGCGTACTAAAGCGGAGTTTGTGCGTATCAGCGGTGCGGGTATCCAGGAAAGCCACGTTCACGACGTGACCATCACCAAAGAGTCCCCGAACTACCGTCTGGGCTCCTGATTTTCTTCGCCCGACCTTCGCGTCGGGCGATTTATTTAATCTGTTTCACTTGCCTCGGAATAAGCGTCAATGACGGAAAACATTCATAAGCATCGCATCCTCATTCTGGACTTCGGTTCTCAGTACACTCAACTGGTTGCGCGCCGCGTGCGTGAGCTGGGTGTTTACTGCGAACTGTGGGCGTGGGATGTGACAGAAGCACAAATTCGTGACTTCAACCCAAGCGGCATTATTCTTTCCGGCGGCCCGGAAAGCACCACCGAAGAAAACAGCCCGCGCGCGCCGCAGTATGTCTTTGAAGCAGGCGTGCCGGTATTTGGCGTCTGCTACGGGATGCAGACCATGGCGATGCAGCTTGGTGGTCATGTAGAAGGTTCTAATGAGCGTGAATTTGGTTACGCGCAGGTCGAAGTATTGACCGACAGCGCGCTGGTTCGCGGTATTGAAGATTCCCTGACCGCAGATGGCAAACCGCTGCTGGACGTGTGGATGAGCCACGGCGATAAAGTGACGGCGATTCCGTCCGACTTCGTGACCGTCGCCAGCACCGAAAGCTGCCCGTTCGCCATCATGGCTAACGAAGAAAAACGCTTCTACGGCGTACAGTTCCACCCGGAAGTGACCCACACCCGCCAAGGTATGCGTATGCTGGAGCGTTTTGTACGCGATATCTGCCAGTGTGAAGCGCTGTGGACGCCGGCGAAGATCATCGACGACGCCGTGGCGCGCATTCGCGAGCAGGTAGGCGACGATAAAGTGATCCTCGGTCTCTCCGGCGGCGTGGATTCTTCCGTCACCGCGATGCTGCTGCACCGTGCGATCGGTAAAAATCTGACCTGTGTTTTCGTCGATAACGGCCTGCTGCGCCTGAACGAAGCCGAGCAGGTGATGGACATGTTTGGCGACCATTTTGGCCTGAATATCGTTCACGTTCCGGCGGAAGAGCGCTTCCTGTCCGCGTTGGCTGGCGAAAACGATCCGGAAGCCAAGCGTAAGATCATCGGTCGCGTTTTCGTTGAAGTGTTCGACGAAGAAGCGCTCAAACTGGAAGACGTGAAATGGCTGGCGCAGGGCACCATCTACCCTGACGTTATCGAATCTGCGGCGTCTGCAACCGGTAAAGCGCACGTCATCAAATCTCACCACAATGTCGGCGGCCTGCCGAAAGAGATGAAGATGGGGCTGGTTGAACCGCTGAAAGAGCTGTTCAAAGACGAAGTGCGTAAGATTGGTCTGGAGCTGGGCCTGCCATACGACATGCTGTACCGTCATCCGTTCCCGGGGCCGGGCCTCGGCGTGCGCGTACTGGGTGAAGTGAAGAAAGAGTACTGCGACCTGCTGCGTCGCGCGGACGCTATCTTCATTGAAGAGCTGCGCAAAGCGGATTTGTACGACAAAGTCAGCCAGGCGTTCACCGTCTTCCTGCCGGTCCGTTCCGTTGGCGTGATGGGCGATGGTCGTAAGTATGACTGGGTGGTCTCTCTGCGTGCCGTCGAAACCATCGACTTTATGACCGCACACTGGGCGCACCTGCCGTATGACTTCCTCGGTCGTGTTTCCAACCGCATCATCAATGAAGTCAACGGGATTTCCCGTGTGGTGTATGACATCAGCGGTAAACCACCGGCTACCATTGAGTGGGAATAAGCCGATAACCCTTCCTGTGTTTTCATGAACAGGTGAAAGTGAATTTAACCCTCTGTTTTTGCAGAGGGTTTTTGTTTATGTGCATAGATGAGTTTTCTGTGTAGTGCACAGCTTCTGGCGGCAAATTTGACGTAATCGTCGAAAAAGTAGACAGTCCTCATTAGTCAATACATACAGTAATTAGTCAATTCTGACGGTGTTTCCGGAGGGCGTATGCTTACCGATATCCAGCTTAAAAGACTTAAACCGCAGGAAAAAATCTACAAAGTTACCGATCGTGATGGGCTCTATGTAGCCGTATCGCCCACCGGAACTCACTCATTTCGTTACGATTATCGGATTAATGGCCGTCGTGAAACCCTGACCATTGGACAGTATGGCGTTGACGGTATTTCACTGGCTGAAGCGCGTGAACAACTCATTGCCGCCAAAAAGCTGATCAAGTCAGGCGTGTCGCCTGCTGTGAAGAAACGTGACGGTAAAAATCAGATCAGAAATGCGGAAACTTTCGCAAATTTTACCGTCAGCTATATGAAGCGTGCCTCCCTTGCGGACAGCACGAGATCGATGAAGCAGGCCGTTATTGACCGGGACATCATTCCTTTTCTGGGTAACAAGCAAATGGCGGAGATTACGCCGTCAATGGTTCGAACCCTATGCGATCGCATCGTGGATCGTGGCGGTAATGCCACGGCGGTACAGGCGCGTGAGATTATCAGTAGCGTTTATACATACGCGAAAAACCGGGGGCATGACTTTAAGAATCCCGCTCAGGATATCAAGGCCAGTTCGATAGCCACATTTTTTCCTCGTGACAGAACCTGACCTTGGCCCAAATTCAGTACAGTGATAAATCAGAGATCTTCGTCTTTCCGGAGACTTCGGATAAATTCAGCCGGGGTCATGTCATTTAATGATGAATGCGTTCTCTCATGATTGTATTCCCTGCGCCAGTTGTCGGGTTTTTCCTGCGCATCTTCCAGTGACAGGAACCAGTGAATGTTCAGGCATTCATCCCGCAGACTGCCGTTAAATGATTCAATAAACGGGTTATCTGTCGATTTTCCGGGGCGCGAGAAATCCATTGTGACGCCGTGTTCATACGCCCATTTATCCAGACTTTTTGAGATAAACTCGCTGCTGTTATCCGTCTGGATACGTACCGGCAGCCGCTTATCCGGCACCCGCAGTGCCTCCATTATTCTGACCACATCCTCGCCTTTTAACGATTTTCCGGCATGGCTCGCCAGGCATTCCCGACTAAAATTATCCACTACAGTCAGCGCCCGAAAACGCCGCCCGTTAAACAGATTATCTGACACAAAATCCATACTCCAGCACTGATCGACATGCGTCAGGACCGGGCGCTGCTGACGGAGTGCTGCACTGACATGTCTGCGGGGGCGTTTTCTGCGCAGGTTCAGGCCTTCCGGACAATAAATCCGGTGGGTTTTCTTGTGGTTAACAGGCCATCCCTCCCGGCGCAACTGAATATGAATACGCGGGCAACCGTAGCGTATCCGAGTTTCCGCTATTTCCCGGATACGCAGGGTTATCGCCCGATCGTCACGCTGGCTCTGCCAGTGGTAAACGGTTCTGCTCTGCATCAGCAACCCGCATCCCCGCCGGACGCTGATACGGTAAGCCTCCCGCAAAAATGTCACCGCCTGGCGCTTCTGAGCCGGCCTCAGAACTTTTGCTTCAGTACCTCCTGCAGCATCTCCTTGTCCAGACTCAGCTCAGCGACCAGCTTCTTCAGCCGCTGATTCTCATCCTCCAGTTGCCGCAGACGCCGCAGTTCGGTCACGCCCGGCCCAGCAAATTTTTTCTTCCAGTTAATGGGATGGACTACCTCCTCCCGCTGCGGTTAACTGTACGAAATGTGCTCACCAGGAGAATCACCATGAATATCGTATTTCTGGGTATTGATCTGGCTAAAAATTTTTTTCAGCTCTGCGGGTTAAACCAGGCCGGCAAACCGGTTTATACGAAACGCACTGGCCGAAAAGAATTGCTCCAGACGCTGGCAAATATTCCTGCATGTCTGATTGGGATCGAAGCGTCCACCGGGGCATTTTACTGGCAGCGTGAGTTTGAGAAACTGGGGCACAAAGTAAAGGTCATCAGTCCTCAGTATGTAAAACCCTTTGTCCGCGGGCAAAAAAATGATGGTAATGATGCACAGGCCATCGCAGTGGCTCTGATGCAACCGACAATGCAGTTCGTGCCGCCAAAAAGCCCCGAACAGCAGGATATCCAGGCTTTACACCGGGCAAGGCAGCGTATTGTCAATCACCGCACTGCTACAGTCTGTCAAATAAGGGGGCTGTTACTTGACCGGGGGATCCCCATTGGCAGTGCTGTCTCCAGAGCTCGCCGTGCTATTCCTCTTATCCTTGAAGATGCAGAAAACGGTCTAAGTTCCCGTATGCGCAGAACAATTGCCGAACTCTATGATCTCTTTAACGATCCCGGGCGTCGGATCCATTTTTTTGATAAGGAAATTGAAACAGTATTCAGGCAATCAGAAGCCTGTCAGCGTATCGCCAAAGTTAAAGGCATTGGTCCTGAAACGGCCACGGCCGTTGTTGCTATTGGCAAAGGAACTGAATTTAAGAATGGTCGCCACTTTGCTGCATGGCCAGGTCTGGTTCCACGCCAGCATTCGAGTGGCGACAGGCAGGTGCTGATGAATATGACGAAAAAAGGCGACAAGCATCTGCGGACACTTTTTATTCATGGTGCCCGCGCTGTCGTCAGGGTTGCCACGAATAACAATGATGGTCATATGAATCAGTGGGTTAACCGGTTAAAGGAACGGCGCGGATTTAATAAAACGACCGTGGCGGTCGCTAACAAAAACGCGAGAATAATCTGGTCGATGCTGAGAAATGATACCGGGTATCAGGTAGTGTGAAATTAATCCCCTGCCAGCAAAAGTTGCAGCGTACTGAGAAATGATGACAGGTTGCACCTGCACAATCGGAACCTGATTTTTATACTGGCCTCAGAGGCCGTCCAGTTGTTGAGGCGATTGTGTGCGGATTACCCATTTGGGCACAGATTTTCCTGATGCCGGATAGATGTAAGCAACAACCCAAAACCAGATTCAGTACTTGCAAAACGGAGGTAGTCCATAGATGTAAAATGTGGCCTCAGAAATTCCCATCTTTCTGCAGACTTCCCCGACGCGGGTGCCGGTTTCAGCCTGTTTCAGGGCAAATGCAATCTGTTCTTCGGTATAACGGGTCTTTTTCATGACAATGCGCCTCTCTGTGAGATGGAAGAAAGACCAGAGACTTCAGTTTAGACTGGCACTGTTTACAGGGGGAAGGTCAACAGGGGGCATGAGGCCTTGTTGGTGGTCTAAATATAGTCTATATTAAAATCGAGACATGACCATTAGGCGGACCAACATGAAAGTAGAGACAATCAGCTACGTTAAAAAGAACGCAGCAACGCTTGATCTGTCAGAACCCATCCTGGTCACACAAAATGGTGTGCCTGCTTATGTTATAGAGTCCTATGACCAGCAGCAGGAACGGGAAAACGCCATTGCTTTGCTGAAATTGCTGACCCTGTCAGAGAAAGATAAAGCGGAAGGGCGCGTGTTCTCGAAAGACCAGTTGCTGGATAGCCTTGAGGATTAAATGCAGCGCGCTCAACATTAAGGGATTTCCATGGAACAGCAGGTAACTTTTGAGTACACGCTTACGGTAAAGCACTGCATCGACACAATAGCGGGCTTTCTGAAGCGTGTTGATGTTGAGCCACGTCCGGTTATCGCAGATATTCTCACACAGTTTGAGAGTACCGTAGGCCAGTTCCCCTTGGGCTGCCAGATTTGCCCCGAATTGCTTAAAATTGGCTGCGCCAAATACCGGGAGTTTAACCACGCTGAAGGCTACCGGGTTTTGTATTCAGTAGACGGAACGTTAGTGACCGCGCATGCGATCCTGGCACATCGGCAGGACGTGCAGCAACTGCTGTTTAAGCGTCTGATCATGGCCTGATAACCCTAAATGCGTGTTGTACGGCAATAATACAAATCTAAAGAGCGTGTCTGTAAACCATCATAGCAACATGATTAATATCACAAATTTCATCATTTTGACGGTATTTATTACAGTATCGTCTGGAAATGGTTGTCATAAAATTCCGTGATAACAAGATGTTGGATGGTTCCTAAATCATTGAATGGGAATAAGCCGATAACCCTTCCTGTGTTTTCATGAACAGGTAAAAGTGAATTTAACCCTCTGTTTTTGCAGAGGGTTTTTATTTATGTGCATAGATGAGTTTTCTGTGTAGTGCACAGCTTCTGACGGCAAATTTGACGTAATTACGAACTCACTAAGGTTGGCTGTATCTTGCCGTGGTCGTTGATTTGTTCTCGCGCAAAGTTATCGGTTGGTCAATGCAACCACGAATGACAAAAGATATTGTCCTGAATGCGCTTCTGATGGCCGTGTGGCGACGTCATCCCCAAAAACAGGTGCAGGTTCATTCTGATCAGGGTAGTCAGTACACCCGCTATGAATGGCTGAAATCGCACGGACTGGAGGGCAGTATGAGCCGTCGCGATAACTGTCATGACAATGCGGTTGCAGAAAGCTTTTTCCAGCTACTGAAGCGTGAACGGATAAAGAAAAAGATCTACCAACGACTCAGAAGTGCCCTGGTTATCCGTGGCGATACAACCCAAATAAGGGGCATTTAAAATATAGTAACTTATTCTTCAACTATATAACCAACGTCCAGCTTTAGCACTTTCAACGAGCATACCAACCGTTAGTAGTTTACGCGGATCAGGCTCTTTACTTCCAAAGTACTCTGGATTCAGATAGTTGAGTATGTCAAATCCTTCTGAATCTACATTCCAACGCTTGAAGTACTCTTGTAGAAGTTCTTCACTATCTTCAAAAACGAGTTTTAGATCATCCTTAATACTGATATCAAGCGTGATGGTTCGCTTTGGCCCACAGAGAAAGTACTTTTTAGTGTTATATTCCTGATCGATAAAATCGATAATTTCTTTCTCAATATCTCTCATTAGAAGTACGTCCACTGAATGCGATCTTTAGGAACCGCCACACGATTAAATGTATCTTTAATATCACGCTGGATATCATAAATCGTAGTGAATGTCATAACCCAACCGAGCCAGGGTACATTACGAACAACGAAACGACCTAAATTATTCGTTGAGCTTAGCTGTAATGAGTTGATGGTTTTGCCTGTCAACGTTGGTAATCTGATCCCAGGTGGCAGTTTATAGTTCAACCAATTACTGATGTACTTAGAAGCAATTGATGTTACTGGAGTTGTCCCACGAGGTTTCCCCCTCGTAGGTAGAATTGGTTGCCCTGAGATAACCAGTGCAGCATCAACCACTGAGATCCCCAGATGCTCGCTCACAACGGCGATGGTGATAGCCCACCATAGTTGTTGTGGTGTCAGGTTGGATAACCCGCCGTAGAAGTAGGTACCATTCAATGGTTCAGTAGTGTCCATTTACTCACCCCTTCTAACCATGACCAACAATTATAGTGATCTTACCCACGTAATGTGGACACAGACCTAAGCGAGGTTCTGGTTTTCAAACTGTTCCGGGCTGAGACCGCCACTGGCACTGTAACGGCACGCGACCACAGGTCAATGACGACAGTCAGATACAGCCAGCCTTCATCAGTACGTAAACAGGTGGTATCACCCGACCATTTCTGGTTTGGACCGCTGGCGTAAAAATCCTGCTTCTGTAGGTTCTCCGACACCGGCAGGCCATGCTCGCGGTAACTGACCGGGATAAACTTCCGCGAAGCTTTCGCCCGCAGCGCCTGACGACGCAGGCTGGCTGCCACGGTCTTCACGTTGAAGCAGTAACCCTGAGCATGCAGTTCACCGGTCAGACGCAGTGCCCCGTAGCGCTGTTTTGCCCGGTGAAGAGCCTGGTGCACGGCGCTGTCGCAACTCAGACGGAACTGCTGGCGGATCTTTTTGATGGTTGATACTGGTTTTGTCATGTGAGCTACCTCTGGTTGAGAGTTTACTCACTAAGTCACGTGTCCACTATTGCTGGGTAAGATCACTGAGCCAAATCGCTCGTTTTACCTTCCAGTTCAAGCCGGATTCGGATACCCCAGATATGAGATATCTGAAGTGGTCTTTTTTGGCCGATGATACGGTCTTTGTTTCACGGTGACGTGTTCATACTCAACTGTCCTGTAATGTGGGAGATTTGAGTATGGTTGTCCATTATGAGTGAGGTGCGAAAGTTGGCTACCGAGAATTTGGCGATTCAGATCGTCATCGAACATTCAGTGATATTGCCGTCTTTAGGTCACTAGTAAGCATCTCTGCCTGTTTTTCCAAAGCTTCTAACATAAAATCTTTTTTATCTTGTACAGTAACTAGTAAATAGAATGGTTCACTATTTGTACAGGTCAAGCGTGATATTGTAAAGTCATCACGGTGAGGTATTAATGCGCGATAATTTCCTTCAGCGATAAACATAAAGCGAGCTTTAGAATATTCGCTGAGCCACATATACTTATTATTGCAAAAGAAAGTATCGCGCGTGTCATACTCCATGGCAAATCCGAAACCGAATTTGATGATGGAAAACGTCTGTATACTAAATGCAATATATGAAATGTAACCAATAAAAAATAGTGGAGCGAAAACTGACATTGAATAGCTAATGTCATCAGATGGTGTTGCTTTTCTTTTTTTTATTTTTGGGGCCATGAGTATTAAATAAGAAATGCAAATAAAGTAAATGGTATAATAGAATATGAAAATAAAAAGCAATGCTGAGACTGCCGTCATGAGTTTATTGAGTGTGGTATCAAAAGGAATATCAAATATATTGGAGATTAGCGAGCGCGCAAGATAATATGAAATTAATGATACGATTAGCCATGAGTATTTAATCCCTAGCTTTACTTTTATAGCTATGTTTTTTTCTTTGTTATCGAACGATTGTATGTGAGATGATATAGTGTATATGATACACAATGCCGTCATAAAAACTAATGCGCTTGGAATGATGGTATTGATATAATTAATGACTTTAAAGGAAATACATGTTAATAAAAATAGCAATGCCGACAATAGTGCTGCACCTTGCGTTTTTTTATAATTCTTTCGTAAGCGAACGACCAGTTGATTGGATGACTTTTTATTCCAATAATTGTGTACAATTAGCCCACTGAGAATAATCATACCCAACCAAATAACAATGGGATATAGAGGCGCTCTCTGAGGCATGATGACGAGTACTGCCATATAGAACAATAGAGAATGAGTGATGCCAAGGTTTAATGAAGAGCATGTTTTTTTCATCGATGACCTTTTTAATAATTCGTTATTCTATTAGATGTTAAGTTTTTTATAACAGATGCTAACGACAATAGGAAGGTGAGTTTATGATTGAAGAAAAATTATCCACCTGTTTGAAATCTGTTGTGATTTACAGAGTTTGGCCATTTGAAAATACGATTGAAACTTCCGTTCCTGGCACCAGGCCGACTACGCCTAAAAAATTTCAGAGCTTAATGGGCTCTTTACAAAACAAATTCTGACGTATGGGACTGGTCACCTTATTCTCCTTCCACGATGGTTATCTTCCTGATTTCGCATTGACTCTGGCGGATAGGGCGGAACCGCAGGTGACCTTTGAGTATACGTTTACGGTAAAGCACTGCATCGACACAATAGCGGGTTTCCTGAAGTGCGTTGAGGTTGAGCCGCATCCGGCTATCGCAGAGATACTTACACAGTTTGAGAGTACCGTACGCCAGTGCCCGCTGGGATGCCAGATTTGCCCTGAACTTGTGCCAGCTACCGGGGGTTTAACCACGCTGAAGGCTATCGGATTTTGTATTCGGTCGAGGGAATCTTAGTAACCGCGCATATGATCTTGTCACCCAGGCAGGATATCCCGCGGTTGCTCTTTAAGCGTCTGATCATGGCCTGAACCCATTGAGTGGGATTGTCTTTTTGCGTTAACGCTAAAGCTTCTTTTTATTGCGCGGGCTTTTTTATGTAGGGTGACCCGTCCTGAACAGCGAAAATACTGTGCGACCAGACAGAAACCTCCGCTCACGCAGAGGTTTTTACTGGTCATAAATAATTAGCGAAATCAGTTAAACCAGCCGCTTGCCTTTTCCTCACGGGCTTTACCTTCGCTTTGCAGCAGATCGCGACCGCCTTCAGATAGATTTCTGTTTGCATCAGCATGAGATTGAATAACATCTGTCTGGGCAGCTTTACTTTTCAGCTCTTGATCGATGAATTCATTTTCTCTTTTTACCCGGGCCTCTTCCCTGGCCAGCGCCAGTTTTTGTTTCTGAATTTCTAAACGACGAAGCTCATCTTCGTAGCTTTGATCGCGCGCTTTATCTTGCGCGGCTTCCGCTGCCAATTTTGCTTGCCGTGCTTTCCGTTCAGCTTCTGCCGCTTTTGCTCGCTGCTTAGCAACCGCGGCCGCATTGGCTTGCCTTTGTCTTTCCTGTTGAGCCTCTTGATCTCGTTTGGCTTGCAGAGCATCACGTTGTCTGTTTTCTTCATTTTTTCCTTGCTGTTCAGCCTGGGCTACCGCCGCAAGCTGATCCTGCAAAGAAGAAGATAAAACCGAGCCGCTTAGGGTGAATAAAACAGTGGCTAAAATAACTTTCTTCATAAAATCTCCTGATAGTTAGCTTTTCTCAGGACATTTCGTATTGGGTTGAATTCGCGTTTCGTTATCTTTGGTCGATATCACCATCGCCAGACCGGTGGTAAATTGGCACGTTTTTCCAACCTGGGTGGAGGTATAAACCTTCGTTCCTTCTTTGTAAGTCAAAGATACAGCTTCAACTAACGTTTTATCTTTAACTAATGAACCCGCCGCTGCGCCAACGGCTCCGCCGCCAACCGCGCCGGCAGTAGTACCCAAACCGCTACCTGAACCCACGTTATGACCAGTAACGCCGCCCGCTACAGCCCCAAGAATTGCGCCGAAGGTCTGAGCGGTTTTTTTATTGGCGGTGTTATCTACGGCAACTTTCGCTGGCAAAACAGAGATAATATTGACGGTCTTTGTTTCTTGCTTCGCGTTTAACTGCCCGGTTTGGTAAACATCTGCGGCATAGTCATCCGCATTGGACTGGCATCCGGCAAGAGAAAAAGAGGCAAACAAAACCAGAGGCAAAGCATTTTTTTTAAAATTCATCACAATTCCTTGTTTAGGTAATAACGCAAAAAGGAATGTATTTAAGACTAATCTTAAAAAAAGTAAACTATCGTTTCTTGTAGTTGATTGTTTTTTTAGACTAAAAAACAAAGCATTAGATAGTAC
Organism: Salmonella sp. SAL04214; assembly: GCF_046550615.1. Classification (NCBI taxonomy): domain Bacteria; kingdom Pseudomonadati; phylum Pseudomonadota; class Gammaproteobacteria; order Enterobacterales; family Enterobacteriaceae; genus Salmonella; species Salmonella sp. SAL04214. The sequence continues at coordinate 127,401 of NZ_JBGDXT010000012.1, forward strand.
GATGCTTTGTTTTTATCGGTTCATGCTAAGCCAGGGAAGGGAAAACAGAGTTCTGGATAACACAGTAAGCCTGTGACGATAATACCGCCAACGGATAACAGCTTAACGTTGTCCCGGCGTGGTGACAGAAAGCGATGACTGTTGCGCTTCTTTTTTATCCTGATGGTGCTGCCAGGCGCCGATAGAAGAGTAGACGAAACGTCCAAAGAAGAAGAGAAAACTGATAAGCAGTACGATACGGGTCATGCGAGTGTTAAATCGATGTCGTTTTCGCATACTGTTGGCCTGACTCACAAAGGGTTCCTTAACGTTGGCCCAGCGATATGGGCGGGATCAGGCTGGGTTCTTCAAGGGTATTATCAAGGCGAAGAACGTAACAAGCCTGCGTTCACTCTACATTAAGGCATACTGCGAACCGATGGTCAATTCCTCTTAATGTAAAATTGCGTCAGTTGATTTATCTTATATTGTTATGGAAGATAATTTTAGTATTTACATTAATAATAAATTAATGATAACAAAGAATAAAAAGACGAATAAAGGCTGCAGGAGAAAGGTAATAATTGACTTAAATCAAATGTTACTTTTGTTTAATAATTACAATCGATGACTATCGTGTGATGTATATCGCATCATCAATTTAAAGTCAGGTGGGATGCCTGTCTGTTAACGCCCCTTTGGGATTGGGGGGTTCTGCTGAGCATCTATGAAATTAAATAAAACTTATATAAATATCAGAGATAAATGGTGGGGACTACCGCTCATTCTCCCTTCGATTTTACTACCTGTTTTAAGTAGCGCAAATACTTATGCGCTTACCAGCACTGGAAATGTGGTTCTTTTTTACCTGCCGTTAGCTTTTATGCTTAGCCTGATGCTCTTTTTCGGCTGGGCAGCACTGCCGGGCATTGTGCTTGCTATCTTCTGGCGCAGATACCCGCAGACAGGGCTGTATGAAACCCTTTCCGTGACGATGCACTTTATCATTACTATCGTGCTAAGCTGGGGCGGCTATCGTGTCTTTTCCCCCCGGCGAAACAATGTTTCCCACGGCGACGCCCACCTGTTGTTTCAACGAATATTCTGGCAGGTATTTTGTTCAGCAACATTATTTCTGGTCATCTACCAGTTTGCCGCTTTTGTTGGCATGTACGAAAGCAAAGCCAGCCTGATGGGGGTAATGCCCTTTAATATCAACACGCTGATTAATTACCAGGCGTTACTGGTCGGTAACCTTGTCGGCGTGCCATTGTGCTATTTTATTATTCGTACTCTCCGCAATCCGCTGCACCTGCGGGGGTATTATCAGCAATTAAAGCTACAGATTGATAGCAAGGCCACTAAAAAAGAGATCGTTATTTGGCTGGCCGTATTGACTACACTAATGTTTATACTGTGTATGCCATTGACTGATAATAGTTCAATATTTAGTACCAACTATACGCTTTCGTTATTATTGCCGGTCATGCTATGGGGCGCGATGCGCTATGGCTATAAGTTTATTTCAATTATCTGGGCCGTCGTGCTAATTACGTCGATTCATTATTATCAGCGTTATATGCCCTGGTATTCAGGTTATGATACGCAATTAGCGATTACCTCTTCGAGCTATCTGGTTTTTTCTTTTATTGTTAATTATATGGCTGTACTGGCCACGCGCCAGCGCGTAGTGAGTGGTCGCGCACGGCGGCTGGCCTATCTTGACCCGGTTGTACATCTTCCCAATTTACGTGCGTTAAACCGCGCGCTCCAAAATGCGCCCTGGTCTACGATCTGTTTTTTACACGTGCCGGGCCTGGAGCTATTGGGTAAAAATTATGGCGTCATGCTACGCATCCAGTATAAGCAAAAGCTCTCTCACTGGATTACGCCGATGCTGGCCTCAAATGAGTGCGTCTACCAGATGTCAGGGCACGACCTGGTGCTGCGTCTTAATACAGAGGCGCATCAGCAGCGTATTGAAGCGCTGGATAAACATATTAAGCAGTTTCGGTTTATCTGGGATGGACTGCCGCTACAGCCGCCTGTCGGCGTGAGCTACTGCTGCGTGCGTTCTCCGGTTAGCCACCTTTATCTTCTGCTGGGCGAATTAAGCACCAGTTCCGATCTTTCGTTGACGACTAACGCGCCGGAGGATTTACAGCGGCGCGGCGCAATGCACCTGCAGCGCGATTTGAAGGGCAGAATTGCGATGATGAATCGGCTGCAACAGGCGTTGGAGCACGATCATTTTTTCCTGATGGCGCAGCCTATTTTCGGCGTTCGTGGGGACGTTTACCATGAAATTTTACTGCGACTCAGGGATGACAACGGCGACGTTATCAACCCGGACAATTTTTTACCCGTGGCGCATGAGTTTGGTTTGTCTTCCGCTATCGATCTCTGGGTGATTGAAAACACGCTGCGGTTTATGGCGGCTAGCCGGGAATATATGCCCGCGCATCGTTTTGCCATTAATCTGTCGCCAACATCGGTATGCCGCGCCCGTTTTCCTGCAGAAGTTAAGCAACTGCTTACGCAATATCAGGTTGAACCCTGGCAACTGGTTTTTGAGGTAACGGAAAGCAACTCTCTCACCAATGCTGAGCAGGCGCAGTTGACGCTGGGACAGCTACAGCAGTTTGGCTGTCAGATAGCGATTGATGATTTCGGTACTGGCTACGCCAGCTATGCGCGGCTGAAAAACGTTGACGCCGATATTCTTAAAATTGATGGCAGTTTTATTCGCAATATAGTGTCAAACAGTCTCGATTATCAGATTGTGGCTTCTATTTGTCATTTAGCGCGAATGAAAAATATGCAGGTCGTCGCGGAGTATGTCGAGAGCGAAGAAATACGAAGCGTCGTGCTCTCGTTGGGGATCGACTATCTTCAGGGATATTTAATTGGCGAGCCGCAGCTATTATCTGAGATTCAGTAAAGACAGACGCCGCGGCGCGGCGTCTGGCTCACAATTTACGCGGCGATCTCCGGCGAGCTTTCTTCCTCAATATTGAGACGCCAGCCAGTTACCGCTTCCCAGTACTGCTGTTCTTTTTCCAGATCAAGCAGTACCAGCGCATTCTGGCTGAACCAGTCATGCGGAAAACATAACGTCCAGTGGCTGTCATCGGTCGTTAGTCGCAGCGTCGGCGGCGTAGTGGTCGCCTGCCGCTGGTTGTTCAGTAATACGCCCAGCCGAAGTAGCTGAATTAACGGCAGATACTGTTTTTTCTTAAACAGCGTAAAGCGGGGCATATCATCCAGTTTTATGGCTTTACGATGGTAACGCACCAGCGTCGCCATCATCATTTGCTGCTCCTGATTAAAGCCGGGCAAATCGCTGTGTTGCAGAATATAAGCCGAATGGCGATGTAAACCGCTGTGATTAATATTCAGTCCAACCTCATGCAGCATTGCCGCCCAGCGGAGCAACGCTTCAAGCTGCGGATGCGCCAGTTTTGGCTGCTGGGCTTGCCACTGCTCGTACATTTGCATGGTGGTTTCCAGCACGCGTCTGGCCTGTTCTCTGTCAATGTTGTATTGATTGGCCAGACTTTTTGCGGTACGGCTGCGAACATCCTGATGGCGGAAGCGGCCTTCCATTTCATACAGCACGCCTTCACGCAACGCGCCGTCGGAAAGGCGAAGCTCGCGGATAGCCAAAGCATCAAAAACGCCGCACAGAATTGCCAGGCCCGGCACAAAGACCGCTTTGCGTTCTTCAGACAGACCCGGCAGGCTGAGCGCATTAAAGGAGCGGTGCTTCAACACTTCTGACTTCAGTTTATCGAGGCGCTCCGGCGTAATGAAGCCATCTTTCTCACCCAGCGCCAGGAGAACTTCATGAGCGGCCTTAATCGTACCGGAAGCGCCCATCGCCACGTTCCAACCCTGAATACGATACTGCCAGGTTAAGGTTTCCAGTTTTTGCGCCGCCGCCATTCGGGCGCGCTGGAAGTTTTCTTTATTGATAACGCCGCCGGGAAAGTAGAGCTGCGCGAAGCTCACGCAGCCCATACGACGGCTTTCAACCAGCCTGGGTTCGAAGTTTTCGCCAATGACCAGCTCTGTTGACCCGCCGCCGATATCGATCACCAGCTTGCGGCCTTTTTCCGGCTGCGTATGTTCTACGCCCATAAAAATCAGGCGCGCTTCTTCGTTACCGGAAATAATCTCTATCGGGTAGGGAATAACCTTTTCCGCGCGTTTGAGAAAATCAGCGGCATTTTGCGCCTGACGTAACGTATGGGTGCCTACGATACAGACGCTGGAAGGGGAGAAACCTTGTAAGCGTTCAGCAAACAGCGACAGACAGCTAAGCCCCCGTTCCATGGCTTCTTCGCTGAGTTTGTTATCTGCGCCCAGCCCGTCCGCCAGATGGACGCGCTGTTTTAAGCGCCCGATAATCTGCATTGCGCCGTCAACCACGCGGGCAATGACCATATGAAAGCTGTTTGAGCCGAGATCGACCGCAGCGAACTCCTGCGGGCGAGGGGATTTATCGTAAATTGGCATAGCGTTAGTCTGGTTGCTCGAGTGATTTGATGTAGTCATAAATTGCCAGCTGCGCCTGGACTTTACGGCGATTGCCGCGCGGTACGTAGCGGTTGCTGAGTTCTTTATCGATAAAACGCGCTTTTACCGTGTCGCTAAACAGAATGTCAATGATATCCAGGACGCGTTGTTTAAGCCGCGGGTCGAGGATAGGCGTAGCGACTTCGATACGGTAGTCAATATTACGCGTCATCCAGTCAGCTGAAGAGAGCCAAACTTGCTTATCACCGCCGTTTTCGAAAATATAAACCCGATCGTGTTCCAGATAGCGATCCACGATGCTAATCGCGCGAATATTATCGCTAATGCCTTCCAGCTGCGGAATAAGAGAGCACATACCGCGCACCAGCAGATTGACCTGGACGCCCGAACCCGACGCGGCGTATAGCCTGTCGACCAACCCTTTATCGACCAGGTTGTTAAGCTTTAAGGTAATCCCTGACGGTAAGCCTTGCTGGGCATTGGCGATTTCACGATCGATCATCTCATACAGCAGACGCCGTGAGTTTTGTGGAGAAACCATCAAATAATCGAAAGTGACCGGGCGATAGGGGTTTTCAATAAAATTAAAGACCCGACGCACTTCATTGGTAATGCGCGCATCGGCGGTCAGCAGCGAATAATCGGTATACAGCCGCGCCGTTTTTTCGTTGAAGTTACCGGTGCCGATATGCGCATAACGCACCACGTCATCGCCCTCTTTTCGTGAGATGAGAAAGAGTTTGGCGTGAATTTTCAGCCCGGGCGCAGAGAAAATAACATGGACGCCCGCTTCGGTTAACCGCTTGGCCCAGTGAATATTTGCCTCTTCATCGAAGCGCGCCTGCAACTCCACCACCACGGTGACTTTTTTGCCGTTATGGGCGGCATGGATCATCGAGTCAATAATGCGCGAGTCTTTCGCTACGCGATAAATATTGATTTTGATCGCCAGCACGCTTGGGTCAAACGACGCCTGACGCAGCAGTTCCAGCACATGTTCAAAGGTGTGATAAGGATAATAGAGCAGCACATCACGTTCGCGAATCGCGTCGAAACCGTTACGAAACTTCTCTTTATCAAACCAAAGATGGCGTAACCGCGGTAACGGTTTATTGACCAGGTTGGCTTTACCGACATTCGGAAAATTAATAAAGTCTTTAAAATTGTGGTAGCGCCCGCCGGGTACGATTGAGTCATACCGGGAGATCGTCAGTTTTTCCCGCAGTACGTCGACCAGCGCGGCGGGCATATCGCGTTGATAGACAAAGCGCACAGGTTCAGCGGTCAGGCGCTGCTTCAGGCTGGAAGACATCAGCTCCATCAGACTGGATTCCATCTCATGCACCAGGTCATATTCGGCATCGCGGGTCATTTTCATCGAATAGGCATTAAGCGCGTCATAGTCGAAGAACCCTTTAAAAATGTCATCCAGGCAGTAGCGCAGAATATTATCCAAGAGGATCATCGGTTTGCGTCTGCGCGGTGTCTCCGGCGGCAGATTAACGAAGCGTGGGACTTTGTCGGACGGTATCTCCAGCAGCGCATAGTTGATGGTGTCGCCGCGGATAATCTCCACCGCCAGATAGGTGTAATCATCTTTTAAAAACTGAACAAGATCCGTCTCCCGGTTAATGAGAATCGGGGTTATATGCTGGCGCAAATAGTGCTTAAAATAGTGGCGCAACCAGCTTTGTTGGTTCACCGAGAGCTGACGCTCGTTGATCAGAAAGATTTGATTACGCGCCATTTCCAGCAGTAATTCGTTGTACAGGCCGTCGAACTCCTGGTCTGCTTTCAACACGCGGGACTGAATTTTGCCTAACAAATGGCGTGAATGAGAATTTGAACCCTGTTCTTCGCTGATAATAATGCGTCGTTTCAGTTCAGCGAAACGCACTTTGTAGAACTCGTCGAGGTTATTAGAATAGATTCCCAGGAACCGCATCCGCTCAATCAACGGGTTGGATTTGTCCGCCGCTTCCTGTAACACGCGTTCGTTAAATGCTAACCAGCTTAGTTCTTTCTCGATATATAGCTTTTCCTGACCCATTACTACCTATACTCCGTTTTATTCACGGGACACTGCCTGATGATTATGGCGAGCATTACGCGTTAATGTCCAACTGCGCCAGAAAAATATGACAATAAACTGATAGCATAAAGGAAGGGAAAAGAGTAGGCCGGATAGGCATTTATGCCGCCATCCGGCAAGCAGACGCAGTCCTGTCCGATGACGTATTATTCGTCAGACGCATAACCTTGCGGCGGCAGACGACGCCCGTCCAGCCAGGCGGCGTTATCGCGCATCTTTAGACGCCCCTGCGCAAACCAGCTAATCACCAGCGGATAAATCGCATGTTCCTGAGTCTGTACGCGTGCGGTGATATCATCTTCGCTGTCGTCGGCAAAAACCGGCACCTTCGCCTGGAGAATGACCGGGCCGCCGTCGAGTTCGTCTGTCACGAAATGCACTGAGGTACCGTGCTCCTCGTCGCCGTTTTCCAGCGCCTGGCGATGGGTATGCAACCCCGGATATTTTGGCAGCAGGGAAGGGTGAATGTTCAGCAGACGCCCGTAGTAATGCGCGACAAACATCGGACTCAGAATACGCATAAAACCGGCCAGCACGACCACATCGGGCGCATACGCGTCTATCTTGCGAATCAACTCGCGATCGAAGGCGTCGCGGCTGTCAAACCGATCGGCAGTCAACGCTTGCGCCGGAATGCCGGCTTCTCTGGCGCGTTCAAGGCCGAACGCGTCGGCCTTATTGCTGAATACTGCCCTGAGGGTGCCTTTAATTTTCTTCGCTTCGCAGGCATCGATAATCGCCTGTAAATTGCTTCCATTGCCGGAAATCAGCACCACAATATTCATTATTCAATAACCACACGCTGTTCGGAATCAGAGGCTTTGATGATACCGATTTTCCATGCGTTTTCACCTTCCTCGTTTAGCAGAGCAAGCGCTTTGTCCGCTTCCGGAGCGGAGAGCGCAATCACCATGCCGACGCCGCAGTTAAAGGTACGGTACATTTCATGTCGGCTGACATTACCGGCGGTTTGCAGCCAGGTAAAGATGGCGGGCCACTGCCATGACGACTCATTAATTACCGCCTGGGTATTCTCCGGCAGAACGCGCGGAATATTTTCCCAAAAGCCGCCGCCGGTGAGGTGGGCGATAGCGTGTACATCGATGTTTTCAATCAGTTCCAGAACCGATTTTACGTAGATACGGGTCGGTTCAAGCAGATGATCGGCCAGCGGCTTCCCTTCCAGCAGAGTGGTTTGTGGGTCGCAGCCGCTAACGTCAATAATTTTCCGCACCAGCGAATATCCATTCGAGTGCGGGCCGCTGGAGCCGAGCGCAATCAGCACGTCGCCTTCGGCAACCCGGGAGCCGTCGATGATTTCTGATTTTTCGACTACGCCGACGCAGAAACCCGCCACATCGTAATCTTCGCCGTGATACATGCCCGGCATTTCCGCCGTCTCGCCGCCGACCAGCGCGCAGCCGGATTGCAGGCAGCCTTCGGCAATACCGTTGATCACGCTGGCGGCGGTATCGACATCCAGTTTACCCGTGGCATAGTAATCGAGGAAAAACAGCGGTTCCGCGCCCTGAACGACCAGATCGTTTACGCACATCGCCACCAGATCAATACCGATAGCGTCGTGGCGCTTTAAGTCCATCGCCAGGCGAAGTTTGGTGCCTACGCCGTCAGTGCCGGAAACCAGTACCGGTTCACGATATTTTTGCGGCAACGCGCACAGCGCACCGAAACCGCCCAGACCGCCCATAACCTCCGGGCGGCGAGTTTTCTTCACTACGCCTTTGATTCGATCAACCAGAGCGTTACCCGCATCAATATCGACGCCGGCATCTTTATAGCTAAGAGAGGTCTTATCGGTCACTGCCTGGTTCCCCACGTTTTTTCTTGCGGTAAAAGTTAAATTCGGCGCAATTCTAACAGGGAAAGCAAACGTTTGCGAGCGTGGTCTGCGCCCTGGATATCCGGACGATTTTTTTGGCATGGTTTCGGTCGCTGCTTGAAAATTTCTCTGTTGGTAAAAAAGAAAAGGATATCCAGCACTTGGTTTACGACAGGCGGTCGGGACAGGTCATTCATCCTTAAAATTGCTAAGATTCAAACGGTTGTTAGCCTTTATCGCCTGTTTCAACGTGAGTGATTTATACTCACTTTTCCACTATCAGCGCTTTTGGTTGATCCAGGTCAAGCATACATTGTGTTGCGCCAGAGAGGAAAAGCGGTATAATCCGGCGATTTTTTTTGTGGTTGCCAGTCATCTGAGGATAGGAGAAGAGTATGAAGATCGTGGAAGTCAAACACCCACTCGTCAAACACAAGCTGGGTCTGATGCGTGAAAACGACATTAGCACTAAACGCTTTCGTGAACTCGCCTCAGAAGTAGGCAGCCTGCTGACGTATGAAGCGACAGCCGACCTGGAAACGGAAAAAGTCACCATCGAAGGCTGGAATGGCCCGGTGGAAATCGACCAGATCAAAGGTAAAAAAATTACCGTTGTGCCGATTCTGCGCGCGGGTCTGGGCATGATGGAAGGCGTTCTGGAAAATGTACCGAGCGCGCGTATCAGCGTAGTCGGGATGTACCGTAACGAAGAGACGCTTGAGCCAGTACCTTATTTCCAGAAACTGGTATCGAACATTGATGAGCGCATGGCGCTGATCGTCGACCCGATGCTGGCGACCGGCGGTTCTGTCATCGCGACCATCGACCTGCTGAAAAAAGCAGGCTGTAGCAGCATTAAGGTGCTGGTGCTGGTCGCCGCGCCGGAAGGCATTGCGGCGCTGGAAAAAGCGCACCCGGACGTTGAACTGTACACCGCCTCTATCGATCAGGGGCTTAACGAGCACGGATACATTATTCCGGGGCTTGGCGATGCCGGCGATAAGATTTTTGGTACCAAATAAGTGAATAAATAATTAAAAGCCGACTTTAAGAGTCGGCTTTTTTTTGAATAAAACAACTCATAACAAACACACTTAGAGGAAAACACTATGACGCGCCGTGCTATCGGGGTGAGTGAAAGACCGCCGCTTTTACAGACAATCCCGCTTAGTTTACAGCACCTTTTCGCCATGTTTGGCGCGACCGTGCTGGTGCCAGTTCTGTTTCATATCAACCCCGCGACGGTGCTGCTGTTTAACGGTATCGGAACGCTGCTGTATCTCTTTATCTGCAAAGGTAAAATTCCGGCCTACCTCGGATCGAGCTTTGCCTTTATTTCCCCGGTACTACTGCTGTTGCCGCTGGGTTATGAAGTGGCGCTGGGCGGTTTTATTATGTGCGGCGTGCTGTTCTGTCTGGTCTCTTTCATCGTTAAAAAAGCGGGCACCGGCTGGCTGGATGTGATGTTCCCGCCTGCGGCAATGGGCGCAATCGTTGCCGTCATCGGTCTGGAGCTGGCTGGCGTCGCGGCGGGGATGGCCGGATTGCTGCCTGCGCAAGGGCAGTCGCCGGACACGAAAACAATTATCATCTCCATGGTCACGCTGGCGGTGACGGTGTTCGGCTCCGTACTGTTTCGCGGTTTCCTGGCGATCATTCCGATTTTAATCGGCGTGCTGGCGGGCTATGCGCTGTCATTCGCGCTGGGAGTGGTCGATACCACGCCGATTGCCCAGGCGCACTGGTTTGCGCTACCGACTTTCTATACGCCGCGTTTTGAATGGTTCGCGATCCTGACGATTCTGCCCGCAGCGTTGGTCGTGATCGCCGAGCATGTCGGTCATCTGGTGGTGACGGCGAATATCGTCAAAAAAGATTTAGTGCGCGATCCCGGTTTGCACCGCTCGATGTTCGCTAACGGACTATCGACGATCGTTTCCGGTTTCTTCGGCTCCACGCCGAATACCACCTATGGGGAAAATATTGGCGTCATGGCGATCACCCGCGTTTACAGTACCTGGGTTATCGGCGGCGCGGCGATTTTCGCCATTCTGCTTTCCTGCGTCGGCAAACTGGCGGCGGCGATTCAGATTATCCCGTTACCCGTGATGGGCGGCGTCTCGCTGCTGTTGTACGGCGTTATCGGCGCGTCGGGGATTCGCGTATTGATCGAATCGAAAGTCGACTACAACAAAGCGCAAAACCTGATCCTCACCTCGGTGATTTTGATCATCGGCGTGAGCGGCGCGAAAGTGCATATCGGCGCGGCAGAATTGAAAGGGATGGCGCTGGCGACCATCGTCGGGATTTGCCTGAGCCTGATTTTTAAACTGATTAGCCTGTTGCGTCCGGAAGAAGTGGTACTGGAGGCAAATGATGCGGAGCCCCCGCATCAGTAACGGGTTGCCGGGCAGCGATGCTGCCCGGTTCTATCTCACGGGAATTATGTGGTAAACTCAGCGCGATTTTATGTCATCCTGGGTTGAGGTATTTCTGAACACACCGGCACAGCTCTCTTTGCCACTTTATCTTCCTGACGACGAAACTTTCGCAAGTTTCTGGCCGGGGGATAACGCCTCTCTACTGGCCGCGTTACAAAACGTGTTGCGCCAGGAACATAGTGGATATATCTACCTTTGGGCGCGTGAAGGCGCGGGCCGCAGCCATTTGCTGCACGCCGCCTGCGCTGAACTGTCGCAGCGTGGAGATGCGGTAGGCTACGTCCCGCTCGATAAACGCACCTGGTTCGTGCCAGAAGTGCTCGACGGTATGGAACACCTCTCGCTGGTGTGTATTGATAACATTGAGTGTGTCGCTGGCGATGAACTGTGGGAGATGGCGATCTTTGATCTCTATAACCGCATTCTGGAGTCCGGTAAGACGCGGTTATTGATCACCGGCGATCGTCCGCCAAGACAGTTAAATCTGGGCTTGCCCGATCTCGCTTCCCGTCTGGACTGGGGGCAAATCTATAAACTCCAGCCTCTTTCCGATGAAGACAAACTTCAGGCGCTACAGTTGCGCGCCCGGTTACGGGGGTTTGAACTGCCGGAAGATGTCGGGCGGTTTTTACTCAAACGTCTTGATCGCGAAATGCGCACGCTGTTTATGACGCTGGATCAGCTCGATCATGCGTCGATCACTGCCCAGCGAAAACTGACGATCCCGTTTGTCAAAGAGATCCTGAAACTGTAATACGCCGCGACGGCGGCGTTCAACGGTTAACCGAGGATGTCCAGCACCTGCTCAGGCGGTCGGCCAATGCGCGCCTGACCATTTGCCACCACAATGGGGCGCTCCATCAGTTTAGGGTATTCAACCAGCGCCTGGATTAACGCCTCTTCACTTAGCTGGCTATCCGCCAGGTGAAGCGTTTTATAGAGATCTTCTTTCTGGCGCATCAGTTCGCGCGCGCTGGACATGCCCAACATACGCAGCAGTTCACGCACGGTGGCGGCATCGGCGGGCGTATCCAGATAAAGCACCACTTCCGGTTCCACGCCGTTAGATTTCAGCAGGTTCAGCGTGTCGCGGCTCTTCGAGCAGCGCGGGTTATGGTAGATTTTAATCGTGTCGGTCATGAGTTCTCCTTGTGACGCCATCCGGCTAATAAACGGCGATTACATTTTCGTGTATGGCTTGAAGCGTTCCTGTAACTGGCGCAACTGGTCGATACGCGCATCGTAACGCGCCTGTTGCTGACTACCCAGTTTTGCCTGGGCGCTGGCGCTGCTGAGCAGTGAAATTGCCTGATCCAGTCGTCCCGCCAGCGCATAACTTTCAGCGCGCGCCGCCAGTTCCTGATCGCGGTTGTTCAGCGCGGCTTCGGCCTGAGCAAGCAGATCCCAGCCGTTACCGTCATCTTTATGGCTAAAGGTGTAGCGATTCAGAATGGTTTCCGCCGCTTTCGGCTGGCCTCCCTGGAGGTACGCATTGGCGAGGTTTAACTGCAGCACAGGATTAACGCGCAGATCGCGTGCATTTTTCAGGCGATTAATCGCGTCGTTGGCTCTTTTCTGCCCGAGGTCAATATCGGTGGCGAGGTCAAGATACCAGGCATTGTTCGGTTCCGCGCTTAATAGCGGCTGCAACGTTTTGCGCGCTTCATCGTACTTGCTCGCTTCCATCGCCTGCAACGCCCGGCCATATTGCGCCGCATGTTGCTGACGCACGTTGCCTTTAGACCACTGATCCAGCAGGTCGCTGGTGAGCTGGTTACGTCCGGAATTGTACATTCCCAGGGCGCGCGCTTTGGCGAAATAGAAGTCGGCGGAAGATTGCACCACGACCGGGCGCATCTGGTTGGCACGGTTGCGGGCATCCGCAAGGCGGCTTTCCGGTAAGGGGTGAGTGAGCAAAATTTCAGGCGGACGCGTGGAGTAACGCGCCTGGTCGAGCAGTTTTTCGAGGAAAGAGGGCATCGCCTGTGGGTCAAATCCGGCGCGTTGCAGTACCTGAATACCAATACGGTCGGCTTCTTGCTCATTTTGCTGGGTGAAACTTATCATTCCCTGGCGCGTTCCCGCCAGAGTACCGGTTAGCGCCGCCATACCGGCCTGTGGGCTGGCCATGGCCAGCAAAATGGAACCCAGCGCGCCCACCCAGGTAAGCGGCGCGCTGCGCTTTTGATCTTCCATCGCGCGCGCCAGGTGGCGCTGCGTCACGTGGGAGATTTCATGCGCCATGACTGAAGCTAGCTGGCTTTCGTTATCCGCGTAGCGAAAAAGCGCCGAGTGCAGCACCACATTGCCGCCAAAGAACGCGAACGCGTTGATTTCGTCATTATTGATCAAGAAAAAATGGAAGGGCGTTTTGACGGAGTCGGCGTGCGAGACCAGACGCATACCCAGCGCGTTAATGTATTGCACCAGCAGCGGATCGTTGATTAACGGCGCGCTGCCGCGTAGCTGGCGCACATAAAAGTCGCCCATTTGCATCTCTTGTCCGATAGAAAGCGTGCTTCCTGCCGAGGTTCCCATATCGGGCAGCGTGTCGGCAGGGTCGGCAAATGCGGGCGCGACCTGACCGAGAGCCAATGCTGCAATGAGGGTTGCCACCAGGTTTTTTTTCAACTGCCTGAACATAACCTCTATCCTGTTGTTTTGAGATAGCCCTTTGACCAACGTCGTGAAATATCGTTCCACGCTCCGACACTTCATAAGTGTAACTGTGATGAGCACAGACTCACTATTTTAGTTTCCTGAATCAACGATAAAAAGCGAAGTCTTTTTTGTGACATTTCGATACAATTCGGCATCACAATCCCGCAGTTGAGTTCTGGGAAGGGTTTTATGCTCGAAATGTTAATGCAATGGTATCGCCGTCGCTTCAGCGACCCGGAGGCGATTGCCTTGCTGGTCATTCTGGTGGCTGGTTTTAGCATCCTCTTTTTCTTTAGCGGCCTGTTAGCGCCGCTGCTGGTCGCTATCGTACTGGCCTACCTGCTGGAGTGGCCGACGGCGCGCCTGCAGGCGATTGGCTGTTCCCGGCGCTGGGCAGCCTCCATTGTCCTTATCCTCTTTGTCGGCATTCTGTTATTAATGGCGTTTGTGGTGATGCCGATTGCCTGGCAGCAGGGTATTTACCTGATTCGTGATATGCCCGGTATGCTGAATAAACTGTCCGATTTTGCCGCGACCTTGCCGCGACGCTATCCGGCGCTGATGGATGCGGGCATTATTGATGCGATGGCGGAAAACATGCGTACCCGGATGCTTAACATGGGCGATTCGGTGGTGAAGTATTCGCTGGCTTCGTTAGTCGGGCTACTGACGCTGGCGGTATATTTGGTGCTGGTGCCGCTGATGGTCTTTTTCCTGGTAAAAGATAAAGAGCAGATGCTGAATGCCGTGCGACGCGTGCTGCCGCGTAATCGCGGGCTGGCGGGGCAGGTGTGGAATGAGATGAATCAGCAGATCACCAACTATATCCGCGGAAAAGTGCTGGAGATGGTAGTGGTGGGCGTGGCGACCTGGCTGGGCTTTTTGCTGTTTGGCCTCAACTATTCGCTACTGTTGGCGGTACTGGTGGGCTTTTCGGTCCTGATCCCCTATATCGGCGCCTTTGTGGTGACAATTCCGGTGGTGGGCGTCGCGCTGTTTCAGTTTGGTCTGGGGACGGAATTCTGGAGCTGTTTTGCCGTTTATCTGATTATTCAGGCGCTGGATGGCAATCTGCTGGTACCGGTACTTTTCTCCGAAGCGGTGAATTTGCATCCGCTGGTGATTATTCTGTCAGTGGTGATTTTCGGCGGTCTGTGGGGTTTCTGGGGAGTGTTTTTCGCCATTCCATTGGCGACGCTGATTAAAGCCGTTGTCCATGCCTGGCCGGATGGTCAGGTGACAGATGCCTCATCCTGAGCGGTCTGTACAAAAGTTGTAAAGCGTGAACGACATCATAGTGCCCTGCCGCCATTTTGCGCACGCCTGATGAGGGACAAGCGCTTAGAAAGCCGCTCTTTTTTTTAATGCCGCACCGTGTTGCGGCATTTTTATTGTCGGAACCTACAAAATTCTCGCTGTAAAGCCGCCAAAATTTGGTGACTTAGCCTAAGCATTCTTCTGAGAAATTCGTTAATAAGTGACATCATTGATGCGAGATTGTTTTTTTAATGTGAAGCGATAACGAAACAGGGAATGAGTGTGTTGAGAAAACATTACTTGAAAGGGTATACCGCGCGGCAAATTGTACAGCGAGCCATGAAAATTATTCCTTACTCGGTAAACGTCATGGATGAACATGGCGTCATTATCGCGTCTGGCGAACCTTCGCGGCTTCGCCAGCGTCATGAAGGGGCCATTCTGGCGCTGAAGGAAAACCGTATTGTAGAAATTGATTCCGCTACCGCCAATCAGCTAAAAGGCGTGCGATCCGGCATTAATCTTCCCATCTCTTTTCATGAACAGCTTATCGGCGTGGTCGGCATTACCGGCGAGCCGGAGGAGGTTCGCGCGTATGCCGAGCTGGTTAAAATGGCGGCGGAGCTGGTAATCGAGCATATGGTGTTGATCGAACAGCGACAGTGGGATAAACGCTATCGCGAAGAGCTGATCAACCAATTGATTTTGCGGGAAAATTCAACAGAGTCGTTGCGATCCATGGCGGCCTATCTGGGTATTGATCTGGCGGTTCCCAGAGTGGTGCTGATTATTGAACTTTCCCAGCCGGATCGCGAAGCGCTACGCAATGTAATGGATTATTTCGAGAATCACGCGCGCAACCATTTGGTGACGTTTACCGAATTTAATGAATTAATCATTATTAAGCCTATCACGTTAAAAGAGGGAAAGTGGAATACCCGCCAGGAAATGGGCGAATTGCAGATTTTTAAATCATGGGCTGCATCATCGGGCTTTAGCCGTATTTTGGTTGGGGGGTATTTTGCCGGCGAGACGGGATTGCACCGATCTTTGCTCACTGCGAGAGCCACGCAGGCGATGGCGAAAAGACAAAAGCTGCGCAGCCAGTACATTTTTTATCATGACCACGCGCTTCCCGCGCTGCTAAGCGGGCTGTCTGAAAGTTGGCAAGTGCAGGAGTTATCGCGTCTGTGGCTGCAACTGGCGCAACATGACGCGAAAGGCGTATTGCAACAGACGCTGCGGACCTGGTTTGAACATAATTGTGACCTGACGCAAACAGCCAAAGCATTGCATATTCATGTGAATACATTGCGCTATCGCTTACAGCGCTGTGAGGATATTACACACGTAAAAATCAACGAGTTAAAAAGTACGCTTTGGCTTTATATCGGTATGGAGCTCCAGGCCGAATCTGTACCGTCCGACAAGTTACCGCTGCCAGGTCGAATCGAAATTTGTTGAAAGCTCCAGCGGATTTTTAGGCGGGTTTTTCCATACTGCGCGCTCCATGTTAAAGGAGGCGCAGTATATGACGTCGATATCCACCCTGGGAGCCATTGCCGCATTGGTTGTGGCCATCGTATTAATTTTAAGAAAAGTGTCGCCAGCCTACGGCATGATGGCGGGCGCGCTGGTCGGCGGTTTGATTGGCGGCGCCGATCTTCTGCAAACCGTGTCGCTGATGGTGTCAGGCGCGCAGGGCATCGTTAATGCCGTATTGCGTATTCTGGCCGCAGGCGTACTGGCGGGCGTATTAATTGAGTCCGGGGCGGCGAATACGATTGCTGAGACGATTGTCCGCAAAGTGGGGGAAACCCGGGCGTTATTGGCATTAGCCATTGCTACACTATGTCTGACCGCCGTCGGCGTATTTATTGATGTGGCGGTGATTACCGTCGCGCCGATTGCGCTGTCGATTGCGCGTAATGCAGGCCTGTCAAAAAGCGCTATTCTGCTGGCGATGGTTGGCGGCGGCAAAGCGGGTAACGTGATGTCACCCAACCCGAACGCTATTGCCGCCTCCGATGCGTTTCATGTTCCTCTTACCTCTATTATGCTGGCGGGCGTGGTTCCGGGCATCGTTGGGCTTATTATCGCCTATCTGTTAGCGAAACGGCTGAATAATAAAGGCGCGGGCGTCGCCGATCATGAAGTGACTCACCATGATGACTCCGTCGCCAGACCCGGCTTTCTGGTGGCGATTAGCGCGCCGTTGGTCGCTATTTTCCTGCTTTCTCTCCGTCCGTTTGCCGGCATTTCCATTGACCCGTTAATTGCCCTGCCCGTAGGGGGATTGGTCGGTCTGCTGTTGATGGGACGCGCGCGCCACTGTAACCAGTACATGGTCGCTGGTCTGATGCGTATGGCGCCTGTCGCTATTATGTTGCTGGGAACCGGTACGCTGGCCGGCATTATCGCTAATTCCGAACTTAAAGATGTCCTGATTCATGGCCTCACCGCTTCGGGATTGCCGTCCTGGCTGCTGGCGCCCGTGTCTGGCGCCATGATGTCAATGGTGACGGCCTCAACCACAGCGGGAACGGCGGTGGCGTCCGGCGTTTTCTCTCCCACGTTACTTGAACTTGGCGTTTCCGCCCTGGCGGGAGCCGCTATGATCCATGCGGGCGCCACGGTGCTGGACCATCTGCCGCACGGCAGCTTTTTCCACGCGACGGGCGGCAGCGTCAATATGCAAATTCATGAACGTTTAAAGCTAATGCCGTATGAAACGCTGGTGGGGTTAGCCATTACCTTTATTTCTACTCTGATGTTCGGTTTCTTTGGTTTTGCAGGATAATCCCTATGAAAATTGTTATTGCTCCTGATTCATTTAAAGAAAGTTTGTCCGCAATGGCGGTCGCTGAGGCGATAGAAAAGGGGTTCCGCGAAATTTATCCTGACGCCGACTACGTTAAAGTGCCCATGGCGGATGGCGGGGAAGGAACCGTACAATCAATGGTGGAGGCCAGCGGCGGGCGTTATGTCGACCAGTGGGTACAAGGCCCGCTTGGGCAACCGGTGGCCGCGCGCTGGGGAATGCTGGGCGATAGCGATACCGCCGTGATTGAAATGGCGGCGGCATCCGGGCTGCATCACGTTTCGCCTGAATTGCGCAACCCGCTTAATACCACCAGCTACGGCACCGGCGAGTTAATCGTCGCGGCGCTGGAGCGTGGCGTAAAGCGTATTATTCTGGGAATTGGCGGCAGCGCGACGAATGACGGCGGCGCGGGGATGATGCAGGCGCTTGGCGTTATATTGCGCGATAAACAGGGGCGCTCGCTTTCTCCGGGCGGCGAGGCGCTGGCGGCGCTGGCCTCTATCGATCTGTCCGGTTGTCACCCATTGCTGCGTAAGGTATCGATAACCGTGGCGTGCGATGTCAACAATCCGCTGTGTGGTCCCCAGGGCGCATCGGCCATTTTTGGCCCACAAAAAGGGGCGACAGCGGAAATGGTGAATACCCTGGACGCGGCGCTGGAAAACTGGGGCCGACATATTTATCAGGCTACGGGGCGTGAGGTGATTAATGCTCCCGGCGCGGGCGCGGCAGGTGGAATGGGCGCCGCGCTTTTAGGGTTGCTCAATGCGGAATTACGCGCCGGCGTAGAGATTGTCGTGGAAACGCTACAGCTTGAGCAGGCGGTTAAAGATGCCGATCTGGTGATTACCGGAGAAGGGCGGCTGGACAGCCAAAGTATTTGCGGCAAGACGCCGATTGGCGTCGCCAGAGTGGCGAAGCGGTATCATAAACCGGTTATCGCGCTCGCCGGTGGGCTGCAACACGATCATCACGTTGTGTATCAACAGGGTATCGATGCGGCGCTGTCGATTTTGTCGCATATCGTTACGTTGCCGGAAGCCTTACACGAGGCGGAATATAACCTGAGCCTGTCGGCGCGCAATGTGGCGGCGATATGGCGTCTGGCGCGGCAAGCCTGACGGCGCATTCCCTTTCCAGGCCGCACATCAGCGCGGCCTGAGGCTTTTACGCGTTTTCTTTCAGCCAGTTCAGCACCACATCATGGTGATTGCTGGTTTTAAAATCATTAAAGACGTGTTCAATCTTACCATCAGCGTCAATCAAAAAGCTGATGCGGTGAATGCCGTCATACGTTTTGCCCATAAACGACTTTTCGCCCCAGACGCCGAACTGTTCACACACCTGATGGTTTTCATCGGACAAAAGGGTAAAGTTCAGCAGCTCTTTTTCAGCGAAACGGGAGAGTTTTTCAGGTTTATCGGTGCTGATGCCCAGCACGTCCACGCCTGCTTTTTTGAGCTCGTCCATGTTATCGCGTAAGCCGCAGGCCTGCACGGTACAGCCGGGTGTCATGGCTTTTGGGTAGAAATAAACCAGAACGCGCTGTCCCTGGAAGTCGGTCAAATTTACTTGTTCCCCGTCTTGATCCGGCAAGCTAAATTTCGGTGCGATATCACCGGCTTTCAGTGGATTCATTACTTAACTCCATCCTGTTCATCATGTTGTGAGTAATTGACGACGTTTATACTGCCTTGCGCATTGAGTTCTGTACATAGTGCTTTAAAGGCTTGCTCAATATTTGCGGAATTTTGCGACGCCGGGCTATGTGCGGTGATTTGAATAAATAATTGCGCAGCTTTATCACCTTCAGCCGGCTGCGTGCGGGAGACCAGCTCCGCAATATTCATTTCATGACTATTAAACAGCGCGGTGAATCGCTCAATTAAATGCGGGGAGTCGGCGACCTCAACCTGAACCCATACCGTCGCGGGCATTGCCGGGCGGGGGCGGTCGGACGTCCGTTTCATCACAATCAGCAGATCCAGCTCCGCGCCTTTTAACGGCAATGTCGATTCAATCAAGGTAATCGCGTTCCACGTGCCGGACAACAGCATAATAAACGTGAATTCATCGCCCAGCATCGCCAGTCGGCTGTCTTCGATATTACAGCCGCAACTGCTGACATGGCGAGTAATGGTATTCACAATACCGGGCCTGTCGGCGCCCAGCGCAGTGATAACCAAATAGTGTTGTGATGACGGTGTCAAACCAGTTATTCCTTTGAGCGGTGAGGTAATCTTAAGGAAACCATAAAAAAAACCTGCATACAACAATCAGAACGGCTTTGGTCGCTTGCTTTTATTGCCATACCAAACGTACCATTGAGAGACTTGTTTGCACAGAGGATGGCCCATGTTCACGGGAAGTATTGTCGCGCTTGTTACGCCGATGGATGAGAAAGGTAACGTCAGTAGGTCTTGCCTGAAAAAACTCATTGATTATCATGTCGCCAACGGTACCTCGGCGATTGTTTCGGTTGGCACTACCGGCGAGTCTGCCACGCTAAGCCATGATGAACATGGCGATGTCGTGATGATGACGCTGGAACTGGCTGACGGACGTATTCCGGTTATCGCCGGCACGGGCGCAAACGCGACCGCGGAAGCGATTAGCCTGACGCAGCGTTTTAACGATAGCGGTATTGTAGGCTGCCTGACGGTAACGCCGTACTACAATCGCCCCACGCAGGAAGGTTTGTTCCAGCATTTCAAAGCCATCGCGGAACACACTGACTTGCCGCAAATTCTGTATAATGTGCCGTCCCGTACCGGTTGCGACATGTTGCCGGAAACCGTGGGTCGTCTGGCGGAAATAAAAAATATTATCGCTATCAAAGAGGCGACAGGGAACTTAACCCGCGTTCACCAGATCAAAGAGCTGGTTTCAGACGATTTTATTCTGCTTAGCGGCGATGACGCGTCTGCGCTGGACTTTATGCAACTGGGTGGTCATGGCGTGATTTCCGTTACGGCTAACGTAGCGGCGCGCGAGATGGCTGACATGTGCAAACTGGCGGCGGAAGGGCAATTTGCCGAGGCGCGCGCTATCAACCAGCGTCTGATGCCGTTACACAACAAACTATTTGTCGAACCCAATCCTATCCCGGTGAAATGGGCATGTAAGGCATTGGGTCTTGTGGCGACCGACACGCTGCGCCTGCCAATGACGCCTATCACGGACCATGGTCGTGACATCGTCAAAGCAGCGCTTCAGCATGCTGGCCTGCTGTAAAGTTTAGGGAGATTTGATGGCTTACTCAGTACAAAAGTCGCGCCTGGCGAAGGTTGCGGGTGTTTCGCTTGTTTTGCTGCTCGCTGCCTGTAGTTCCGATTCGCGCTACAAGCGCCAGGTAAGCGGCGATGAATCCTATCTGGATGCCGCGCCGCTTGCTGAACTTCACGCCCCGGCAGGAATGATCCTGCCGATAACGACCGGCGACTACGTTATTCCGGTCACGAAGGGGAGCGGCGCGGTTGGTAAGGCGTTGGATATCCGTCCGCCAGCGCAGCCGTTAGCGTTAGTGAGCGGCGCGCGTACCCAGTTCTCTGGCGATACCGCTACGCTATTGGTGGAAAATGGTCGTAGCAGCACGCTGTGGCCGCAAGTCGTCAGCGTGATTCAGGCGAAAAATTATCCGATTGAAAAACGTGACGATGCCAGCCAGACCCTGACGACCGATTGGGTGAACTGGAACCGCCTGGATGAAGACGAACAGTATCGTGGACGTTATCAAATCTCGGTGAAGCCGCAGGGCTATCAGCAGGCGGTAACGGTAAAACTGGTTAATCTGGAACAGGCTGGCAAGCCGGTCGCTGACGCGGCGTCGCTGCAGCGCTATAGCACGGAAATGATGAACGTCATTTCTGCCGGTCTGGATAAGACCGCTACGGATGCGGCAAATGCCGCGCAGAACCGTTCCGCCGCAACGATGGATGTGCAGAGCGCCGCTGATGATACCGGTTTACCTATGCTGGTCGTTCGCGGTCCGTTCAACCTCGTGTGGCAACGCCTCCCGGCCGCGCTGGAAAAAGTGGGCATGAAAGTCACCGACAGCACTCGCTCTCAGGGCAGCATGGCGGTAACGTACAAACCGTTGTCTGACAGCGACTGGCGGGATCTGGGCGCTAGCGACCCGGGCCTGGCATCCGGAGACTATAAATTGCAGGTCGGCGATTTAGATAACCGCAGCAGCTTGCAGTTTATCGATCCTAAGGGGCATACTCTGACGCAAAGCCAGAACGACGCGCTGGTTGCCGTCTTCCAGGCAGCGTTCAACAAGTAATTTAACAGGGCTGGAGTAATCCGGCCCTTTTTTCTGATAAGATACGCAAACGTGTGCGTCGGTACAAAAACGCGATTTAACCGCTATTTCGCACCACAATTACAGGCCGACGTCTCCGGCAGGCGTAGCAGGAAATGAATACTTATCGTTAATTCACACCCAGGAGTGTTAAAGATGCAAAAGCAAGCTGAGTTGTATCGTGGTAAAGCGAAAACCGTATACAGCACGGAAAACCCGGACCTGTTGGTGCTCGAATTCCGCAATGATACGTCAGCAGGGGATGGCGCGCGCATTGAACAGTTTGATCGCAAAGGCATGGTAAATAACAAATTCAACCATTTCATTATGACCAAACTGGCCGAGGCGGGCATCCCGACCCAGATGGAACGTTTGCTGTCTGATACCGAGTGTCTGGTGAAGAAGCTGGAGATGGTGCCGGTTGAATGTGTGGTGCGCAACCGTGCGGCAGGGTCGCTGGTCAAGCGTCTGGGCGTGGAAGAAGGCATGGAGCTTAACCCGCCGATATTCGATCTGTTCCTGAAAAACGACGCGCTGCACGACCCGATGGTGAATAGTTCCTACTGTGAAACGTTCGGTTGGGTAAGTCAGGAAAATCTGGCGCGTATGAAAGAGCTAACCTACAAAGCCAACGACGTACTGAAAAAACTGTTTGATGACGCGGGTCTTATCCTGGTGGATTTCAAACTGGAGTTTGGCCTGTATAAAGGCGAAGTGGTGCTGGGCGATGAGTTTTCGCCGGACGGCAGCCGCCTGTGGGATAAAGAGACGCTGGACAAAATGGACAAAGACCGCTTCCGCCAGAGTCTGGGCGGTCTGATTGAAGCCTATGAAGCCGTCGCGCATCGCCTGGGCGTGAAATTAGATTAATTCCGCTTCTGACCGGAGGGCAACCGCTCTCCGGTATCATCCTTTCCTCATTCTGATAGCGTTTACCTGTGGTAATCCTGCGCCTGACCGCCTACGATCATCTGTATAACAAAGAGAGAATGAGGTGATTATGCGCTGGCAAGGGCGTCGTGAAAGTAACAATGTAGAGGACAGACGTAATCGGCCAGGCGGCCCCTCGCTGGGTGGCCCAGGCTTTCGTCTTCCGCGCGGAAAAGGCGGCATCATTCTGTTGGTGGTGGTGTTGGTCGCAGGGTACTATGGGGTGGATTTAACCGGTCTGTTGACCGGTCAGCCGGTTTCGCAGCAGCAGTCGACGCGTTCGATAAGCCCCAATGATGATGAAGCGGCAAAATTTACCTCGGTGATTCTGGCGACGACCGAAGATACCTGGGGGCAACTCTTTCAAAAAATGGGCCGCGGCTATCAGCAGCCAAAACTGGTGATGTACCGTGGTATGACGCGTACCGGCTGTGGTGCGGGTCAGTCCGTGATGGGGCCGTTTTACTGCCCGGCGGACGGCACCGTCTATATCGATCTCTCATTTTACGATGATATGAAAAATAAGCTGGGCGCGGACGGTGATTTTGCTCAGGGTTATGTCATCGCCCACGAAGTCGGCCACCACGTACAAAAACTGTTAGGTATTGAGCCGAAAGTACGCCAGTTGCAGCAAAACGCGTCGCAAACGGAGGTGAATCGCCTTTCGGTGCGCATGGAGCTACAGGCGGATTGCTTTGCTGGCGTGTGGGGACACAGTATGCAGCAGCAAGGCGTACTGGAGGCGGGCGATCTGGAAGAGGCGCTCAATGCCGCACAGGCTATCGGCGACGATCGCTTACAGCAACAGGGGCAGGGGCGCGTCGTGCCGGATAGTTTTACCCACGGCACCTCAGAACAGCGCTACAGCTGGTTTAAGCGTGGCTTTGACAGCGGTGACCCGGCGCAATGTAATACGTTTGGCAAAAACTTTTGATAAACCGGGGCAGGGATGTCTGATATCGATGCGCTACAGGCGTTAACGTCGCAAATGACACAGGAAGGCATTCGCCGTTTACTGGTCATCAGCGGCGATGCGGCGTGGTGCCGGGAGCGGGCCGAGGCGATACGCGCTGCGCTGCCCGGTGACTGGCTGTGGGTCGCGCCTGACGCGCCCGCCCAGCCGCGCTGTACGCCACAGGCGTTACAAACGCTGCTGGGCCGTGAATTCCGTCATGCGATATTTGATGCCTGGCAGGGCTTTGACGCCGCAGCGTTTGCCGCCCTGAGCGGGACCTTGCAGGCCGGAAGCTGGCTGCTTCTGCTGATGCCGCCGTATGAGACGTGGGAAAGCAGGCCTGATACCGATTCACTGCGCTGGAGCGACTGCGCGCAGCCTATCCCTACACCGCAGTTTGCACAGCATCTTAAACGGACTCTTTCCCGCGATCCGCAAACGCTGCTTTGGCGACAGCGCCAGCCGTTTTGCTGGCCATCTTATCCTTTCCGTGGACGCTGGCGACCCGCCACCGGCGAGCCGCAGCCGGAGCAGGCGGCTATCTTATCGCGTTTACGTGAAATGCCGCCCGGCGTGGCGACGGTGATTGCCCCCCGTGGGCGCGGCAAATCGGCGCTGGCCGGGCAATTCATCTCCCGGATGGCGGGCACGGCTATCGTGACCGCACCGGCGAAAACGGCAACGGATATCCTGGCAGCGTTTGCCGGTGAGCGGTTCTGCTTTATGGCGCCGGATGCGTTGCTGGCGAGCGGAGCAAGTGCCGACTGGCTGGTGGTTGACGAGGCGGCGGCAATCCCCGCACCGCTGCTGCTGCAACTGGTTTCGCGCTTTCCCCGCATACTACTCACCACCACCGTTCAGGGCTACGAAGGCACGGGACGCGGTTTTTTACTTAAGTTTTGCGCCCGTTTTCCGCAGCTTCACCGCTTCACGCTTCGTCAGCCTGTCCGCTGGGCGCCAGAATGCCCGCTGGAAAATATCGTCAGCGAGGCGCTGATATTCAACGATGAAGCGTTTGCGCAGGCGCCACATGGTGCGATAGCAATCTCGGCGTTTTACCAGCAGGCCTGGGGGGAGACGCC
Organism: Salmonella sp. SAL04214; assembly: GCF_046550615.1. NCBI lineage: Bacteria > Pseudomonadati > Pseudomonadota > Gammaproteobacteria > Enterobacterales > Enterobacteriaceae > Salmonella > Salmonella sp. SAL04214. The sequence goes on from NZ_JBGDXT010000012.1 coordinate 152,304, forward strand.
CGCGTTGCCGAGGGCTGTGTATCAGTTACTGTCGGGGGCGCACTATCGTACTTCGCCGCTGGATCTGCGCCGAATGATGGATGCGCCAGGACAGCATTTCTTGCAGGCCACGGCGAATAACCGTGTGGCGGGCGCCGTCTGGCTGGTCGAAGAGGGCGGGTTATCCGCAGAACTCAGTCAGGCTGTATGGTGCGGTTTCCGGCGTCCGCGTGGAAATCTGGTGGCGCAGTCGCTGGCGGCGCACGGTAGCGACCCTTTAGCCGCGACGCTGGTCGGGCGTCGCGTAAGCCGTATCGCGGTGCACCCCGCCCGCCAGCGCGAAGGCATCGGTCAGCAGTTGATTGCCTGCGCGTGCGAGCAGGCGGCGCAGTGTGATTATCTTTCCGTCAGCTTTGGCTATACGCCGGAGCTGTGGCGTTTCTGGCAACGCTGCGGCTTTGTGCTGGTACGGATGGGCAACCATCGGGAGGCGAGCAGCGGTTGCTATACGGCGATGGCGTTATTGCCGCTGAGCGACGCGGGAAAACGGCTGGCGCAGCAGGAACACCAACGTTTGCGCCGCGATGCGGATATCCTGACGCAGTGGAACGGCGAGGCGATACCGCTGGCGGCGTTACGCGAACAGGCGCTTAATGATGAAGACTGGCGTGAGCTGGTCGGTTTTGCTTTCGCGCACCGCCCGCTACTGACATCGTTAGGTTGCCTGCATCGTTTACTGCAATACAGCGCATTGCCATTACCGGCGCTGAGAGGGCGGCTGGAAGAAAAAGCCAGCGATGCCGAACTGTGCGCCCGGCTACGCATTTCAGGCCGTAAAGCTCTGCTGGCGTTGCAGCGTGCGCAGGCGGCGCAGGCGCTGATTGCGCTGGATGCCGGACGAACGCAGCGTTTACGCGACGTAATGCCCGGCGGTGGGGACCATGCCGGATAGCGATACCTGTCCGGCATGTTATCCGGTTACTTTTTCGGCTGATCTTTCTTCGGCCAGTCGTCTTCATCGTCCCACTTATCGTTAAAATCGCGATGCGGGGGCAGCTCAGGTTTATTGGCAAGGAATTTCTTATGGTCGATGCGTTTGAGATCTTTGATCACATTCAGCAGTACGCCTACCAGAAACACCAATACCAGAATCCACCAATATTTTGCCAGCCAGTCCATGCTTATTTCCTCTTACCGGAACGCTCATCAGGCGACGAGCTGTTCCATAATGCGTTGATACATACGGGCCAGTAGCTGGAGATCGGCGGCATTCACACATTCATTAATTTTATGAATGGTGGCGTTCACCGGCCCCAGTTCTACCACCTGCGCTCCCATACGGGCGATAAAACGTCCGTCGGACGTACCGCCCGTCGTCAGTAATTGCGGTTTAATTTCATTATAGTGCTCAATGGCGTTTACCACCGCGTCCACCAGCTTGCCGCGTGCGGTCAGGAACGGCTGGCCGGAAAGCCACCAGTCTACGGTATAACGTAGCTGATGCTTCTCAAGCAGCGCATGTACCCGCTCTTTGATCATCTCATCGGTCAGTTCCGTGCTGAAACGGAAGTTAAACTGCACGAACAGTTCGCCGGGAATGACATTATTGCTGCCGGTGCCTGCCTGGATATTGGCTACCTGCATACTGGTGGCCGGGAAAAAATCATTGCCCCGATCCCACTCGATAGCGACCAGTTCATTAAGAAAAGGCGCGGCGCGATGAACAGGGTTATCCGCCAGATGCGGATAGGCGACGTGCCCCTGAACGCCATGAATAGTGAGGTTACAGGTGAGGGAACCGCGACGCCCGTTTTTGACGACATCACCCACAATTTCAGTACTGGAAGGTTCGCCGACCAGACAGTAATCCAGCCGCTCGTGACGGGCCATCAGCGCTTCAACCACCTTGACGGTGCCATTTTTTGCGCTGGCTTCCTCATCAGAGGTAATCAAAAACGCGAGGCGGCCCCGGTGATGAGGATGCTGCGCAACAAAACGTTCAGCAGCCACCACCATTGCCGCCAGTGAACCTTTCATATCCGCCGCGCCGCGACCGAACAACATTCCGTCGCGAATCGTAGGCTCAAACGGCGGATTGATCCAGCGATCGACATCGCCAGCCGGTACGACGTCAGTATGCCCGGCGAACGCCAGCGTTTCGCCACGCCCACGCCATGCCCAAAAATTTTGCGTGTCGCCAAAATCCATATGCTCAATGGTAAAACCGATTTTACGCAGGCGTTCAATCATTAATGCCTGACAGCCTGCGTCATCCGGACTCAGGGAGGGGCGACGAATAAGTTGCTGTGTCAGCTCAATAACCGGGCACGACATAGACTACACCTCATCAAAAAACTGCTGATAACGGGATTCACTGAAACCAAGCAGCATAGGCTTCCCGGGCGCGCAGAGCAATGGGCGTTTGATGATTGCCGGCTGTTCAACCATGAGAGCAGCGGCGGAGTCGGCATCGGTAATCCCGCTGCGATCGCCTTCATCCAGTTTGCGCCATGTTGTGCCGCGCGTATTCAGTAAAGGCTGCCAGCCGAGTTCGGCAATAAAGGTATTAAGAAGAGGGAGGTCTATGCCATCCACACGGTAATCGTGAAAACGATAATCAATGCCATGCTCCTCCAGCCAACGGCGCGCTTTTTTGATCGTGTCGCAATTCTTAATGCCATAGAGGGTAATCATATTGAATCCTTTAACGCGAAATTCGAATAAATAATCAATAGTATCGTCTGCGGGATAATAAGTGTGGCTGTTAATGGTTATTTATCCAGCGCTGATCGGCAATCAATATAACATTGTTGAGTGAATGTGAATAATGATTCCAAAACGTTCCAGATGTGGCTTGTTTATAATTCGCGAGGAAAATCCTATTTTGCGCACATGCAATTGATTGTTTTTTAACCCGATTTGATAAAGTAGTAGAAAAGGTATTAATGTTGCTAAATATTGCAGTAAGTCACATAAAATTTACGGCTACAGCGCCATAGTAATATCATAGACAGCGTAACCAGAGGATATCGCAACAATCGGTTAAATGAACTTCTCTCTATACCGCTAACTACGTAGAATACCCATAATAATAAGAGAGGCTATTATGATTGAACGTGAACTGGGGAACTGGAAAGATTTTATCGAAGTCATGCTTCGTAAATAAATGCCTGGAAGGCACTGCGCTCCCATAGGGGATAAGAAAAGGCGACTCAACGAAAGTCGCCTTTTTTGTGCCCGATACCTCGTATCAGGCTGGCCGGGAGCTTATTCCGGGCGCGGCTTCAGCGGGAAGCGGCGACGTATCAGCACGAAAAACAGGGGTACAAAGAAGATAGCCAGAATGGTTGCTGAGATCATTCCCCCCATCACGCCGGTTCCGACAGCATGTTGGCTACCCGAGCCTGCCCCGGTGCTGGTGGCCATCGGCAATACGCCAAATATAAACGCCAGCGAAGTCATCAGTATCGGTCGCAGGCGCTGGCGGCTGGCGTACAGCGTGGCGTCTAACAGCGCGTGTCCCTTCTGATTCATTTCGTTGGCGAATTCCACAATCAGAATCGCGTTTTTCGCCGAGAGGCCGATAACGGTCAACAGCCCCACCTGGAAGTAAACATCGTTTTCCAGCCCGCGCATCCAGGTAGCGAGTAGCGCGCCAATGACGCCGAGCGGCACAACCAGCATCACCGAGAAGGGCACCGACCAGCTTTCATACAATGCCGCCAGACACAGGAAGACGACTAATAGCGAAATAGCGTACAGCGCGGGCGCCTGCGCGCCGGAGAGCCGTTCCTGGTAAGACATGGCTGTCCATTCCAGGCCAAAACCGCCCGGTAGCTGATGCACCAACGACTCCATGACATCCATCGCCGTCCCGGTACTGACCCCCGGCGCGGCCTCTCCGACAATTTCTACCGCCGAATAGCCGTTATAGCGTTCCAGACGCGGCGATCCGGTTTCCCAGCGCGAGGTGGCGAAGGCGGAGAAGGGGACCATGCCGCCGTCTTTGTTACGGACATACCAAAGATTAATATCATCCGGCAGCATACGATATTTCGCTGCGGCCTGAACATAGACCTTCTTCACGCGGCCCCGGTCCATAAAGTCGTTGACGTAGCTCGATCCCCAGGCTGTTTGCAGGGTGTCGTTGATATCGTCAATCGATACGCCCAGCGCCTGCGCTTTTCGTTGGTCAATATCAATTTGCAGTTGCGGGCTGTCGTCCAGGCCGTTGTGGCGCACGCGGGTCAAGGAACTGTTTTTCCCGGCCAGCTCAATGAGTTGATCTCGTGCGGCCATCAGCGCGTCATGGCCTGCTCCGGCGTGATCCTGTAATTCCATATCAAAACCGGCGGAGCTGCCCAGACCGCTAATTGCCGGCGGGCTGCTGGCGAAGACGCGAGCTTCTTTAATCTGGTTAAACGCTTTTGTCGCCCGCTCAATAATGGCGAACGAGGAGCCGGTGGTGGGATCGCGCGCGTCCCAGTCTTTCAAGCGAACAAACATGCGCGCGACGTTTTGCCCGTTCCCGCCAGGGCCGGAACCGACCGTCGAAAAGACCGACATAATGTTGTCTTTCTCATGGGTGAAATAATAGTTTTCAACCTTTTCAACGACTTTCAGGGTTTGCTGTTGCGTAGAACCGCTCGGTAGCTGGATAGACGTAGTGAACATGCCCCGATCTTCTTGCGGCAGAAAGGAGGTGGGGAGACGCAAAAACAGGAACACCATGCCGCCAAGCAACAGAACATAAATCAGAATCCAGCGCAGGCTGCGATGCAAAATTTTCGCTACGCCTTTCTCATAACGTTCGGCATTACGATTGAAGGTACGGTTAAACCAGCCGAAAAATCCGCGTTGCCCGTGCTGTTCGCCTTTGTGCAACGGTTTTAATAACGTTGCGCACAGCGCTGGCGTCAGAATCATGGCGACCAGCACCGACAGCACCATTGCCGAGACAATGGTGATAGAAAACTGACGATAAATCGCCCCGGTGGTACCGCCAAAGAACGCCATCGGCACGAATACCGCAGACAGCACCATCGCGATACCGACCAGCGCCCCCTGGATTTGTCCCATGGATTTGCGCGTCGCTTCACGCGGCGTGAGTCCTTCTTCGCTCATGATACGTTCGACGTTTTCCACCACCACGATGGCATCGTCGACCAGGAGCCCGATTGCCAGCACCATCGCGAACATGGTTAATGTGTTAATACTGTAGCCAAACGCGTAAAGCACAGAGAAGGTGCCCATTAATACTACCGGCACGGCGATCGTCGGAATCAGCGTGGCGCGAAAGTTTTGCAGGAACAGGTACATCACCAGGAAAACCAGAGCGATAGCCTCCAGCAACGTTTTGACCACATCGATAATCGAGGCTTTGACAAAGGAGGTGGTTTCATACGCGATCTTGTATTCCAGGCCGTGGGGAAAGTACTGCGCCAGCTCGTTGAGGCGATCCAGTACCAGCTTCGCGGTCGCCATTTCATTCGCGCCGGAAGCCAGCTTAACCCCAAGACCGGAAGCCGGATTGCCGTTAAAACGGCTGAGGTAGTCATACTTTTCCGCCCCCAGCTCCACGGTGGCGACATCGCCCAGTTTGACCTCGGAACCGTCCTGATTAACGCGCAGGGTGATATCGCGAAATTGTTGCGGCGTTTGCAGCAATGACTGCGCATTAATGGTGGCGTTCAGCGCCTGCTTGTCGACCGAAGGCGTACCGCCAAGCTGCCCGACGGCGATTTGCGCATTCTGCGACTCAATTGCATCGGTCACGTCTTTCGTGGTCATCTGAAAACTATTCAATTTGGCAGGATCGAGCCAGATACGCATAGAGTACTGTGAACCATAAGCGTCAATATCGCCGACGCCGTTGACGCGGCTGAGTGGGTCCTGAATATTACTGGCGACGTAGTCGGCGATATCCTGCTTGTCCATAGAACCGTCGGTAGAGACGAAAGCGATGGTCAAAATATTGGTATCGCCCGTTTTGCGTACCGTGACGCCTTGATCCTGTACCGCCTGCGGCAGTTTACGCATCGCGGACTGTAACTGATTTTGCACCTGCTGAACCGCCTCATCAGGATCGGTTCCCGCAATGAAGCTCAGCGTAATGGTCGCCTGTCCGGTTCCGCTGCTTTGTGATGACATGTACATCAGATTATCGAGGCCCGTCATATTCTGCTCAATAACCTGGGTTACGGTATTTTCCAGCGTTTGCGCCGACGCTCCCGGATAATTCGCGGTAATACGTACGTTGGGCGGTGCCAGATCGGGATATTGTTCAACAGGTAAAGAAAAAATGGCTAACGCCCCTGTCAGACACAACAGGATAGCCAGCACCCAGGCAAAAATGGGGCGATCGATAAAAAAATTCGCCATTAAAGGGGAACCTCGTGTTTCTACATATCGTTATAGATTTGAACTGCTTCACTGTAGCGGCAAGCTACGAGCCAAACGTGGAGAAATAAAGGAGATAATGTAAATTATCATGCGCTTTTACAGCATACTTTTTGTGCCAACGCCGGAAAGCCTGACATCTGGCCTTCCGGCGATTTGCCGTTCTTTACGTTAACTGACTCTCTTCCTTGTTGGAGGAGCGAAAACTGATACTGACCAGTGTGCCGCCGCCGGAGGGTTGCGAAAAATTCAGCGTGCCGCCAAGGCGCTCCGCGCGCTCACGCATTATATTCAGACCATAGTGTCCGGCAGGCTCATGCGGTTCGCCGATACCAATGCCATTATCGCGAATATAAACAGTATGATCGCCGTCAGGCGCGGTGACGCAGCTCACGGCGATTTCGCTCGCGTTGGCGTGTTTAATGGCGTTCAGGACCGCTTCACGCACAATTTGCAACAAATGCACCTGCATTTGCGCATCCAGCGCCAGCGTGGGTAAACGGCAATCCAACGTGAGTTTGGCCGGGGTCTGACTCTGTAAATCTTCCAGCATCTCATGCAATGCGGAGGGTAAATCGGCCTGCTGTAACGTCAGACGGAACGTGGTGAGTAGCTCGCGAAGCTGACGGTAGGCGTCGTTCAGCGCTCTGGAAAAATCCGCCATGATGCTTTGCGCGCCGGCGTTATCTTCTGGAATGGCGCGCTTCAAAAGCGTTAACTGAATACGTAAATAAGAAAGTACCTGCGCCAGTGAATCGTGTAGCTCACGGGCAATCGTCGCGCGCTCTTCCATTAACAAAAGTTGCTGGAAGTGTTTTTGCGCCTGATTAAAGTACAAACCACGCCCCAGCATCGTGGAGACGCTGTTCAGCAGCGGCGTAGAGGCATTAACGTTGGGGCTTTGCCAGTGGAGTTCGCCATAGACCGTGTCCTGCATCGTCACTGGCAGCATTTGCATCGGCAGGTCGGGGCTTTGCATGCCTTCGCTAATCCGCCAGTTATCGCCCACGGTTAACTCCAGATACCAGGCGGCGTCATGTTCACGGACAATTTGCAAAATATGGCGAAAACAGTGGACATCGATTTGGCTGGTATTCAGCGCCTGGGAGCACTGGTATAACACCTCCAGGCGGCGATGCGCTTCGTGCAGATCGTGCGTTTTTTCTTCCACCGAGGCTTCCAGCGAACGGTAAAGTTTATGCAGCTCGCTCGACATCTGGCTAAACGTTTTCGCCAACAATCCCAGCTCATTGGGTAAGCTGGTATCCAGCGGCAGCGGGGCGAACTGACCATGTTCAATTCGCTGACTGGCGGTGACCAGTTGATTCAGCGGGCGAACGACCTGCTGGCGAATACGCCGTAGGGTAAAAAAGACCAGCGTAAAGATGCCGATACCGCCCGCCAGCGATATGGCGACGACCAGCATGACTTTACGCTCGGCGTAATGCTGTAATGCCAGAACGAAGAGATCAATTTGATCGACGTAATTGTTGATATTGGTCTGATACCAGGCAATGTCGCCGTCCTGTAGGCGGCTATTCATCTCCAGCCAGTTGGCGTGCAGGCGCGCGTAGCGAGTTTTCACCGCCTGCGGCACATACCAGGCGTTGAGATTTTGCAGTACCGGCGAGTTGAGCGCGTGCTGGAAAAGTTGACGATGCGCATTAATCTGCGGGCTACGGCTTTGCAGATCGTAACCCAGCCGATAGCTCTGCATTCGTAGCGAGCCGGCGATATTGATCGCTTCTGCATCCCGTAAACTGCTGGTCAGCGTCAGTAATGCGCTGCCGGTGGACAGAATAGACAACAGCACAATATAGAAAAAAGCCTTAGCCAGACTGGCTGAGACCGGGCGTTTAACCGTCACGCTGGCACTCCCCGCATTTAGCTGAATCGCAATTGCATTTGCTTTGAAATAAATTGATCTGCCACAGGTTCTGGACAGATAGTTGTGCTTCCTGGGCAGATGAACATTGCCGACCCCGCCTTCGTCAGTTAATAACAATGCTCATATAAAGAATAAGGTTTTTACAACCAAAACAGAAGGATGCCATGAATCGTTTTATTATGGCCAATAGCCAGCAGTGTCTGGGCTGCCATGCCTGCGAGGTCGCCTGCGTAATGGCTCACAATGATGAGCGACATGTCCTGACGTCACAGCGCTATCAGCCCCGAATTACTGTCATCAAACATCAGCACCAGCGCAGCGCGGTCACATGTCACCATTGCGAAGATGCGCCCTGCGCCCGTAGCTGTCCGAACGGCGCGATCGCGCATATTAACGACAGCGTGCAGGTCAATGCGCAGAAGTGTATCGGCTGTAAATCCTGCGTCGTCGCCTGCCCATTCGGCACCATGCAGATGGTATTGACGCCCGTCGCGCCAAACCAGTTCAAAGCCAGCGCGCATAAATGCGATCTGTGTCAGGGACGTGAACAGGGTCCGGCTTGTGTGGAAAATTGCCCGGCGGATGCGCTGCAACTGGTCACCGAAGACTCGTTGACCCGTCTGGCTAAAACGCGACGGCTGCGTACCGCCCGGCAGGAGATTCGCCCCTGGCATACCGTTGATACACAACACCGTGGGACAGCAAGCAGCAAAGTCGAGCGTATGCAGGCGACGCCGCCGCGCGGCGAACCGGATAAACTGGCGATTGAAGCGCGTAAAACCACCTTTGAGGAAATTTATCTGCCGTTTCGCGCCGCGCAGGCCGAGCGTGAAGCGTCCCGCTGCCTCACATGCGGGGAACACAGTATCTGCGAATGGACCTGTCCGCTGCATAACCATATTCCCCAGTGGATCGAACTGGTGAAAGCTGGCGATATTGATGCGGCGGTAGAGCTTTCCCACCAGACCAACTGCCTGCCGGAAATTACCGGGCGCGTCTGTCCGCAGGACCGGCTATGCGAAGGTGCGTGTACACTCCGCGATGAGTATGGCGCGGTTACCATCGGCAACATTGAGCGCTATATCTCCGATCGCGCTCTGAGCAAAGGCTGGCGTCCCGACCTGTCGGACGTACAGAAGAGCGATAAGCGCGTGGCGATTATCGGCGCGGGGCCGGCAGGTCTTGCCTGCGCTGACGTGCTGGCGCGCCATGGCGTAAGCGCCACCGTCTACGATCGCCATCCGGAAATCGGCGGTTTGCTCACCTTTGGTATTCCGGCTTTCAAACTGGATAAATCTCTGCTGGCGCGCCGTCGGGAAATCTTCAGCGCGATGGGGATTCGTTTCGAGCTTAACTGCGAAGTAGGGAAAGATATTTCTCTGGAGACGCTGCTGGAAAGTTATGACGCCGTCTTTGTCGGGGTAGGAACCTATCGTTCCATGAAGGCTGATTTACCGAATGAAGACGCGCCGGGGGTATATGATGCGTTGCCATTCCTCATCGCCAATACCAAACAGGTGATGGGGCTTCCGGCGTTGCCTGACGAGCCGTTTATTGATACTGCGGGCCTTAACGTGGTTGTGCTGGGCGGCGGTGACACCGCAATGGACTGCGTGCGTACGGCGCTGCGTCATGGCGCTGCTAACGTCACCTGCGCTTATCGCCGCGATGAGGCCAATATGCCGGGGTCGAAAAAAGAGGTGAAAAACGCGCGGGAAGAGGGCGCGAACTTTGAATTTAACGTTCAGCCGGTTGAGTTGGTGCTGGATACGCACGGGCGCGCCAGCGGTATTCGCTTTTTGCGTACGCGGCTTGGCGAACCGGATAGTCAGGGGCGACGCCGCCCGGTACCTGTACCGGACAGCGAGTTCGTGATGCCGGCGGATGCGGTCATTATGGCGTTTGGTTTTCATCCGCATGGTATGTCGTGGCTGGAATCGCATGGCGTGAAGGTGGATAACTGGGGACGTATTGCCGCCAGCGTCGAGAGCGAGTTTCGTTACCAGACGTCCAACCCGAAAATTTTCGCCGGCGGCGATGCGGTGCGCGGCGCCGATCTGGTGGTGACGGCGATGGCAGAAGGCCGACATGCCGCGCAGGGGATACTCGACTGGTTAGCTAAATAAGCGTATTTGTAGGCCGGTTAAGGCCTGGAACGGTTAAATGATTGAGTGATAAAAAATCTTAAACTTATTGGCTAACCTTACTCCGTTTGCAGAAATGTTGACGCTCGCAGGGCTGGACGCCCTGCGATAAACATTTTTCCGTCGGGTCGACGTTTAACAGGCCTGATGAGGCCAATCTTAGTATTGAAAATAGAGTGTAAATTGAAGGAAGGGACGCTATCAGAATCCCTTCTTAGAGCCTATCCCATTAGGGCTATTTTACTTGCCATTTTGGTCCTGGGCAGTGCTCGCCAAAACGCGTTAGCGTTTTG
>NZ_JBGDXT010000013.1:0-160326 GCF_046550615.1 Salmonella sp. SAL04214
AAAGGGGTTTTAATAACTGGCTTAAAGCTGAAAGCTTTCCGGAACCCCCAGCCTAGCTGGGGGTTTTCCATAGACAATAAAAAAACCTGCCCGAAAGCAGGTTTTTGTTTAATTAACTGAACGCTTATTGCAGTAACGAAATATCCGCAACCTGCAGGAACAGTTCGCGTAGTTTCGACAACAGCGTCAGGCGGTTGATACGGATATCTTTCTCTTCCGCGTTAACCATGACATTTTCGAAGAATTCATCCACCGGCGCGCGCAGTGCCGCCAGCTCAATCAACGCTTCCTGATAACGACCATCGGCAAAGTACGGCTGAAGCTTATCACGCAGCACAACCAGATGTCTGGCCAACTCAATTTCCGCCGCTTCTTTCAGTACGGAGGCGTGGACGATATCGTTCAGCGGCTCAGTGGCTTTCGCCAGGATGTTGGAGACGCGCTTGTTCGCCGCCGCCAGCGCAGAGGCTTCTTCCAGGGTGCGGAAATGAGACACCGCCTTCATGCGGGCATCAAAATCTGCCGGACGGGTCGGACGACGCGCCAGTACCGCCTGGATGGTGTCGACGGTGTAACCTTCATCCTGATACCAGGCGCGGAAACGACCCAGCATAAAGTCGATCACATCATCGACTACGTTGGCGTTGGTCAGCTTGTCGCCATACAGACGCACCGCTTCTTCGGTCAGCGTTTGCAGATCGAGATTCAGGTTCTTCTCAACAATGATACGCAGCACGCCCAGCGCGGCACGACGCAGCGCAAACGGGTCTTTGTCGCCTTTCGGATGCTGACCAATACCGAAGATACCCGCCAGAGTGTCCATCTTATCGGCGATCGCCAGCGCACAGGCTACCGGGTTAGACGGCAGGTCATCACCGGCAAAGCGCGGCTGATACTGTTCGTTCAGCGCCACAGCCACATCTTCCGCTTCACCATCGTGACGCGCGTAGTGCATCCCCATCACGCCCTGGGTGTCGGTGAACTCGAAGACCATGTTGGTCATCAGGTCGCACTTGGAGAGCAGGCCCGCACGAGTGGCGTGGTTGACGTCAGCGCCAATCTGACCGGCAATCCAGCCCGCCAGCGCCTGAATACGGTCGGTCTTGTCGCGCAGCGTGCCCAGTTGTTGCTGGAACAGCACGGTTTGCAGACGCGGCAGATGGTCTTCCAGACGTTTTTTACGGTCGGTATTGAAGAAGAATTCAGCATCTGCCAGACGCGGACGCACCACTTTCTCGTTACCGGAGATAATCTGGGTCGGATCTTTCGATTCGATGTTGGCGACGAAGATAAAGTTCGGCAACAGCTTGCCCGCGTTGTCATAAACCGGGAAATACTTCTGGTCGCCCTTCATGGTGTACACCAGCGCTTCGGCAGGCACGGCGAGGAATTTCTCTTCGAATTTCGCCGTCAATACCACCGGCCACTCCACCAACGAGGCCACTTCTTCCAGCAGGCTTTCGCTCAGGTCGGCATTACCGCCAATCTTGCGTGCTGCTTCTTCGGCGTCCGCTTTGATTTTGGCTTTACGCGCTTCGTAGTCCGCAATGACTTTACCGCGCTCCAGCAGAATTTGCGGGTACTGGTCAGCATTGTCGATAGTGAACTCAGGCTCCCCCATAAAGCGATGGCCGCGAATGACGCGGTCAGACTGAATACCCAGAATAGTCGCCGGAATGACCTTATCGCCCAACAGCAGGGTCACGGTGTGCACCGGACGCACGAAGTGGACGTCAGACGCGCCCCAGCGCATCAGTTTCGGGATCGGTAGTTTCGCCAGCGAGGTGGCTACCATGTTCGGCACCAGCGCTTCGGTACTTTCGCCCTTCACGTGGGCGCGATACAGCAGCCATTCGCCTTTGTCGGTCTTCAGACGCTCGGCCTGATCAACGGTGATCCCGCAGCCGCGCGCCCAGCCTTCTGCCGCTTTGCTCGGTTTGCCTTCGGCGTCAAACGCCTGAGCAATCGCCGGACCACGTTTTTCGACTTCGCGATCGGGCTGAGATTCAGCAAGATTCGCCACTTTCAGCGCCAGACGGCGCGGGGCGGCAAACCATTCAACGTTACCGTGCGCGAGGCCGGCGTTATCCAGCTCCGCAGTGAAGTTCGCAGCAAAGGACTCAGCCAAACTGCGCAGTGCTTTTGGTGGCAGCTCTTCAGTGCCGATTTCCACCAGAAAAGTTTTCTCAGACATGGCCGCCTCTTACTTGTCTTTGTTGCACATCGGGAAGCCGAGGGCTTCACGGGAAGCATAATAAGCCTCTGCCACTGCTTTGGTCAGGGTGCGAATACGCAAAATGTAGCGCTGACGTTCGGTGACGGAGATAGCTTTACGCGCATCCAGCAGGTTGAAGCTATGGGCGGCTTTCAGAATACGCTCGTAGGCCGGCAGCGGCAGCGGGTTTTCCAGCGCCAGCAGCTGCTGGGCTTCTTTCTCATACTGCTCGAAGCAGGTGAATAAGAAATCCACATCGGCGTATTCAAAGTTATAGGTGGATTGCTCCACTTCGTTCTGATGGAACACGTCGCCGTAGGTAGTTTTACCCAGCGGGCCATCGCTCCAGACCAGGTCGTAAACGCTGTCCACGCCCTGGATATACATCGCCAGACGTTCCAGACCGTAGGTGATTTCACCGGTCACCGGCTTGCACTCCAGGCCGCCGACCTGCTGGAAGTAGGTGAACTGCGTCACTTCCATGCCATTCAGCCACACTTCCCAGCCGAGTCCCCAGGCGCCCAGCGTCGGGTTCTCCCAGTTATCTTCCACGAAACGGATATCGTGAATGGTCGGGTCCATACCCAGCTCTTTCAGAGAACCGAGATACAGCTCCTGAATGTTGTCCGGAGACGGCTTAATCACTACCTGGAACTGATAGTAGTGCTGTAAGCGGTTCGGGTTTTCGCCGTAGCGGCCATCGGTCGGACGACGAGAAGGCTGCACATAGGCAGTCGCCATCGGCTCTGGCCCCAGCGCGCGCAGGCAGGTCATTGGATGAGAAGTTCCCGCGCCGACTTCCATGTCCAATGGTTGAACAATGGTGCAGCCCTGGCGAGCCCAGTAATCCTGTAAGGTCAGGATCAAGCCCTGGAAGGTCCTGGTATCAAACTTTTGCATATTATTTCGTGCTGGATACGTGTGGATTTAAAGGAAGGAGCCAGTATACCCGCTGGATGCGAGATATACAGTATGAAACCGGTTTGTTTAGCGAAAATTGCCGGATTTCGCGGCATCACACCTCACCAGGCGCGGCTTTTACCGCATAGAAAGATGTAAAAACTGCCCATCTGCATCAAAAGAGCAGACAAAACTCTCTTTACGGAAAGTATTACCACGCATCTCATAGCTCCCCTGAAACTGTTCGAAACCGGTAACAGCAATTTTCTGTGCGCCAGTATTGTAACGCTGCGCCGCCTGAGCTTTACACAATGCTTCCATATCCAGCGTGCGTGTTGGGCTCACTTTACTCTGCTGGGCTTTTTGCGTCGGTGGCGGTGTCGCTGTGCATCCCACCAGAGCGATGGCTATCATCACAGAACAGAAATACTTCATTATCATTTTTATTACCGTCTGGTTTGCTGGTCAGTCTTATTATTAAGGTTTGTGGGTAGCAGACACATTGTGCGAATCTCCTTACGCCATCACAAGATGTAGCGTAGAAAGTCGGATTTTTCCAGTGAGCCACCGCGCTGGAACTCTATTGAAACGGAAGCTGAGGAACTGATGCAGCCTAAAATTAACTGGATTGATAACCTGCGAGGGATCGCCTGTTTAATGGTAGTGATGATCCATACTACAACGTGGTACATCACCAACGCCCACAGCGTCAGCCCGCTAAACTGGGATATTGCGAATGTCCTGAATTCGGCTTCGCGCGTTAGCGTTCCCCTGTTTTTTATGATTTCAGGCTATCTTTTTTTTGGCGAGCGCTGCGCGCAACCGCGGCATTTTTTACGTATCGCCCTCTGCCTTATCTTTTACAGCGTTGTCGCCCTGGCTTACATTTCACTTTTTACTTCGATCAACGTCGAGCTTTCGCTAAAAAATGCGCTGCAAAAACCCGTGTTTTACCACCTGTGGTTTTTCTTTGCGATTGCGGTGATCTACCTGGTATCGCCATTAATCCAGGTAAAAAACGTGAGCGGCAAAATGCTCCTGATGCTGATGGTGATCATTGGTATTATTGCTAACCCAAATACTGTGCCGCAAAAAATCGGCGGCGTTGAATGGTTGCCCATCAATCTGTATATCAACGGCGACACGTTCTACTACATTCTCTACGGTATCCTGGGCCGCGCCATTGGAATGATGGAGACGCAAAAGCCATCGCTGACGCTTATCTGCGCTGCCCTGTTCATCATCGCGGTATTTGTTATTTCTCGCGGCACATTGCATGAATTACGCTGGCGCGGAAATTTTGCCGATACCTGGTATCTGTATTGCGGTCCCATGGTGTTTATTTGCGCCGTCTCACTGTTCACGATAGTTAAAAATAAGCTGAATGCGCGGACGTTACCTGGACTGGGACTTATCTCCCGCCACTCGCTGGGTATTTATGGTTTCCACGCGCTGATTATCCATGCGCTACGTACTAATGGTCTGGAGTTAAAACGTTGGCCGCCGTTAGACATCGTGTGGGTTTTTGCCGCGACGGTGACAGGAAGCCTGCTACTTTCCATGCTGTTACAGCGTATTGATAAACGGAAATGGGTTAGCTAAACGAATGATGGCTCCGGCCATCATTCATCATCACTGTAGGAAGCGTAAAGATCGGTTCCATATATACTGACCCCCAGCGCCACCAGACACAGTATTTTCAGCGCGCCCGCCAGCGCCAGGTTAAATACGCCGACCGCGACCATGCCGATGCCAAGCAACAGCAAAGATTTGCAACGAGAAAGCAAGCGGCCATTTCCCGTGTGTTCCTGGCGAATTAAGACTGGAAAACCACACATGACGATTGCCGCAAAAAAATATCCCTTTTCGCTTAATGTATGACAGCCTGGCCACAGTCCTACCAGGTATACCACTGCACCGACAACTAACATTCCCAGGCCGAATATCCGTTTCCTGCGCGCAACGTGATCGTCCATCTCACTCTCCTTGTGGTTGTGTGAGACACATTAAGCGAAGAAATAGCGATGAAAAAGGCGCCTGCTCAGCAATAATATAAAAATCAGAAAACACACATACTTACTTCGATATAATTCAATAGAATTAATATTTACGGGAAATGCCTTTCAGCCAAAACCGAAAGGCATTCTGACTTATGACATCAACGGCAACAGCTGCTGATAGAGTCGACGGAAGGTTTCACGACGTTGTTGATAAACCGCATGACGCTGCGCATCGGGATAATGCGCCTGCTCCAGCGGCAACTGCGGCAATACATCGGCGAGCGGAGTCTGTTTATTCACCGCAATTTGCGCCAGACGCGCCGCGCCCAGCGCTGGCCCCACATCGCCGCCAGTACGATAATCAAGCTGTAGCCCGCTAATATCAGATAGCATCTGACGCCAGTATTCGCTGCGCGCCCCGCCGCCGATAAGCGTCACGCTGGCGGGTTTGACGCCGCAGGCGTGAACCACATCCATGCCATCCGCCAGAGCATATCCCACGCCTTCCAGTACCGCCCGCGCCAGTTCCGCCGGGCCATGCTGATGGGTTAAACCAAAGAAAACGCCTTTTGCCTGCGGATTATTGTGCGGCGTGCGCTCGCCGGACAGGTACGGCAAAAACCAGATCGGATCGGTATGCTCATCCGCCAGCTGCGCGGCGGCAATCAGCGTCGGGACGTTCTTCTGCCCGGTGAGTTTAGCCGCCCAGTCCAGACAAGAGGCGGCGCTCAACATTACAGACATTAAATGCCAGCGTTCCGGCAGCGCATGGCAAAAACTGTGTACTGCGCTCTCCGGTTTACTCAGAAAGCCGTCGCTGACGGCAAAATAGACGCCCGATGTTCCGAGTGAGAGCATCGTCTGTCCGGCATCGATCATTCCTACGCCGACCGCGCCAGCCGCATTGTCGCCGCCGCCCGCCACCACAGGTACTGCTGGCATTCCCCATGCGCTGGCTACCTCTGGCAGCAACGTTCCGGTAATGTCACTACCTTCAAATAACGCTGGCATCTGCTGTCGGGTTAAATGACAGGCGTTGAGCATAACGTCGCTCCAGTCGCGCTTTTTCACGTCCAGCCACATCGTTCCCGCCGCATCCGACATATCGCTGGCAAAGACGCCCGTCATTCGCAGCCGCAGAAAATCTTTCGGCAGCAGAACTTTGTCTATCTGGCGGAAAATATCCGGTTCGTGGCGCTGCACCCAGACTAATTTGGGCGCGGTAAAACCGGGCATCATCAGATTACCGGTTATCGCACGCGACTGCGGCACCTGTTTTTCCAGCCAGGCGCACTCTTCGCTACAGCGTCCGTCATTCCATAAAATCGCTGGTCGCAGAACCTGCTGACGGCTATCAAGCAATGTCGCGCCATGCATTTGTCCGGCGATGCCCAACGCCCGGACGCCACTTAACGACTGTTGCCGACCTAAACCTTTAACCGCACGATCCGTCGCCTGCCACCACTGCTCTGGTTCCTGCTCCGACCATAAGGGATGCGGACGCGATACGGTCAGTTTTTCAGTATGCGTAGCCAGCACATCGCCCTGCTCATTCAACAGGATAGCTTTTACACCCGATGTACCAAGATCGATCCCGATATACATAGTGTGGGTTCCTTTACTGAAAGCGCCCGGCAGCGCTACGCTTACCGGGCTAATCACGACTACAGGCCGGGCTAACGCGGAGTCGCCCGGTAGATAGGGTTATTTATCAAACAGATAACGGTTAACCAGATTTTCTAACAGCTCCTGATGACCGCTTTGATGTACTGGCGCCAGATTATGCTGCTCCGCATACTGCGCCAGTTCGCCTAAGGAGAGTTGTCCTTTCAGAATCTGCTGCCCCAGCTCGCCATTCCAGCCGGCATAGCGCTTCGCCACGCGTTTATCCAGCTCGCCGTCTTCAACCATACGCGCGGCGATTTTCAGCGACAACGCCATCGTATCCATCGCGCCGATATGACCGTAGAACAGATCGTATTTATCGGTGCTCTGGCGACGAACTTTGGCGTCGAAGTTGAGACCGCCCGTCGTGAATCCGCCCGCTTTCAGGATTTCGTACATCACCAGCGCGTTCTCTTCAACGCTAATCGGGAACTGATCGGTATCCCAGCCCAGTTGCGCATCGCCGCGGTTGGCATCAACGGAGCCAAAAATACCCAGCGCGATAGCGGTCGCGATTTCATGATGGAACGAATGGCCCGCCAGCGTCGCGTGGTTCGCCTCAATGTTCACTTTGATCTCTTTTTCCAGGCCGAACTGTTTGAGGAAGCCATAGACCGTTGCAACGTCATAATCATACTGATGTTTTGTCGGTTCCTGCGGTTTCGGTTCAATCAGCAGCGTGCCCTGGAAACCCATTTTATGTTTGTGCTCAACCACCATTTGCATAAAGCGGCCAATCTGTTCGCGTTCCTGGCGCAGATCGGTATTCAGCAACGTTTCATAACCTTCGCGCCCGCCCCACAGCACGTAATTTTCGCCGCCCAGTTTATGCGTGGCGTTCATTGCCGTAACCACTTGCGTCGCTGCCCAGCTAAAGACTTCCGGATCCGGGTTAGTGGCGGCGCCTGCGCCATAGCGCGGGTTGGTAAAGCAGTTCGCCGTTCCCCACAGCAGTTTTACGCCGCTCTGCTCCTGTTTCGCCGCCAGCACATCCACCATCTGCGCGAAGTTGTTTTTATATTCTTTCAACGACGCGCCTTCCGGCGACACATCCACGTCATGGAAGCAATAAAAAGGCACATTCAGTTTGTGGAAAAATTCAAACGCCACGTCCGCTTTGCGTTTCGCCAGCTCCAGCGCTTCGCCTGGTTGCTGCCACGGACGATTAAACGCGCCTACACCAAACATATCCGCGCCGTTCCAGCAGAAGGTATGCCAGTAACAGGCCGCGAAACGCAGGTGATCTTCCATACGTTTACCTAAAACCAGCTCGTCGGGATTGTAATGACGAAATGCCAGCGGGTTAGTCGATTGAGGGCCTTCATAGCGAACACGATCGAGTTGGTCAAAATAAGCCTGCATAGTGAGCTCCATAATCAGATAAGACGGCAAGTAAACGACATAACGTCATACTGGAATTTCCTGATTTATTGCTCAATTACGTTATTTCACACCGCTATTAAGAGAATCCCCAAATGTGCTCTGGCTCTCAAAAAAACGCTGAAAACCACAGAAGAAAAAAGCGATCGCGATCGAATCCTGGCAAATAAACAAAAAACCGTAATATATAGATAAGAAATGACAATTGTCATCCGCCGTTTGCTGTGATGAATTTCGCATAACGTTTCAGGCGCAAAATAATTTGTCATCATTCGCCAGACCGTTATGTCAGCCGTTTTGATAGTATCCATGAGTCCAGGTTCACTTTTGCAGGATATATCCTCATGTTTGATAAACGTCACCGTATCACTCTGTTATTTAACGCGAATAAAGCCTATGACCGTCAGGTAGTGGAGGGGGTGGGTGAATATTTACAAGCCTCGCAATCCGAATGGGATATATTTATTGAGGAAGATTTCCGTGCCCGTATCGATAACATTAAAGAGTGGTTAGGCGACGGCGTTATTGCCGATTACGATGATGACGATATCGCGCAATTATTAGCCGATGTCGACGTACCCATTGTCGGGGTCGGAGGTTCTTACCATCTTGCTGAAAATTATCCCGCCGTTCATTACATCGCCACCGATAATCATGCACTCGTTGAAAGCGCTTTCCTGCATTTAAAAGAAAAAGGCGTTAACCGCTTCGCGTTTTACGGTTTGCCCGACTCCAGCCGCAAACATTGGGCGGCGGAACGGGAATACGCCTTTCGCCAGCTGGTCGCCGAGGAAAAATACCGCGGCGTAGTCTATCAGGGACTGGAAACCGCGCCGGAAAACTGGCAGCACGCGCAAAATCGCCTCGCCGACTGGCTTCAGACGCTGCCGCCGCAAACCGGCATCATTGCCGTAACGGATGCCCGCGCCCGTCACGTATTGCAGGCCTGTGAACACCTGCATATTCCGGTGCCAGAAAAACTTTGCGTTATCGGTATTGATAACGAAGAGTTAACCCGTTATCTGTCGCGCGTCGCGCTTTCCTCCGTCGCGCAGGGGGCGAGGCAAATGGGCTATCAGGCGGCGAAACTGCTGCACCGTTTGCTGGCGCGCGAAGAGATGCCGTTACAGCGCATTCTGGTGCCGCCGGTGCGCGTCATTGCGCGCCGCTCGACAGACTATCGCTCCCTGACCGATCCGGCGGTTATCCAGGCGATGCACTTTATTCGTAACCATGCCTGTAAGGGCATTAAAGTCGAGCAAGTGCTGGACGCGGTTGGGATTTCACGTTCAAACCTGGAAAAACGTTTTAAGGAAGAAGTTGGCGAGACGATACATGCGCTGATCCACGCCGAAAAGCTGGAAAAAGCGCGTAGTTTGTTGATTTCTACCACGTTGGCGATAAACGAAATTTCGCAAATGTGCGGCTACCCGTCGCTGCAATATTTCTATTCGGTGTTTAAAAAGGAGTACGTCACTACGCCTAAGGAGTATCGCGACCAGCATAGTGAAGCGTTGTTGTAGTTTATCCAGCCTACAGACGCCTTGTAAGCCGGATAGCGTAGCGCCATCCGGCACACAGAATTACATATGCGCGGCGATCAGACGCTGGTTGTCCTGGTACATCGCGAACAAGTAGTTGTTATAGCGCGACCCCTGGGTAGAGTAACCCTTCAGCTTATGAATCATCGCCGTGGCGGTGACTTCCTGATCCGCCTTACGCAGTTGGGCGCGCGACTTGCGGAAAGAGGAATAAGCCGGATGCGTGTTCAGGTTGGCGACATACGCGCTCACCGACTCCTCAACCGACGCGAATTGCGAGTAACCTTTCACCTTACCCGGCGTATTGGTACAACGCCCTTTCGTACACTTCATGCCGAACAGGTTGTTGTTGCTACGCGCCAGTTTAGAGGTTCCCCAGCCGCTTTCCGCCGCCGCCATCGTCGCCACCATGCTGGTTGGGATAATGTCGACGCGCTCCAGCAACGTATTCCACGGAATACGACGCGTGTTGCCGGACCAGCTCACTTTATAGCGCTTCGCGATATCTTTCATACGCGCGCGTTCAGACGGCGACCAGCGGTTCTGGTACTGTTTTGAGATCAGCCAATTACGGTCCGCGGTAATCGCGGCATTTTGGCTGGTGATGTAAGGCATAACGGTCCGGAGAAACGCTTTTTTTCTGGGGGTTCCGGAAGGGTATTTTCGCAAATCAGGAAGTGAACTGCTCTTTGCACTATTGCGAGAATACTCTTGTTTACTGCTAACCTGTTTATAACTTGTCTCAGTTATGTGGGACTTTTGACTCGTTTGTGTTGCGTGCGTCTTTGCCAGCACCTCACCCGAAAATGCGATGGTGAGTAACATAAGAATCATTGCCCCATATCGTCGCATGGGAGTCAATATCATTAGGTCTCCTGGTCGGATTGATACATTCCAACACCTTTTATTTTTCACGAAGTTGAGGTTTGAACCCCAAATTCTAGCAAAAATAGGCTTAAAAAGCACCTCAGGGAATAGTCTTAATCCGAAACTATGTCAACTATTAACGATAACAGGCAGCAATAATGCCAATAAAATGTGGTGCTTATCGCAAATAGAGGCGTTTTTTTGCGCCTCGTCGCTCACCCTCGCGCCTCCTCCTGCGCGACTCTCTGCTGAGGAGGAGTTCATTCGCCTAAAAACCAGGCAAGCTGATGAATATTGCCCACAAAGGATAGCGTGATGAAACTTGCCGCCTTCGCTCTGACGCTGATACCCGGTATCGCGATCGCCTCATCATGGACCTCACCCGGTTTTCCGACGTTCTCGACGCAGGAAACCGGGCGCTTTACCAGCCATGCTGCATTAACAAAAGGTACACGCGCGTTAACGCTCCATATTGACCAGCAGTGCTGGCAGCCCTCCGGCGCCATAAAACTCAACCAGATGTTGTCGTTAAAACCCTGCGAAGGCGCGCCGCCGCAATGGCGTCTGTTTAAAGATGGCGACTATACGATAACGGTAGATACCCGCTCCGGTACGCCGACCCTGTTGTTATCGATAAAAACTGAACCTGAACGCACCGCGCAGCTCGCCCGTCAGTGTCCCGTCTGGGATGGTTCGCCGCTCACGCTGGATGTTCGCCAGACCTTTCCGGAAGGGACGGTAGTGCGCGATTATTACAGTGGTCAAACCGATACCGTCCAAAACGGGCAAATCACGCTGCAACCTGCCGACAGCCACGGGCTTTTATTGCTGGAGCGCGCGGAAACCCATGCATCAGCGCCTTTTAACTGGCGCAACGCCACCGTTTATTTTGTGCTTACGGATCGTTTTCGCAATGGCGATCCAACCAACGACCACAGCTATGGTCGCCATAAGGATGGTATGCAAGAGATTGGCACTTTCCACGGCGGCGATTTACGCGGGTTGACGAGTAAACTGGACTATCTACAGCAATTAGGCGTGAACGCCTTGTGGATAAGCTCGCCGTTTGAACAGATCCACGGCTGGGTCGGCGGCGGAACAAAAGGCGATTTTCCTCATTACGCCTATCACGGCTATTACACTCAGGACTGGACGACGCTGGATGCCAATATGGGCAGCGAAGCCGATCTCCGCGCGCTGGTCGACGGCGCGCACCAGCGCGGCATCCGTATTTTATTTGACGTAGTAATGAATCATGCCGGTTACGCCACGCTGGCGGATATGCAGGAGTATCAGTTCGGCGCGCTCTATTTATCCGGCGCGGAACGGCAAAAAATTCTCGGCGATCGCTGGACAAACTGGCGACCCGCCGCCGGACAAAGCTGGCACAGCTTTAACGACTACATCAACTTCAGCGACAGCGCCGCCTGGGAAAAATGGTGGGGGAAAAAGTGGATTCGTACCGATATTGGCGACTACGACAGTCCGGGATTTGACGATTTAACCCTGTCGCTGGCCTTCCTGCCGGATATAAAAACGGAATCTACCACGCCTTCCGGCCTACCCGCGTTCTATGCCAACAAACCCGATACTAAAGCAAAGTTCATTGAGGGCTATACGCCACGGGATTATCTGACTCACTGGTTAAGCCAGTGGGTGCATGATTACGGCATTGACGGGTTCCGGGTCGATACTGCCAAAAACGTTGAGCTTCCTGCCTGGCAACAGCTAAAAACCCAGGCCAGCGCGGCGTTACATGAATGGAAGCAGGCCAATCCGGACAAAGCGCTGGATGATAGCCCGTTCTGGATGACTGGCGAAGCGTGGGGCCACGGCGTCATGAAAAGTGATTATTATCGCTATGGTTTCGACGCGATGATCAATTTTGATTATCAGGAGCAGGCGGCGAAAGCGGTCGATTGCCTGGCGGAAATGGGGCCAGTCTGGCAGCAGATGGCGGATAAAATGCAGGATTTCAACGTATTAAGTTACCTCTCCTCGCATGATACGCGCCTTTTCCGTGAGGGCGGTGATAAGGCGGCGGAACTGCTGCTGCTTTCACCGGGCGCGGTGCAGATCTTTTACGGCGATGAATCCGCTCGTCCCTTCGGCCCCACCGGCTCCGACCCGCTGCAAGGCACCCGTTCAGATATGAACTGGCAGGACGTGAGCGGAAAGTCAGCCGCAGCCGTCGCGCACTGGCAGCATATTAGCCAGTTCCGCGCCAGACATCCCGCCATCGGCGCAGGCCAACAAACCACGCTGACGCTAAAACACGGGTACGGTTTTGTACGCCAGTACGGCGACGATACGGTGATGGTCGTCTGGGCGGGCCGCCGCTAATCGTGGCGCTACCGGTCCCCTCGCGTACCGGTAGCCCCTTCAAAATAAAAAACTAACCTGATAAAAATTTGTAGCATAAAACATCAATACTACCGCCTGCCCCTCATTTGCGCCCCGCCATTTGTAGCGTTATGGTTATCCACTTTGACAGACAGTTCGATAGATCACCCGTTATGACATTTTCACTTTTCGGCGATAAATTTACCCGCCATTCAGGCATTACCCGCCTGATGGAGGATCTCAACGACGGCTTACGCACGCCAGGCGCCATCATGCTTGGCGGCGGTAACCCGGCACACATCCCTGCAATGCAGGATTATTTCCAGACGCTACTGACAGAGATGGTAGAAAGCGGCAAAGCCGCTGATGCGCTTTGTAATTATGACGGTCCCCAGGGAAAAACGGCGCTACTGAATGCACTGGCCGTACTGCTACGTGAAACGCTGGGATGGGATATCGAACCACAGAATATTGCGCTGACAAATGGCAGTCAGAGCGCGTTTTTCTACTTATTTAATCTCTTCGCCGGACGTCGCGCCGACGGCAGTACGAAAAAGGTACTATTCCCGCTTGCGCCGGAATACATCGGCTATGCAGATTCCGGTCTGGAAGACGACCTCTTCGTTTCGGCGCGCCCGAATATTGAACTGCTGCCGGAAGGCCAGTTTAAGTATCACGTCGATTTTGAGCATCTGCACATCGGCGAAGAAACGGGGATGATTTGCGTCTCGCGCCCGACCAACCCAACCGGTAACGTTATCACCGACGAAGAGCTGATGAAGCTGGACAGACTGGCGAATCAGCACAACATCCCACTGGTGATTGATAACGCTTACGGTGTACCGTTTCCGGGCATTATCTTTAGCGAAGCGCGCCCGCTGTGGAACCCCAATATTATCCTATGCATGAGCCTCTCGAAGCTGGGGCTGCCCGGTTCCCGCTGCGGGATTATCATCGCCAATGATAAGACGATTACCGCCATTGCCAACATGAACGGCATTATCAGCCTTGCGCCCGGCGGCATGGGTCCGGCGATGATGTGCGAAATGATTAAGCGTAACGATCTGCTGCGGCTGTCGGAAACGGTTATCAAACCTTTCTACTATCAGCGCGTTCAACAGACGATCGCGATCATTCGTCGCTATTTATCCGAAGAACGCTGCCTGATTCATAAACCGGAAGGCGCAATATTTTTGTGGCTGTGGTTTAAAGATCTGCCGATTACCACCGAGCTACTCTATCAACGCTTGAAAGCGCGCGGCGTGCTGATGGTGCCGGGCCACTATTTCTTTCCCGGACTGGATAAACCCTGGCCGCACACACACCAATGTATGCGGATGAACTACGTGCCTGAACCGGATAAAATCGAGGCGGGCGTAAAAATTCTGGCAGAAGAGATAGAACGCGCCTGGCGTGAAGGCTGACGGCTATTCCGGCCATCATGCAGGCCGGAACGACATTCAGAAAGGTTGAGAATAGAGGCGCTGGCGCTGCACGTGTGCTGCGTCAACGCACTGTAACGCACTGGTCGGGCAGGCTTCCACGCACGCCGGCCCCGCTTCCCGATGCCAGCAAAGATCGCATTTAATCGCCTGCGCGCCTGACGTGGACGCCACCACGGTCATCGCGCCAAACGGGCAAGCCAGCATACAGCTTTTACAACCAATGCAGCGCGATGGCGTCACGAAGATATGCCCCCGATCACGGCGAATCGCCTGTACCGGGCAGACATTCGCGCACGGCGCGTCCTCACACTGATGGCAGACCGTGGCCGTGGTGAAGCTATCCTCTTTTATCACCCGGATACGCGGCACAAAGTCCGCCGTCGTCACCGCCGCGCTATTCTGCTGTTGCTGGTGCGACACCACGCAGGCGACCTCGCAGGTACGACACCCGATACACGCCGACGCATCCGCCATAATAAACCGGTTCATTGTTCTCCCCCTGCGTTAAAACGCCAGAATGCCAGAGAGCCATTCCCCGCCGCTTTGATCCCACTACGCAAACGGACAAATTTTGTCAGATGCCTGATAAAACCTGGCGAGCTGTCTTATTCGCGAACGGTAAATCCCAGCTCATTAGAGATAGCCTGTGCGGTTTCACGCAACGGTTTGAGCAGATTTTTCTCGCCGATCTGTTTTAGCCGTGACGTCGACAGTGAAATAGAAATGGCGTAAGGCACTCGATGGTGAATATCAAACACAGGCACAGCAATACAGGAAACGCCCAGTTCATTTTCTTCGCGATCCATCGCCATGCTGGTTTCACGAATTTGCGCCAGCTCATCGTACATTGCTGGTAAATCGGTAATGGTATTACGAGTCAGCGGCTGGATCTGATCTTTATGGCTTTCCCAGTAAGACGCCACATAATCCGGCTGACCAAACGCCATATAAATTTTCCCCATCGCCGAGCAGTACAGCGGCATATGCTGGCCAATGTAGGCGCGCGTGCGCAGCATACCGGTGGTCGGTTCCAGCTTATAAATCAGGATAGCGTGGTCATCTTCACGGCTGGAAAAATTCACCGTCTCGCCGGTGGCCAGGTTGAGCGCCTCAAGGTGCGGTGCCGCAACGTGGATGATATTCAGCGATGACAGGGCTTTTTGGCCGACGGCAATAAACTTTGTCGTCAGACGGTAGCTTCCGGCCGCCGGCGCTGGCGTCACGTATCCGCAGGATTGAAGCCCCTGCAATAAACGATGGACGGTACTCTTGTTCAACCCCGCCAGCTCCGACAGGTGCGCCAGCGGGCAACCGTTCGGGTAGTTACTCAAAATTTCTATCAACATCAGGCCACGAAACAGGCTCTGACTCCCCGCAGGCTTCTCTTTATCGTTGTTCTGGCTCATCAGAAAACTCTCTCCTTTCTTGGGCGATCAGATGGTAGCTCAAAGTGTGTTGCAGTTCACGATATCAGCATAAAAAACATAACCCGATGATTTTAATCGTTTTTAAAAACCTTCTCTGGCGTTGCCATGTCAATTTTTGATCTATATATTTGGAACTACATTTCGCATTATGAAATTTATCGACAAAAAAACATACTAAAATTTCTGACAATCGACCAGGAGAACAGGGATGAAAGTAACTTTCGAAGAGTTAAAAGGGGCCTTCTACCGCGTCTTGCGGTCGCGGAATATTGCGGAAGATACCGCCGACGCCTGCGCGGAAATGTTCGCTCGCACCACCGAGTCCGGTGTCTATTCCCACGGCGTGAACCGCTTTCCCCGCTTCATTCAGCAACTGGATAACGGCGACATTATTCCTGATGCTAAACCGCAGCGGGTTACCAGCCTCGGCGCCATCGAACAGTGGGATGCTCAGCGCGCTATCGGCAACCTGACGGCGAAAAAGATGATGGACCGGGCCATCGAGCTGGCTTCCGATCATGGTATTGGCCTGGTGGCGTTACGTAATGCTAACCACTGGATGCGCGGCGGCAGCTACGGCTGGCAGGCGGCGGAAAAAGGCTATATCGGCATTTGCTGGACCAACTCCATCGCCGTCATGCCGCCGTGGGGCGCGAAAGAGTGCCGTATCGGTACCAATCCGCTGATCGTCGCCATCCCTTCCACGCCGATCACGATGGTAGATATGTCGATGTCGATGTTCTCTTACGGCATGCTGGAGGTTAACCGTCTGGCGGGCCGCGAACTGCCGGTGGACGGCGGTTTCGACGATAACGGTCAGTTGACCAAAGAACCGGGCGTGATCGAGAAAAATCGCCGCATTTTACCGATGGGTTACTGGAAAGGCTCTGGTCTGTCGATTGTGCTGGACATGATTGCCACCCTGCTTTCCAACGGTTCTTCCGTTGCCGAAGTGACCCAGGAAAACAGCGATGAGTATGGCGTTTCGCAGATCTTCATCGCCATAGAAGTGGATAAGCTGATCGATGGCGCAACCCGCGATGCCAAACTGCAGCGGATTATGGATTTCATCACCACTGCTGAACGTGCTGACGACAACGTCGCGATTCGGCTGCCCGGCCACGAATTTACCAAATTGCTGGATGACAACCGCCGTCACGGTATCACCATTGACGATAGCGTCTGGGCCAAAATTCAGGCGCTGTAAGGAGCCACATCATGATTTTTGGACATATCGCGCAGCCTGATCCGTGCCGGTTACCGTCGGCCATAGAGCAGGCGCTCGATTTCCTGCGTAATACGGACTTTCGCACGCTGGAACCCGGCGTAGTGGAAATCGACGGCAAAAATATCTTCGCGCAGATTATCGATATGACCACCCGCGATGCTGCTGAAAATCGTCCGGAGGTTCATCGCCGCTATCTGGATATTCAGTTTCTGGCATGGGGCGAAGAGAAAATTGGGGTTGCCATTGATACCGGTAATAATCAAATCAGCGAGTCATTATTAGAACAGCGCGATATTATTTTTTATCACGACAGTGAACATGAATCATTCATTGAAATGATACCGGGAAGTTATGCCCTGTTTTTCCCGCAGGATGTTCATCGTCCAGGTTGTAATAAAAGCATTGCTACGCCGATACGGAAAATAGTCGTAAAAGTCGCCATAGACGTTTTATAAAATAGAGTTTACTGGAGCACAAAATGAAAAATAATACCGGTTATATTATCGGTGCGTACCCTTGTGCACCCTCATTTCACCAGAAGAGTGAAGAGGAAGAGACGGAATTCTGGCGGCAACTCTCTGATACTCCGGATATCCGGGGGCTGGAGCAGCCTTGTCTTGAACATCTTCACCCGCTCGGCGACGAGTGGTTATTGCGCCATACACCGGGAAACTGGCAAATCGTGGTCACCGCGATAATGGAAACCATGCGCCGCCGTAGCGAAAACGGCGGTTTTGGATTAGCGTCCAGTGACGAGGAACAGCGTAAAGCCTGCGTGGAATACTACCGTCATCTTTATCAGAAGATAAATAAACTCAATGCGAAAACCCCCGGCAAAGTTATAGCCCTTGAGCTTCATGCCGCTCCTCTGGCGGGCAATCCGAACGTGGCGCAGGCAACCGACGCCTTTGCGCGCTCATTAAAAGAGATTGCCAACTGGGACTGGTCCTGCGACCTGGTGCTTGAACACTGCGACGCGATGACCGGCCCCGCACCGCGCAAAGGATTCTTACCGTTAGTAAACGTACTGGAAATTATTGCCGACTATGACATAAGCGTCTGCGTTAACTGGGCGCGCTCGGCTATTGAAGGGCGGGATACCTCTCTACCGCTGATCCACACGCAGCAGGCCAAACAGGCTGGAAAACTCGGGGCGCTGATGTTCTCCGGTACAACGCTGGATGGAGAATACGGCGAATGGCAGGACCTCCATGCTCCGTTTGCACCTTTCTGTCCACAAAGCCTGATGACGGAGAAACATGTTAAAGAACTCATTACCGCCGCCGCTCCCGATCTGTTGCAGTTTACCGGTATTAAATTGTTGGAAATCAATGCCAGCGCCGATATTAATCACCGCATCAATATATTACGCGATGGTATTAACATGATGAAAAGGCCACACGCCGCTAACCTGAATTAAACATCATCACCTTAATTCTCGGCCTGCAACTCAACGTTGCGCCGACCTAATATAAACCAAACATAATAAATTAAGTTCCACTATTCAGCATCGAAAGAAATAAGTTTCTATAACCTGATGGAGTCGTTATGAAGCGGGTACTTGAGGGCATACTTGCGGTATTAATTGCCGTACTTTCCTGCATTGTATTTATTAACGTTATTTTACGTTACGGTTTTGAGAGCAGTATTTTGTCGGTAGATGAACTATCACGTTATCTATTTGTATGGCTGACGTTTATTGGCGCCATTGTTGCATTTATGGATAACGCTCACGTTCAGGTCACTTTTGTGGTGGAAAAACTTTCGCCAGCGAATCAGCGTCGACTCTCGCTGCTGACACATTCGCTGATTTTATTGTTATGCCTCGCATTAGGCTGGGGCAGCCTGCAAAAAGCGTTGCAGGACTGGAGCGATCACTCGCCAATCCTCGGTTTACCGATCGGCCTGATGTATATCGCCTGTCTGCCCACAAGCGTTGCCATCGCGTTAATCGAGCTGCGTCGGCTTTATCACTTAATAACGCATAACGATTCCTTTCAACAACCACAGCAAGGAGCCTAATCATGGCCGTGGTGATATTTCTCTGCTGCCTGCTCGGCGGGATCGCGATAGGTTTACCCATCGCCTGGTCGCTGCTGCTTTGCGGCGCTGCTCTGATGACATACCTGGATATGTTTGACGTGCAGATTATGGCGCAAACCCTGGTTAACGGCGCGGACAGTTTCTCCCTGCTGGCCATTCCCTTTTTTGTTTTGGCCGGTGAAATCATGAACGCGGGCGGCCTGTCAAAGCGAATTGTCGACCTGCCGATGAAGCTGGTCGGCCATAAACCCGGCGGCCTGGGCTACGTGGGCGTTATTGCGGCAATGATTATGGCCAGCCTTTCCGGCTCTGCGGTAGCAGATACCGCTGCGGTCGCCGCGCTGCTGGTGCCGATGATGCGCTCCGCAAACTACCCGATCAACCGCTCCGTTGGGTTAATCGCTTCCGGCGGGATCATTGCGCCAATTATTCCACCCTCAATTCCTTTTATTATCTTCGGCGTTTCCAGCGGCTTGTCGATCAGCAAGCTGTTTATGGCCGGGATCGCACCGGGCATCATGATGGGCGCGGCGCTTATGCTCACCTGGTGGTGGCAGGCTGGGCGATTAAATCTCCCTTCTCAGCCTAAAGCAACACCGCGTGAAATCTGGCAATCATTGGTTTCAGGTATCTGGGCGCTGTTTTTACCGGTGATTATTATCGGCGGCTTCCGTTCCGGACTTTTCACGCCAACGGAGGCAGGGGCGGTTGCCGCGTTTTACGCCCTCTTTGTCGCCGTGGTTATCTATCGGGAATTAACGTTTTCCAGTCTCTACCACGTGCTGGTCAATGCCGCCAAAACGACGTCAGTCGTCATGTTTCTGGTGGCCGCGGCTCAGGTATCCGCCTGGCTGATTACGATCGCGGAGTTACCCATGATGGTGTCAGATTTGCTGCAGCCGCTGGTCGACTCTCCGCGACTCTTATTTATCGTCATTATGATCTCAATTATGGTCGTCGGTATGGTGATGGACTTAACGCCAACGGTGTTAATTCTTACCCCTGTATTATTGCCATTAGTTAAAGAAGCCAATATTGACCCGATTTATTTCGGCGTCATGTTCATTATTAACTGCTCTATTGGATTAATCACACCGCCCGTTGGCAACGTCCTCAACGTTATTTCCGGGGTAGCAAAATTGAAATTTGATGACGCGGTAAGAGGCGTATTCCCTTACGTTGTCGTACTGATGTCGTTGCTGGTTTTATTTATTTTTATTCCCGAGCTAATTATCACACCGCTTAAATGGATTAATTAAAGGATAATATTATGAAATTACACGTTATTGCTCGTTCATTATTGATAGCTGGTCTGACGGTTTTCAGCGTGTCGTCTCTGGCGGCGCAATCTTTACGTTTTGGTTATGAAACACCGCAAACTGACTCCCAACATATTGCCGCGAAAAAATTTAACGAATTATTAAAAGAAAAAACCAACGGCGAATTAACGCTAAAACTCTTTCCTGACAGCACATTAGGTAACGCCCAGGCAATGATCAGCGGGGTGCGCGGCGGAACCATTGATATGGAAATGTCCGGTTCGAACAATTTCACCGGTCTGGCCCCTGTATTCAACTTACTTGATGTCCCCTTCCTGTTTCGCGATACCGCGCATGCGCATAAAACGCTCGACGGTAAAGTCGGCGATGAACTGAAAAAATCACTCGATTCAAAAGGGTTAAAAGTCCTCGCCTACTGGGAAAACGGCTGGCGCGACGTCACCAACTCCCGCGCGCCGGTAAAAACGCCGGGCGATTTGAAAGGCTTAAAAATCCGCACTAACAACAGCCCAATGAATATCGCGGCCTTTAAAATCTTCGGCGCGAACCCTATTCCGATGCCGTTCTCCGAAGTCTATACCGGCCTCGAAACCCGTACGATTGATGCCCAGGAACACCCTATCAACGTCGTGTGGTCAGCGAAATTCTATGAGGTACAGAAATACCTCTCCCTCACTCATCACGCCTATTCGCCTCTGCTGCTGGTGATCAATAAAGCCAAATTCGACGCTTTAAGCCCGCAGCTCCAGGAGGCACTGCTGAGTTCCGCCAAAGAAGCGGGTGACTACCAGCGCAAACTGGTCGCCGAAGATCAGCAAAAAATTATCGATGGCATGAAAGAAGCCGGAGTTGAAGTCCTGACCGATATCGACCGTAAAGCCTTCAGCGATGCGCTGGGCAGCCAGGTGCGCGATATGTTCCTGAAAGACAACCCGCAGGGCGCCGATCTCCTGAAAGCCGTGGACGAGGTGCAATAAGTCATGAGCAATTACTGGCTGGGGTTAGATTGTGGTGGGAGTTGGCTAAAAGCCGGGTTGTACGATGGCGCAGGCCGGGAAGTAGCGGTGCAACGCCTGCCGCTACACGCTTTAAGCCCGCAGCCAGGCTGGGTTGAACGCGATATGACCGAACTGTGGCAACAGTGCGCCTCGGTCATCAACAAACTGCTGACGCACACCGGGGTGAGCGGCTCACAAATCCGCGGTCTGGGCATTTCCGCTCAGGGTAAGGGCCTGTTTCTGTTAGATAAAAGCGATCGGCCATTAGGTAAAGCGATACTCTCTTCCGACCGTCGCGCCATGGAAATTGTCCAGCGCTGGCAAAAAGAAGCGGTTCCGCAAAAACTCTACCCGCTGACCCGGCAAACCCTGTGGACCGGACATCCGGTCTCCCTTTTACGCTGGGTAAAAGAGAATGAGCCGCAGCGCTACGCGCAGATAGGCTGCGTCATGATGACGCATGACTATCTGCGCTGGTGCTTAACCGGCGTGAAGGGCTGCGAAGAGAGCAACATCTCCGAGTCCAACCTCTACAACATGGCGACGGGCCAGTACGACCCGCGTCTGACCGAATGGCTGGGCATCAGTGAAATCGATAGCGCGCTGCCCCCCGTGGTGGGTTCAGCCGAAATATGCGGGGAGATCACCGCTCAGGCAGCCGCCATCACCGGTCTGGCGACGGGCACCCCCGTCGTCGGCGGCCTGTTTGATGTGGTTTCCACCGCCCTTTGCGCCGGTATTGAGGATGAATCGACCCTCAATGCGGTGATGGGTACCTGGGCCGTCACCAGCGGCATCGCTCACGGTCTGCGCGACCATGAGGCCCACCCTTACGTCTATGGCCGCTACGTCAATGACGGGCAGTATATCGTTCACGAAGCCAGCCCGACCTCTTCCGGCAACCTTGAATGGTTCACCGCCCAGTGGGGCGACCTCTCTTTTGACGAGATCAACCAGGCGGTCGCCAGCCTGCCGAAAGCCGGTAGCGACCTCTTTTTTCTGCCGTTTCTCTACGGCAGCAATGCCGGACTGGAGATGACCTGCGGTTTTTACGGCATGCAGGCGCTGCACACCCGCGCGCACCTGCTGCAGGCGATTTATGAAGGCGTGGTCTTCAGCCATATGACCCACCTCAACCGCATGCGTGAACGTTTTACCGACGTTTGCGCCCTGCGCGTTACCGGCGGCCCGGCCCACTCCGACGTCTGGATGCAGATGCTGGCGGACGTCAGCGGTTTACGCATTGAGCTGCCGCAGGTGGAGGAGACCGGCTGCTTCGGCGCAGCGCTGGCGGCCCGCGTCGGCACCGGCGTATATCGCGATTTCCGCGAGGCCCAACGCGACCTGCAGCACCCGGTGCGCACGCTGCTGCCGGACATGACCGCGCACGCCCTCTACCAGCGCAAATACCGCCAATACCAGGATTTGATTGAAGCACTACAGGGCTATCACGCCCGTATTAAGGAGCACGCATTATGAGCCGACCATTACTGCAACTGGCGCTCGACCACACCAGTCTGGAAGCAGCCCAACGCGATGTCGCCCTGCTACAGGATCATGTCGATATCGTTGAGGCCGGAACCATCCTTTGTTTAACCGAAGGCCTTAGCGCGGTGAAAGCCCTGCGAGCGCAGTGCCCGGAAAAAATCATCGTCGCCGACTGGAAAGTGGCCGATGCCGGTGAAACCCTGGCGCAGCAGGCTTTTGGCGCTGGCGCCAACTGGATGACTATCATCTGCGCCGCGCCGCTCGCGACCGTCGAGAAAGGCCACGCCGTCGCGCAATCCTGCGGCGGTGAAATTCAAATGGAGCTGTTCGGCAACTGGACGCTGGACGACGCCCGAGACTGGTATCGCACCGGCGTGCGTCAGGCGATTTATCATCGCGGACGCGATGCGCAGGCCAGCGGGCAACAGTGGGGAGAAGCGGACCTGGCACGCATGAAGGCGTTGTCCGACATCGGCCTTGAACTATCGATTACCGGCGGCATTACCCCAGCGGATCTGCCGCTGTTCCGCGACATTAACGTTAAGGCATTTATCGCCGGACGTGCGCTGGCAGGTGCCGCCCATCCGGCGCAGGTCGCCGCCGAATTCCACGCCCAAATTGACGCCATTTGGGGAGAAAAGCATGCGTAGCCATCCATTAGGGATCTATGAAAAAGCGCTGGCGAAAGACCTCAGTTGGCCAGAGCGGCTGGTGCTGGCAAAAAGCTGCGGTTTTGATTTTGTCGAGATGTCGGTGGATGAAACCGACGAACGTCTTTCTCGCCTCGAATGGACTTCGGCTCAGCGCGCATCGCTGGTGAGCGCGATGCTGGAAAGCGGCGTCGCCATCCCGTCAATGTGTCTCTCCGCCCATCGCCGTTTCCCTTTTGGCAGCCGCGACGAAGCGGTACGCCAGCGGGCGCGTGAAATCATGACCAAAGCCATCCGTCTGGCGCGCGATCTGGGGATCCGCACCATCCAGTTGGCGGGTTACGACGTCTATTACGAAGAGCACGACGAAGGCACCCGGCAACGTTTCGCCGAAGGGCTGGCGTGGGCGGTGGAACAGGCCGCAGCGGCGCAGGTGATGCTGGCGGTGGAAATCATGGATACCGCGTTTATGAACTCCATCAGCAAGTGGAAAAAGTGGGACGAGATGCTTTCGTCACCGTGGTTCACCGTCTACCCGGACGTCGGCAACCTCAGCGCCTGGGGGAACGACGTGACCGCCGAGCTGAAGCTGGGTATCGACCGTATCGCCGCTATCCACCTGAAAGACACGCTGCCGGTGACCGGTGACAGCCCCGGCCAGTTCCGCGACGTGCCGTTTGGCGAAGGATGCGTTGATTTTGTCGGCATCTTCAAAACGCTGCATGAGCTGAATTATCGCGGTTCATTTCTGATTGAGATGTGGACAGAGAAATCCAGTGAGCCGGTGCTGGAAATTATCCAGGCCCGCCGCTGGATTGAATCACGGATGCAGGAAGGAGGTTTCACATGTTAGAGCAACTGAAAGCCGAGGTGCTGGCGGCAAACCTGGCCCTCCCGGCGCACGGGCTGGTCACCTTTACCTGGGGCAACGTCAGCGCGGTCGATGAGACGCGCAAGCTGATGGTCATTAAGCCTTCCGGCGTCGAATATGAGGTGATGACCGCCGACGATATGGTGGTGGTAGAGATCGCCAGCGGTAAGGTCGTTGAAGGCAACAAAAAACCGTCGTCCGATACCGCGACCCATCTGGCGCTCTATCGCCGCTATCCGCAGATCGGTGGGATCGTGCATACCCATTCCCGCCATGCGACGATCTGGTCGCAGGCCGGGCTCGATCTGCCCGCCTGGGGCACCACCCACGCCGACTATTTCTATGGCGCGATCCCCTGTACCCGGCTGATGACCGTTGAGGAAATTAACGGCGAGTACGAGTATCAGACCGGCGAGGTGATTATTAAAACCTTTGAAGAGCGCGGTCTCGATCCGGCGCAAATCCCGGCGGTATTAGTTCATTCGCACGGCCCGTTTGCCTGGGGTAAAAATGCCGCCGATGCCGTCCACAACGCCGTGGTGCTTGAGGAGTGCGCCTATATGGGGCTGTTCTCGCGCCAGCTGGCCCCGCAGCTACCGGATATGCAGCCTGAACTGCTCGATAAACACTATCTGCGTAAACACGGCGCGAATGCCTATTACGGGCAGTAATGCCGGCAGCCACAGCCTGTGTCGGATGGCGGCTGCGCCTTATCCGACCTACAAGACTTGCAATATCAATACGTTGTGATGAACTCTTGTAGGCCCGATAAGCAAAGCGCCATCGGGCATTCAGTTTGCAACCGCGTTGTCAGAGGGCCAAAGATTATACTCAAGAATTAACGTGTTCCTTACTGTAGCGCCGCTTCCAGGCGGTAGGCGTCAGGCCGGTGTGCTTGCGGAAGATCTGGCGAAAGTAACCAACGTCATTAAAACCGCACCGCTCCGCCACCTCTTTTAACGAACGCGCGTCGCTAATCAGCAACTTTTCCGCCTCGCGCACCCGCTGGCGGTGGATGGCTTCCGTTAGCGTAAGGTGAAATACCCGCCGATAAACGCGTCCCAGATAATCCACATTGCAATGCAGTTCTTTCGCCAGAACCGAGCTGGAAAGCGGCAGGTGATAGTGCGTTCGAATCAGCTGCTGTACTTTCCAGGCCAGCGACACGCCAGCGGCCTCGGCGTTTTCATTCTGCCGGGCGTCAACGGTAAGCTGCTGCAAAATCAGCAGCACGATGAACTCCAGCGCCGGGCTGCGCTGGTGCTTTTCCTGCTCGTTCATAAACTGGCGAAAAAGCGCAATCAGCGCCTGCGGATCGGCAACCTGGGTATGCTGCGGCACGGAAAGATGCGTCAGCCAGCGCGGGTCGCTGTCCGGCGCTTTGACCTCAAAATGGAGCCAGTAAAATTTAAGATCGGCGGGAAACTCCTCAACGCCAATATGGCGGCGATGCGGCCAAAGCAACAGGCTTTCCCCGGCTTCAACACAGAAAACACATTCTTCTTCCTGAATTTTCAGGCAGCCTTTTTCCACAAATATAATTTCCCACGATTGCAGACGCCTGGCAGGATGACGCCCAATGCCGCGAGAAATAAATAATCCGCCGTTTTGGACTTTAATCGGTAATGTTATGGATAATTCGAGCATTAATATGTCATTTCCCGCTCATTCAGCACCGTATTTCATATTAGCCTTTGATTATTAACTAAAAATAGTCATTTCACTCGATCCATCTCACATTTTTAAATACGGGTCGGAATCGTCATCTTTTTTTACTCTTTTATCGCCTTGTCGCTCACCGCTATCTGGGCAAAATGAATCAGGTCATAACGCGAAAATAAAAATTACTGCCATAAAATACCCCGTCAGCGAGGAATATCTATGACCTCTACAGCCTTAAGGAGCACGAAATGAACGTACTGGAAGTCGATCTGCATAAACTGACGGTCAGCGATCCGTTCCTCGGACAGTATCAACAACTGGTTCGCGATGTGGTTATTCCTTACCAGTGGGATGCGTTAAACGATCGTATTCCAGAGGCTGAACCCAGCCATGCCATTGAAAATTTCCGCATTGCCGCAGGACAGCAGACGGGCGACTTTTACGGCATGGTCTTTCAGGACAGCGACGTGGCGAAATGGCTGGAAGCGGTTGCCTGGTCACTGTGCCAGAAGCCCGATCCCGCGCTTGAGAAAACCGCCGATGAGGTGATTGAACTGGTGGCCGCCGCGCAGTGTGACGATGGCTACCTCAATACGTACTTTACGGCAAAAGCCCCGCAAGAACGCTGGAGCAACCTGGCGGAGTGCCACGAGCTTTATTGCGCCGGGCACCTGATTGAAGCGGGCGTCGCCTTCTTTCAGGCCACCGGCAAGCGTCGGCTGCTAGACGTCGTTTGTCGCCTGGCCGATCATATCGACAGCACTTTCGGCCCTGGCGAAAATCAGCTGCACGGCTATCCGGGCCACCCGGAAATTGAGCTGGCGCTGATGCGTCTGTATGAGGTAACAGAGCAGCCGCGCTATATGACGCTGGCAAGCTACTTTATCGGGCAACGCGGCACCCAACCGCACTTCTACGACGAAGAGTACGAAAAACGCGGCCAAACCTCTTACTGGCATACCTACGGCCCGGCGTGGATGGTCAAAGACAAAGCCTACAGCCAGGCGCATCTGCCAATTTCGCAGCAGCAGACGGCCATTGGCCACGCGGTACGTTTTGTCTATCTGATGACTGGCGTGGCGCATCTCGCTCGCCTGAGCAACGATGAAGGCAAACGCCAGGACTGCCTGCGCCTGTGGAAAAATATGGCGCAGCGTCAGCTATATATCACCGGAGGCATCGGTTCACAGAGCAGTGGCGAAGCCTTTAGCAGCGATTACGATTTACCGAATGATTCGGTCTATGCGGAAAGTTGCGCTTCAATCGGCCTGATGATGTTCGCCCGCCGGATGCTGGAAATGGAAGCCGATAGCCAGTACGCCGACGTGATGGAGCGCGCGCTGTACAACACCGTCCTCGGTGGTATGGCGCTGGATGGCAAGCATTTCTTCTACGTCAACCCGCTGGAAGTGCATCCAAAATCGTTAAAATTCAACCATATTTACGATCACGTTAAGCCCATCCGCCAGCGCTGGTTTGGCTGCGCCTGCTGCCCGCCGAACATCGCCCGCGTGCTCACCTCCCTTGGTCACTACATCTACACGCCGCGTGCGGATGCGCTGTACATCAATATGTACGTGGGTAACAGCATGGAAATACCCGTTGAAAATGGCGCGCTCAAACTGCGAATCAGCGGGAACTACCCGTGGCAAGAGCAGGTGAAGATTGCCATCGACTCTGTGCAGCCGGTACGCCACACGCTGGCGCTACGTCTGCCGGACTGGTGCCCTGAGGCAAAAGTGACGCTCAACGGGCTGGAAGTGGAGCAGGATATTCGCAAAGGTTATCTGCATATCCGTCGAACCTGGCAGGAGGGCGATACGATAACCCTGACGCTGCCGATGCCGGTTCGCCGCGTGTATGGCAATCCGCTGGCGCGTCACGTCGCCGGTAAGGTCGCCATTCAGCGCGGGCCGCTGGTCTATTGCCTTGAGCAGGCCGATAACGGCGAAGAACTGCATAATCTGTGGTTACCGAAAGAGAGTGAGTTCCGGGTCTTTGAGGGCAAAGGGCTTTTTGCGCATAAGATGCTGATTCAGGCTGAAGGCGAGAAGCAAAGCGCCCCAGATGCGCAGCATCAGGCGTTGTGGCACTACGATAACGCGCCGTCATCGCGCCAGCCGCAGACGCTAACGTTCATTCCGTGGTTTAGCTGGGCCAACCGTGGCGAGGGCGAAATGCGGATTTGGGTTAACGAACGGTAATACTGTGCCGGATGGCGGCTGCGCCTTATCCGGCCTACAAGATTTGCAATATCAGTATATTGCGATGAATTTTTGTAGGCCCGATAAGCGCAGCGCCATCGGGCATTACCTCTTGCGTCAGAACAGCCCCAGCGGCTTATCGGAATAGCTCACCAGCAGGCACTTGGTTTGCTGGTAGTGTTCCAGCATCATCTTATGCGTTTCGCGCCCGATGCCCGACTGTTTATAGCCGCCGAACGCCGCATGTGCCGGATAGGCGTGATAGCAGTTGGTCCACACGCGCCCGGCCTGAATGCCGCGCCCCATCTTATAGGCCAGATTGCCGTTGCGGCTCCAGACGCCAGCGCCCAGGCCGTATTGGGTATCGTTAGCGATTTCCAGCGCCTCCTCCATGGTTTTAAAGGTGGTTACCGCCAGCACCGGGCCAAAGATCTCCTCCTGAAAGACGCGCATATTGTTCTTACCAAACAGGATAGTAGGCTCAAGGTAATAGCCCTCTTTAAGTTCGCCATCCAGCTCCTTGCGTCGCCCACCGGTCAGAATATCGGCCCCCTCTTTTTTACCGATATCGATATAATTGAGGATAGTCTCAAGCTGGCCGTGGGAGACCTGCGCCCCCATCTGTGTACCGCTATCTAGCGGGTTCCCGCTGCGAATGCTCTCTACCCGGCGAATAGCGCGCTCCATAAAGCGCTCATAGATGGACTCCTGGACCAGCGCACGGCTTGGACAGGTACACACCTCGCCCTGGTTAAAGGCAAACAGGGCAAATCCCTCCAGCGCTTTATCAAAGAACGCATCTTCCTCATCCATCACGTCGGCGAAGAAGATATTGGGCGATTTACCGCCTAACTCCAGCGTCACCGGAATAATATTCTGCGTGGCGTACTGCATGATCTGTTGACCCACTTCCGTCGAACCGGTAAACGCCACCTTCGCGATACGTTTCGAGGTCGCCAGATATTCGCCGATCTCGCCGCCCGCACCGTTCACAACGTTGACGACGCCCGGCGGTAACAGATCGCCAATGACTTCCATTAACAGCAAAACGGAAAGCGGCGTCAGGCGTGCCGGTTTAAGCACCACGCAGTTACCCGCCGCCAGCGCTGGCGCCATTTTCCAGCTTGCCATCAACAACGGAAAGTTCCACGGGATTATCTGCCCCACGACGCCAAGCGGTTCGTGAAAATGGTAGGCCACAGTTTCGCTATCAACTTCGCTGATCCCGCCCTCCTGCGCACGTATACAGGAGGCGAAATAGCGGAAATGATCGATCGCCAGCGGTACGTCGGCGGCGCTGGTTTCACGAATCGGTTTACCGTTATCCCAGGTTTCCGCTGTCGCCAACAGTTCGAGGTTTTGTTCCATCCGATCGGCGATCTTAAACAAGATAGCGGCACGGTCTTGTACTGACGTATGCGCCCACTTATCTTTCGCCTTATGCGCGGCGTCGAGCGCTAAATCGATATCTTTTTTACCGGAGGAAGCGACTTCACATAGCGGCTGGCCGGTTACTGGCGTCAGGTTTTGATAATATTCGCCGTCGGCGGGCGCAACCCAGTCACCGCCAATAAAATTGTCATAGCGGGCTTTTAACTTCAGTGGGTACCCGTATTCACCTGGCTGAATACGTGTTGAAGGGGGATTGTTCGTCATGACCAACTCCTTATTGTAAAGGTACTCCACAAGGGTAGACGGTACTGGTGAATTTTTCGCCAATGGTTTCCCGCTTTACGACAGCAATCACGAATTACTTTCCTTTACGTTTCTCCGTCTGGTTTTAGCCATACTAAACAGGTGCCTGTTTAACGTACGGAGAACACTATGCAGCAATATATCGGTATTGATGTGGGAGGAACTCACGTCAAATATGGCGTGATTAACAGTGACGGCGAAGAATTAACCCATCATCAATTCGATACGCCAGAGGACGCCTCCACGTTTACCCGCAAATGGCAGGATGTGGTGGCGCGTTGCCAACAGGACTATGACATTGCGGCAATCGGGGTCAGTTTCCCCGGCCATATTAATCCCCATAACGGTCATGCGGCAAAAGCGGGCGCGCTGGCTTACCTGGATGACGTCAACCTGATGGAGTTGTTCAGCGGGCTGACCGATCTGCCGCTGGTCGTAGAGAACGACGCGAACTGCGCGGCGCTGGGCGAAATGTGGCGAGGTGCCGGGCAGCATTATGAAAACATGGTCTGTATCACCATTGGAACCGGCATTGGCGGCGGTATTATCGTCGGACGAGAACTGTATCGCGGCGCACATTTCCATGCCGGTGAATTCGGCGTCATGCCGGTCGGGAATAATGGCGAAAGTATGCATAAGATCGCGTCAACCAGCGGATTAATGGCGTCGTGCCGCCAGGCGCTGGCGCTGCCTGCCGAAGAGATGCCGCCTGCGGATGTGATCTTCGAACGAATGGCGACCGATGTTCATCTGCGTGAGGCGGTCAATGACTGGGCGCGTTATCTGTCACGCGGCGTTTACAGCGTGATCTCTATGTTTGATCCGGGCGTGGTGCTGATCGGCGGAGGAATAAGCGAACAGGAAAAGCTCTACCCGCTCCTGACGCGGCATCTTGAAACGTTTGAAATGTGGGAGGCGCTCCAGGTGCCGATTCAGCCCTGCCAACTGGGAAATCAGGCGGGCAGGCTGGGCGCCGTCTGGCTGGCGCAGCAAAAGCTCGACCGAGGCTAACGAGTTACGCCTTATCCGGCCTGCATCGTCTACGCAGGCCCGGTAAGCGTCCGCGCCACCGGGCAAAGGCGTTACATCGCCGCGCGATAAAGTTCCACAATCTCATCGTGAGTCGCCTGACTAAGGCGCAAAGAATATGGGCAAAACTATTCTGATAATAGGCTCACGCTGGCTATTTTAAGAAGCCAGAAAAATAAAAAGCAACGCAATAATTGTATTGCTTCATTTGTTATTTAATTTAACCATTTCATTCTTTTTGCGGAAATAATAACGCATCACGTAATAAATGATCATTCCCACGACGTCGTGTAAATCCAATCCGGTCAAAATATTCAAGGATCTGAATGGCCAGTTTCCGCCCTACATTCAGCCTGTCGCGAAAATCCGCCGCACACGTTGATCCTCTCTCTTGATCCAGCTCGCGGATCATATTGGCGAAAGCGACAATCCGATCGTTACGATAGTACCGATCTTTTACGATCGCGGTAATGATGCCTTGCTGTGCCGCCTGCCGCAGCACCAGCCGCATCAATTGTTCTTCCGTTCCGGTCTCTTTCGCCAGATCGCGTACCCACCAGGGCTCATCGCCAAATAGCGGTTCGACTTTTTGCCAGACGGCCTGCTGCTCATCGCTAAATCCTGCTTTATGATCCGGCAGATGCAACCAACCGTGATGGCTATGAATCAGGCCGTCGTCGCGCATCCGCTCGATCAGCATCAGGACCAGCGCTTCATCCTCCATTGGCAGGGCCATGCGGCGTAAACGCTCGCGTCCCGGCCCCGGTTCATCGCGGTGCTGTTCGTGGTAGGTCGCCAGCGTATCAAGAATCTTACGCTGCCAGCGGGCGGCGACGGGCGCACTTAACAGATTGTCTCCGGCCTGGATAAAACCATGTTGCTCAATAAGCTGACGCATACCGAGAGGATTAAGCTGACGCGCCCAACCGAAATCCGGCAGGTTGACGGCGCCGCGTTCCAGATGAATGGCCAACGCCGCGCTATCGTCCTGCGCGGCGGCAAGCGTTGAAAGCCAGTGCAAATAATCTGGCTTACGTTTACCGCGACGCGGCGCGTTAAGCGTCACCACACGTGCGCCGGCAAGGGTGGCGCGTGCGGAAATATCACGCAGCACCAGTCTGTCATTATCGGCCAGCCACAACGGCGTATCAAAGATCAGCTCGGCCAGTCCGCCTTCCAGCAAAGAGACGCGACCGGTCACATGGCTGGCGGCATGGTGAATATGTAGCGGCTGCCATTGGGAAAGCGGCGCATGAAGCGCCAGAGAAACGATCACCCGGGAAAAAGCCTCCCCCACCGGCGCATCCGAAAGCAGCCAGTCGCCTCGGTTAAGCTGCTCCTTCTCCGCATCGCCCGCAATATTGAGCGCAATACGTTGCCCGGCATACGCATGGTCGGTGGGCTGATTTTGCGCGTGTAGACTTCGTACGCGCATCGGCGTATTAACGCCGGTCAACCATAGCGTATCGCCCACGTTTACCTCTCCGCTCAGCGCCGTTCCGGTCACCACCAGTCCCGCCCCTTTCACCGTAAACGCACGGTCGATAGCCAGACGGAAACGATGCTGCGCGGCGTGCGAACGTGCAGGAAGTTGCTGTAAATGAGCGCGAAGTTCTGCAATACCGCGTCCTTCATTGGCGGCGGTGACAAATAAAACGGTATCGGCGAAGCCATAGTTGTCGAGCGCCGCCAGTACCTCTTCACGTACTTCACCGATACGCGCCTCGTCCACGCGATCGGCTTTGGTCAGCGCGACGGTGAGCTGGAGATTGCCCGTCAGTTGCAGGATCTGTAAATGCTCGCGCGTTTGCGCCATAACGCCGTCATCACAGGCGACCACCAGCAAAGCGTGATCGATACCGCCTACGCCCGCCAGCATGTTAGAGAGGAATTTTTCATGCCCAGGCACATCGATAAAGCCCAGCACACGACCATCCGGCTGCGGCCAATAGGCGTAACCCAGATCGATAGTCATCCCGCGTTTTTTCTCTTCCGGCAGACGGTCGGCATTAATGCCGGTAATCGCCTGGAGCAACGTCGTTTTACCGTGGTCTACGTGTCCGGCAGTTGCAATAATCATTTCAGCATCATCTCCATAAACCGGCTTTCGTCTTC
The DNA here is from genome assembly GCF_046550615.1 of Salmonella sp. SAL04214. NCBI lineage: Bacteria > Pseudomonadati > Pseudomonadota > Gammaproteobacteria > Enterobacterales > Enterobacteriaceae > Salmonella > Salmonella sp. SAL04214. The sequence goes on from NZ_JBGDXT010000013.1 coordinate 33,047, forward strand.
AAGACAGCGCATATCCAGCCATAAACGGCCATCATAAATTCGGCCAATGACCGGTACAGGCAGCATGCGCCAGCGGGCCGCCAGCGCCTCCAGCCGACTACCGCGCCCGTCGTGCGGGGTAAAGGTCATGGCGGCGCTGGGAAGGCGGTCTACCGGTAATGAACCGCTGCCGATTTGCGACAGGCAGGGTTTAACCTCCAGCGCAAATTCATCGCCGTAACGTGCCGCCAGCCGCGCCTGTAATCGCTGCGCTTGTTCGCGAATCGACGCTTCACTGCGGGTTAACAGACGCAGGGTGGGTAATTTCTCCGCCAACGCTTCCGGGTGCAGATACAGACGTAACGTTGCCTCCAGCGCCGCCAGCGTCATTTTATCCGCGCGCAGAGCGCGTTTCAGCGGATGGCTTTGCAGTTGGGCAATCATCGCTTTTTTGCCGACGATGATCCCGGCCTGCGGCCCGCCCAGCAACTTATCGCCGGAGAAGCTTACCAGGCTGACGCCTGCGGCAATGAGCTGCTGCGGCATCGGCTCTTTGGGTAAGCCATATTGACTTAAATCCACCAGCGAACCGCTGCCCAGATCCGCCACCACCGGAATATCCAGCTCTCGCCCGATTTCCGCCAGTTCCGCTTCCTCTACCGTTTTGGTAAAGCCTTCAATGCTGTAATTACTGGTATGCACCTTCATCAACAGACCGGTATTTTCATTTACCGCCTGACGGTAATCTTTCGCGTGCGTCCGGTTGGTGGTGCCCACTTCATGCAGCGTACAGCCCGCCTGGCGCATAACATCCGGAATACGAAACGCGCCGCCGATTTCGACCAGCTCGCCACGCGAAACCACCACCTCTTTGCCGCTGGCGGTCGCCGCCAACATCAGCAATACCGCCGCCGCATTGTTATTGACGATACAGGCGTCCTCCGCCCCGGTGATACGGCATAACAGCGTCGCCAGCGCCCGGTCGCGATGCCCCCGCCCGGCGCCATCTAAATCGTATTCCAGCGTCACCGGCGCGCGCATCGCCTGCGTTACCGCCTCAATCGCTTCTTGCGCCTGCAAGGCGCGGCCAAGATTGGTGTGCAGCACCGTCCCCGTCAGGTTAATCACCGGGCGCAGCGCGCTTTGCGCCGCATTTTCCAGCCGGAGTTTCGCCTCTTGCGCCCAGTCTGCGTACCAGTCGGGAAGCGTTTGCGTATTCCGTATGACGTCGCGCGCGTCGTCAAGCATCCGCCTAAGCAGATCAACCACCTGGGTATGGCCATACCGATCGCGCAGAGAAAGAAAAGCGCTATCGTGCAATAAGCGATCGATAGCAGGAAGCTGGCTGTAGAGTGTACGCGTTTCGCTTGTCATGAAAATGCCTGGCTGTTGGTGGCCCTCTCCTGGCGGGAGAGGGATATCGACATAAGGGGGATTGTAACGTGAGTTTGCTCAGGCGGACATAATACGCGTCAAGCCTTTGGCGCTTCGGTGCGGGCAAAGCTTTCGCGTTGAAAAAGCGTTTCGACCAGTTTGACCAGGTGGGGGCGGCTAACACACCAGCCGGGCGCGACCCGGCGGAAGTTGAGATAGCCTACCGCACAGGCAATCGCGATAGTCGCCAGATTGACCGTATCCGTTTTTAGCGTCCCGTCGCTCAGATAACTTTCGAGCATATCCAGGCTGCGGTTGATTTTTTCCCGCTGGCGCAGCAGTTCCGTTTCCGATTGTTGCGCCGCCGGACGCGCCTGTTCGCGTACAGAAACCAACGCTGCATCCATAATGCCGTCAGCCAACGCTTCGAGCTGGCGAACTTTAAGCGCTGCCATCGGGTCACGCGGGAGCATCGCTGGCGCGATATCCAGCAGCTCAATATATTCCGCGATGATCGGCGAATCGAACCAGTACTCCCCTTTCTCCGTCACCAGCGCTGGCACCTTACCCAGAGGGTTGTATTGCGCCACGCCGTTATCCGCCTCGTAGGGTAGTTCATTAATAAATTCGAAGGTAATGCCTTTTTCGAGCAGCAGAACAGAGATTTTGCGCACAAAAGGGCTGGTGTAGCTACCGATGAGTTTCATGCCGTGTCCTTTTTGCCAACCAGTAAAAATCATAGTATGGCTCAAATAAGACGAAAAGAGACGCAAAAGGAGGTTGCTGAATGACATAACGTGAGTGAGCTCGCGACAAAATGTTTGCCGGATCGTATTGGCGTTACCCGGGCTTAAAATTTCTTGTGAAGAGGATCACAAAAATTCAACAAAGCACCAAAATAAAAATGTGAAATATCTCACATAAAATGGTCTTTTAAGAGCTAAAAATTAGATTCGTTGTTTTTTTACACAGCCACTTTGTGATCAATATCACATCAATTACCTCTCTACCCCCTATATTTATGTGACACAAATCACATAAATTGTCCCTGTCTGGACAGTTGAACGATTCAGTGCCAGATTGCGCAGTATCTACACTACAGGGTCCGGCTACCTCTGCCGCTACATTAACAAACCTCGGGCTTTCAGCCTGCGCGACAGCAACATAAGAAGGGGTGTTTTTATGTCATCCGATATTAAGATCAAAGTGCAAAGCTTTGGTCGATTCCTCAGCAATATGGTGATGCCTAATATCGGCGCGTTTATCGCGTGGGGTATTATCACCGCATTATTTATTCCAACAGGGTGGTTGCCTAACGAAACGCTGGCGAAACTGGTTGGTCCGATGATCACCTACCTGCTGCCGCTGCTCATCGGTTATACCGGCGGTCGTCTGGTTGGCGGCGAACGCGGCGGCGTGGTGGGCGCTATCACTACCATGGGCGTTATTGTCGGCGCGGATATACCGATGTTCCTTGGCTCGATGATCGCCGGTCCATTAGGCGGCTACTGCATTAAGAAATTCGACAGTTGGGTAGACGGTAAGATCAAATCCGGTTTTGAGATGCTGGTGAACAACTTCTCCGCTGGCATTATCGGTATGATCCTCGCCATCCTGGCGTTCCTCGGTATTGGTCCGGCGGTTGAAGTCCTGTCCAAAATTCTGGCGGCGGGCGTTAACTTCATGGTGGCGCACGATATGCTGCCGCTGGCGTCCATTTTTGTTGAACCGGCGAAAATCCTGTTCCTCAATAACGCGATTAACCACGGCATCTTCTCACCACTGGGTATCCAGCAGTCCCATGAGATGGGTAAATCCATCTTCTTCCTGATTGAAGCTAACCCGGGTCCGGGGATGGGCGTCCTGCTGGCGTACATGTTCTTCGGTCGCGGCAGCGCTAAACAGTCTGCGGGCGGCGCGGCAATTATCCACTTCCTGGGCGGTATCCATGAGATCTACTTCCCGTACGTGCTGATGAACCCACGTCTGATCCTGGCCGTTATCCTTGGCGGTATGACCGGCGTATTCACCCTGACCATCCTGAACGGCGGTCTGGTTTCTCCGGCTTCTCCTGGCTCCATTCTGGCGGTACTGGCGATGACGCCAAAAGGCGCTTACTTCGCTAACATCGCTGCCATCGTGGCGGCAATGGCGGTCTCCTTCGTGGTTTCTGCAATTCTGCTGAAAACCAGCAAAGTGAAAGAAGAAGATGACATTGAGGCGGCCACCCGTCGTATGCAGGACATGAAAGCGGAATCTAAAGGCGCCTCTCCGCTGGCGGCTGGCGACGTGACCAACGACCTGAGCCATGTGCGTAAAATCATCGTGGCTTGCGATGCCGGTATGGGTTCCAGCGCGATGGGCGCAGGGGTACTGCGTAAGAAAGTACAGGATGCGGGCCTGAGCCAGATCTCCGTCACTAACAGCGCCATTAACAATCTGCCGCCGGATGTGGATCTGGTCATTACTCACCGTGACCTTACCGAGCGCGCGATGCGTCAGGTACCGCAGGCGCAGCATATTTCGCTAACCAACTTCCTGGATAGCGGCCTGTACACCAGCCTGACCGAACGTCTGGTTGCTGCACAGCGCCACAATACTAATGAAGAGAAAGTACGCGACCATCTGAAAGACAGCTTTGAAGAGGGTGATAACAACCTGTTCAAACTGGGTGCGGAGAATATCTTCCTGGGCCGTAAAGCCGCTAACAAAGAAGAGGCGATTCGCTTTGCCGGTGAACAACTGGTGAAAGGCGGCTATGTTGAGCCGGAATACGTCGAGGCGATGCTGGACCGCGAAAAGCTGACGCCGACTTACCTCGGTGAATCCATCGCAGTTCCGCACGGCACGGTGGAAGCGAAAGATCGCGTGCTGAAAACCGGCGTGGTGTTCTGCCAGTATCCGGAAGGCGTACGCTTCGGTGAAGAAGAAGACGATATTGCCCGTCTGGTCATTGGTATCGCCGCACGTAACAATGAGCACATCCAGGTCATCACCAGCCTGACCAACGCGCTGGATGATGAATCCGTGATCGAACGTCTGGCGCACACCACCAGCGTGGATGAAGTGCTGGAACTGCTGGCAGGTAAAAAAGCTTAACAGTTAAGTATCCCCAAAATAGTTCGAGCTGCAGGAAGGCGGCAACGCAGTGAATCCCCAGGAGCGTACATAAGTACGTGACTGGGGTGAGCGAGGAGAGCCAACGCATCTGCAGTTCGAAATATGAAGGCGATACCCTCTCCCTTGTGGAGAGGGTTAGGTTGAGGGGAAATCTATGCAGTCCCTCACCCCAGCCCTCTCGGGTAAAAACATTAATGAAGGTTAATACTATGAAAGCATTACATTTTGGCGCAGGTAATATCGGTCGTGGCTTTATCGGCAAACTGCTGGCTGACGCGGGGATACAACTGACGTTTGCGGATGTAAACCAGGTCGTACTCGATGCCCTGAATGCCCGTCATAGCTATCAGGTTCATGTTGTGGGTGAAAATGAGCAGGTGGATACCGTTTCCGGCGTCAACGCTGTCAGCAGCATCGGCGATGATGTTGTCGACCTGATTGCCCACGTTGATTTAATCACTACTGCCGTGGGTCCGGTTGTGCTTGAGCGTATCGCTCCGGCCATCGCTAAAGGGCTGGTAAAACGTAAGGCGCAGGGCGTGGATGCCCCGCTGAATATCATCGCCTGTGAAAATATGGTGCGCGGCACCACGCAGCTGAAAGGCCACGTAATGAACGCGCTGGCGGATGGCGATAAAGCCTGGGTTGAACAGCACGTCGGTTTTGTCGATTCCGCCGTTGACCGTATTGTGCCGCCATCTGCTTCTGCGACCAACGATCCGCTGGAAGTGACGGTAGAAACCTTCAGCGAGTGGATCGTCGATAAAACCCAGTTTAAAGGCGCGTTGCCAAACATTCCGGGGATGGAGTTAACGGATAACCTGATGGCATTTGTCGAACGTAAACTCTTCACGCTGAACACGGGTCATGCTATAACCGCGTACCTCGGCAAATTAGCCGGTCACCAAACCATTCGCGACGCCATTCTCGATGAGAGTATTCGCGCGGTGGTGAAAGGCGCGATGGAAGAAAGCGGCGCGGTGCTGATCAAACGCTACGGTTTTGATGCCGACAAACATGCGGCATACATTCAGAAAATCCTCGGTCGTTTTGAAAACCCGTATCTGAAAGATGACGTCGAACGCGTAGGTCGTCAGCCGCTACGCAAACTCAGCGCGGGCGACCGTCTGATCAAACCGCTGCTTGGCACCCTGGAATATGGTCTGCCGCATGTGAATCTGGTCAAAGGGATCGCGGCGGCGATGCATTTCCGTAGTGATGAAGATCCGCAGGCGCAGGAGTTGGCGGCTCTGATTACCGAAAAAGGCCCGCAGGCCGCGCTGGCGCAAATTTCCGGGCTGGATGCCAATAGCGATGTGGTGGCAGAGGCGGTTAACGCATATAACGCGACCAAATGACGCAGAACCCGGCGCAGGTTAGCCTGCGCCCAAATAACAGATTGTCAGATATGCAGGCAATAATGGAACAAACCCAGGCCTTTGAAAATCGTGTGCTTGAGCGTCTGAATGCTGGCAAAACCGTACGGAGCTTCCTGATTACCGCCGTCGAGTTATTGACCGAGGCGGTGAATATTCTGGTGCTCCAGGTGTTTCGCAAAGACGACTATGCGGTGAAATACGCTGTGGAACCGTTGCTGGACGGCGACGGGCCGCTGGGCGATCTTTCGGTACGTCTGAAACTTATCTATGGCCTGGGCGTACTCAGCCGCACCGAATATGAAGATGCGGAGCTGTTAATGGCGCTGCGCGAAGAGCTGAATCACGACGGCAATGAGTACGCCTTTACCGACGATGAAATCCTCGGGCCGTTTGGCGAACTGCACTGCGTCATGGCGCTGCCGCCGCCGCCGCATTTTGATACGTCCGACGCGGCGCTCTACGCCATGCAAATTCAGCGCTACCAGCAGGCGGTGCGTTCGACGATGGTCCTCTCTCTGACCGAGCTGATTTCTAAAATCAGCTTAAAAAAGGCCTTTCAAAAGTAAATCCCGCCCTTAACCTCTTTCTTCTTCTTTTGGTCGGTACAGCCGTCGGTAATATTCCAGACGCTGCAAATAAATGGGCGCGCTCTCCGACGGCACTTCGGAAGGAACATAATCACGCGGCGGCGTTTTATTCAGGTATTCACGGAACGCCTGGCTGGACGCCATAAAATCGACGGCTTTATCAATAAGAAGTGGTACGTTCTCACCTATTTTTGCCATGATAGATCCTCCATGTGGGGCCCGCGTCTGACTCCCGCGGTCGCTTATTTGAGTTTAGGATCAATTTAGCGTTGTCATTGAGGAAAATGTGCTTAATCGCTTTTCTTGCCGACAAAAGGGCGCTTCATCTTTTCTTTCGACAAAAAGGATTTTATTCTCAACGAGATAATTAAATAATGAGCAGTGTAATACTTGCCATAATTGATTATCTTTACGTCATGAGTTGTGAAGAATCACTCACTGCGCGCATACTATAAGGTATCTATCCCATTTCTATCAGAAGCTATCCCATGAAAGAAGTCGAAAAAAACGAAATTAAACGCCTGAGCGATCGTCTTGACGCTATTCGCCACCAGCAGGCAGGTCTCTCTCTGGTTGAATCCGCCGATAAATACGCGGAGCTGGAAAAAGAAAAAGAGACGCTGGAAGCAGAAATTATCCGTCTGCGCGAAGTACACAGCCAGAAACTGAGTAAAGAAGCGCAGAAGCTGATGAACCTGCCGTTTCGCCGCGCGATCACTAAAAAAGAGCAGGCCGACATGGGCAAGTTGAAGAAAAGCGTGCGTGGCCTGATTGTTGTCCACCCGATGACGGCGCTGGGCCGGGAAATGGGGCTCAAAGAGATGACAGGCTTTAATAAAACAGAATTCTAAACGTTGACCGGGCGGCACTTTCGCTTACCCGGTTCTTCCTTTCTGACTGACTAAATTATTGGTCCTACCAATTCCCGCTGGATCCGACCACAGGTTCACATTTCATTAAATTAACTCTACAATACCGTTGCCAATAAATAACATCTGGTTAACTATTTGTTGTCATTATCCATACACAACAATATTGGCAGGACCACTTTTACACATAATGTGACTTCAACGAGATGAGCAAAGATTCATCCCATTATGCGTGTGGTTCTCAGGAGACCTGCAATGAACCTCTGGCAACAAAACTATGACCCGGCGGGTAATATCTGGCTTTCCAGCCTGATTGCATCGCTCCCAATCCTGTTCTTCTTTTTCGCCCTGATTAAACTCAAGCTGAAAGGCTATGTTGCCGCTTCGTGGACGGTGGTTATCGCGCTCGCCGTCGCGCTGCTGTTCTATAAAATGCCAGTCGATCACGCGCTGGCATCGGTCGTGTATGGCTTCTTCTACGGGCTATGGCCGATTGCCTGGATAATCATCGCCGCGGTCTTCGTCTATAAAATTTCGGTCAAGACCGGGCAGTTTGACATTATTCGCTCGTCAATTCTGTCAATTACCCCCGATCAACGTCTGCAAATGCTGATTGTCGGCTTCTGCTTCGGTGCGTTCCTTGAAGGCGCGGCGGGTTTCGGCGCGCCGGTGGCGATAACCGCCGCGCTGCTGGTGGGTCTGGGCTTTAATCCGCTGTATGCGGCAGGGTTGTGCCTGATTGTAAACACCGCGCCAGTCGCCTTTGGCGCGATGGGGATCCCGATTCTGGTTGCCGGACAGGTCACGGGCCTGGACAGCTTTGAAATCGGTCAGATGGTCGGTCGTCAGCTACCGTTCCTGACCATTATCGTCCTGTTCTGGATTATGGCGATTATGGACGGCTGGCGCGGCGTGAAAGAAACCTGGCCTGCGGTGATGGTCGCTGGCGGCTCGTTTGCTATCGCCCAGTATCTCAGCTCCAACTTTATCGGGCCGGAACTGCCGGACATCATCTCTTCACTGGTGTCTCTGGTGTGTCTGACGCTGTTCCTCAAACGCTGGCAGCCGGTACGCATCTTCCGCTTCGGCGATATGGGCGCGTCACAGGTCGATCAGACGCTGGCCCGTACCCGCTATACGACAGGACAAATTGTTCGCGCCTGGTCGCCGTTCCTGTTCCTGACCGCCACGGTCACTCTCTGGAGCATACCGCCGTTCAAAGCGCTGTTTGCCCCCGGCGGCGCGCTGTATGACTGGGTAATTAACGTTCCGGTACCGTATCTCGATAAACTGGTCGCCCGTATGCCGCCGGTTGTACACGAAGCGACCGCTTACGCGGCGGTGTATAAATTTGACTGGTTCTCCGCCACCGGCACGGCGATCCTGTTTGCCGCGCTGTTGTCTATCGTCTGGCTGAAAATGAAACCCTCAGCCGCAATCCAGACCTTTGGCAGCACGCTGAAAGAGCTGGCGTTGCCGATTTACTCCATCGGCATGGTGCTGGCGTTCGCGTTTATCTCGAACTATTCCGGGCTTTCTTCCACGCTGGCGTTAGCGCTGGCGCACACCGGCAGCGCTTTCACGTTCTTCTCGCCGTTCCTCGGCTGGCTGGGTGTCTTCCTGACCGGGTCCGACACCTCATCTAACGCGCTGTTTGCCTCTCTACAGGCTACCGCGGCGCAGCAAATCGGCGTTTCGGATGTGCTGATGGTGGCGGCAAATACCACCGGCGGCGTGACCGGCAAGATGATCTCGCCGCAATCTATCGCCATCGCCTGTGCGGCAGTGGGATTAGTGGGGAAAGAGTCTGATCTGTTCCGCTTTACCGTGAAACATAGCCTGATTTTCACCTGCATGGTGGGGGTGATTACCACCCTGCAGGCCTATGTCTTAACCTGGATGATTCCGTGATTGTGATGCCAAAACGCCTGTCCGACGAGATTGCCTCTCGCGTGCGGGCGCTGATTGAAGAACAAAACCTGGAAGCGGGCATGAAATTGCCCGCCGAGCGCCAGTTGGCTCTACAGCTTGGCGTATCACGCAACTCTTTACGCGAAGCGCTGGCGAAGCTGGTCAGTGAAGGCGTGCTGGTGAGCCGTCGCGGCGGCGGGACATTTGTCCGCTGGCAGCACGAAACCTGGTCTGAACAGAATATCGTGCAACCGCTGAAAACCCTGCTGGCGCACGATCCGGACTACAGTTTCGACATTCTGGAAGCCCGCCACGCCATTGAAGCCAGTACGGCCTGGCACGCCGCCATGCGTGCCACCGCTGCCGACAAAGAGAAAATCAGACTCTGCTTTGATGCGACGCTCAGCGAAGACCCGGATCTCGCCTCCCAGGCCGACGTGCGCTTTCATCTGGCGATCGCGGAAGCCTCGCACAATGTGGTGCTGTTGCAAACCATGCGCGGTTTCTTCGACGTCCTGCAATCCTCCGTCAAACAGAGTCGCCAGCGTATGTATCTCGTTCCGCCCGTATTCTCAAAGCTGACGGAACAACACCAGGCGGTGATGGACGCCATTCTGGACGGTAACGCCGAGGGCGCGCGTAAAGCGATGATGGCGCACCTCAGTTTTGTCCACACCACGATTAAACGATTTGATGAAGACCAGGCCCGCCAGGCGCGTATTACCCGCCTGCCCGGCGACCATAATGAGATGACCAGGGAGAATAAATCATGATTATTTCAGCAGCCAGCGATTATCGCGCCGCAGCTCAGCGCACGTTGCCTCCTTTCCTCTTCCACTACATCGACGGCGGCGCGTATGCGGAATATACCCTGCGCCGAAATGTGGAAGACCTGTCGCAAGTCGCTCTGCGCCAGCGCGTGCTGAAAAATATGTCCGATTTAAGCCTGGAAACGACCCTGTTTAACGAAACGTTGTCGATGCCAGTGGCATTAGCGCCGGTAGGTCTGTGCGGCATGTACGCCCGTCGCGGCGAAGTACAGGCCGCCGCCGCCGCAGACGCAAAGGGCATTCCGTTCACCCTTTCCACCGTCTCCGTCTGTCCGATAGAAGAAGTTGCACCAACCATTAAGCGCCCGATGTGGTTCCAGCTTTATGTGCTGCGTGACCGGGGCTTTATGCGCAACGCGCTTGAACGTGCGAAAGCGGCGGGCTGCTCCACGCTGGTCTTTACCGTCGATATGCCAACGCCGGGCGCGCGCTACCGTGACGCCCACTCCGGGATGAGCGGCCCAAACGCCGCCATGCGCCGTTACTGGCAGGCGGTGATGCACCCTAAATGGGCGTGGGATGTCGGCCTGAACGGTCGCCCGCATGATTTAGGCAATATTTCCGCCTATCTGGGTAAACCGACCGGCCTTGAGGACTATATCGGCTGGCTGGCAAATAACTTCGATCCGTCCATCTCCTGGAAAGATCTGGAGTGGATACGCGAATTCTGGGACGGCCCAATGGTGATCAAAGGGATCCTCGATCCAGAAGATGCCCGCGATGCGGTACGTTTCGGCGCTGACGGTATCGTGGTGTCGAATCACGGCGGCCGCCAGCTCGATGGCGTGCTCTCTTCCGCCCGCGCCCTGCCCGCCATTGCCGATGCGGTGAAAGGCGATATCGCCATTCTGGCGGATAGCGGGATTCGTAACGGGCTGGATGTCGTGCGTATGATTGCGCTGGGGGCCGATACCGTACTGCTGGGTCGGGCCTATCTCTACGCGCTGGCGACGGCAGGAAAAGCGGGGGTCGCCAACCTGCTGGACCTGATCGAGAAAGAGATGAAAGTCGCCATGACCCTGACCGGCGCGAAATCCATTAGCGAAATCAGTGGCGATTCACTGGTGCAGGAACTGGGGAAAAGTTTGCCCGCCGCGCTGGCGCCAATGAGCAAAGGCGATGCCGCCTGAACGCCTGGCGCGTGAGAGCCCGGTAAATTTCTGCTATTCTGCCCCCCGCATTTAAGGGGGCATCATGCTTAACATCGTACTCTTCGAACCAGAAATCCCGCCGAATACCGGCAACATCATTCGTCTTTGCGCCAATACCGGCTTTCGTCTGCACATCATCGAACCGATGGGGTTTACCTGGGATGATAAGCGCTTACGCCGCGCAGGGCTGGACTATCACGAATTCGCCGCGGTTCAGCGCCATCACGATTATGCCGCCTTTGTCGCCGCTGAAAATCCGCAGCTCCTGTTTGCGTTGACGACAAAGGGCACGCCCGCCCATAGCGCCGTAAGCTATCAGGATGGCGATTATTTGATGTTTGGCCCGGAAACGCGCGGCCTGCCCGCCAGCATTCTCGATGCGTTGCCTAAAGAGCAGAAGATTCGCATTCCGATGATGCCGGATAGCCGTAGCATGAACCTGTCGAATGCGGTGTCGGTGGTGGTGTATGAAGCGTGGCGCCAGTTAGGATATCCCGGCGCGGCATTGCGGTCGTAATATATTCAATGCCGGATGGCGGCTAACGCCTGATCCGGCCTGGCCGATCCCGATGGCATGTTCCCGTTTATGCGGACTCTCGCTCAATCAAATGAAAGCCAATATCCACAATAGCTTCTGCGCACGGTTTCTGTTCAATACGATCGGCCAACAGCGTAGCGGCGCGCTGACCAATGGCGCGTCTGTCAACGCTTACGGTAGTAATTGACGGTCGATTGCTGGCGGCAAAATCAAGGTCGCCAAAACCAATAACCGCTAAATCATGCGGAATGCGCATACCACGGCTTTCCGCCTCCATCATCGCCCCCTGTGCCAGGGTATCAGAACTGCAAACAATGACATCAAACGTCCCTTCGTCAAAAAGCTGGCTTAAACCGCTGCGCCCCAGCGAAAGCGATGCCGGAAGGGGGACATCTACCTGCGGTACGGCATGAATAGCGTGGCGTTGAAGAACACTACATAACCCCTGCTTACGTTGCGCGGCTCGGCGATCGGCGGTCCACAACAAGCCGGGACGACGATAGCCCTTACTCAGAAGATACTCCCCCGTCGCCTGCCCGACTTTTTCATGGGAAAAACCGACCAGCATATCAAGCGGCGTGGGCGTTAAGTCCCAAATTTCCACCACCGGAATAGCCGCGTTCAGGATGACCTTTTTCAGTTCTATCGTGTGATGGATCCCGGTAAGCACCACGCCATCGGGGCGGCGGGAAAGCAGTGTCGCCACCAACTCCGCTTCCGTTTGTTCGGTATATCCCGCCACGCACAGCAATATGTGATATCCGCGTCGGGCCAGTTCATCGCTCAGCGACTGGATGGTATCGACAAACATGTTGTTGTTAATTTGCGGCACGACGACAGCGATTAATTTACTCCGTCGCGACGCCAGACCACCGGCTAACGCGTTGGGTATGTAGCCTGTGACGCGAACCGCCTGCATGACTTTCTCAACCGTTTTGGGGCGAACCAGTTGTGGCGAATTCAATGCCCGGCTGACTGTCATCGGAGACAGCCCGGCGCTACGTGCTACATCTTCCAGCGTCGGCGCACGAGGTGATTTGGTTCTCTTCACGTCTGATGCCCCTGCAAAGATTGGCTGATTTATCCGCGCATTATTCATCATGCCTGCGGCTATTGCCAGCTTCGCATCAGGAAAGGCCGTAAATACAGTAGCTTATCAAGCTCAGTCATTACAAAATGATAGCGCCATCATTTTGTATTATGCATTTCCCCAGATATTTTTGGATCGTGATCCATTTTGCAATAAATCCTGCTTTTTATACGACATATGTGATCAAATGTTCAAATCAACATCAACTTTCTGGATCCTGCGTTCGCTTAATAATAAAAATGTTAGCGCAATCATTTTGTGATTATCAGGAGAAAAAAAATGGCTTTAAGCGCGAATTCCGACGCCGTAACGTATGCAAAAGCGGCGAATACCAGAACCGCGGCAGAAACCGGCGATCGTATCGAATGGGTGAAGCTATCACTGGCTTTTCTACCGCTGGCGACGCCAGTGAGTGACGCGAAGGTACTGACCGGTCGCCAGAAACCTTTGACCGAAGTGGCAATCATCATTGCCGAAATCCGCAGTCGCGATGGCTTTGAAGGCGTTGGTTTTAGCTACTCCAAACGTGCTGGCGGCCAGGGTATTTATGCTCACGCCAAAGAGATAGCCGATAATCTACTGGGCGAAGATCCCAATGATATCGACAAAATATACACTAAGCTGCTGTGGGCCGGAGCCTCAGTGGGGCGTAGCGGGATGGCGGTACAGGCTATCTCCCCTATCGATATCGCCTTATGGGATATGAAGGCTAAACGTGCCGGTCTGCCACTGGCAAAACTGTTGGGCGCGCACCGCGACTCCGTTCAGTGTTACAACACCTCAGGGGGGTTCTTGCATACACCGCTCGATCAAGTTCTGAAAAATGTGGTGATTTCCCGCGAAAATGGCATTGGCGGTATTAAGTTGAAAGTCGGACAACCCAACTGCGCTGAGGATATTCGCCGCTTAACCGCAGTACGTGAAGCGCTTGGGGATGAGTTCCCGTTAATGGTTGACGCTAACCAGCAGTGGGATCGCGAAACGGCTATCCGCATGGGGCGTAAAATGGAACAGTTCAATCTTATCTGGATTGAAGAACCATTAGATGCTTACGACATCGAAGGCCACGCCCAGCTTGCTGCCGCGCTGGATACGCCTATCGCCACCGGGGAAATGCTGACCAGTTTCCGGGAACACGAGCAGTTGATTCTGGGCAATGCCAGCGATTTCGTTCAGCCAGATGCGCCGCGTGTCGGCGGTATCTCTCCGTTCCTGAAGATTATGGATCTGGCGGCGAAACACGGGCGTAAGCTGGCGCCGCACTTTGCGATGGAAGTACACCTGCACCTTTCCGCAGCGTATCCCCTGGAGCCGTGGCTGGAACATTTCGAGTGGCTGAACCCATTATTCAACGAGCAACTTGAGCTGCGCGATGGCCGCATGTGGATTTCCGATCGTCATGGTCTGGGTTTCACGCTCAGTGAACAAGCGCGCCGCTGGACACAATTAACATGTGAATTTGGCAAACGCCCTTAACCCGACTGGCGGGAATCCGTCCCGCCTCTCTTACCTTACAGGATGCATTCTGCCCTTATCTGAGGAGTAGATAATGAACACAATAATAAAGCGCACAAAAGTGCGTCATACCATTCTTATATTTTTATTTCTTGCTACCGTATTTAATTATGCGGATCGCGCAACTCTATCCGTAGTTGCCCCAATAATGAGTAAAGAATTAGGTTTTGATCCGGAAGCGATGGGCCTGGCCTTCTCCTCATTTGGTATCGCCTATGTCATTATGCAACTACCCGGCGGTTGGCTATTAGACCGCTACGGTTCACGACTGGTTTACGGTTGCGCATTGATTGGCTGGTCGTTAGTAACCATGTTTCAGGGAACGATCTATCTGTATGGCAGCCCATTAATTGTACTGGTTATTCTACGTCTGCTGATGGGCGCGATTGAAGCGCCTGCCTTTCCGGCGAACAGTCGTTTAAGCGTACAATGGTTTCCCAATAATGAACGAGGTTTCGTTACTTCAGTTTATCAGGCTGCGCAATATATCTCGCTGGGCATTATCACCCCGCTAATGACGATCATTCTGCATAATTTAAGCTGGCATTTTGTCTTCTATTATATTGGCGCTATTGGTGTGATGCTCGGTATATTCTGGTTAATGAAAGTCAAAGATCCGATGCACCACCCAAAAGTTAATCAAGCGGAAATTGACTATATTCGTAGCGGTGGTGGCGAGCCCTCTCTGGGCTGTAAAAAGGAGCCGCAGAAAATAACGTTCGCGCAGATTAAAACCGTCTGTGTTAACCGGATGATGATCGGTGTTTACATCGGGCAATTCTGCGTCACCTCTATCACCTGGTTCTTCCTGACCTGGTTCCCGACCTACCTGTACCAGGCGAAAGGCATGTCGATTCTGAAAGTCGGTTTTGTGGCCAGTATTCCAGCCATTGCCGGTTTTATTGGCGGCCTGCTCGGCGGCGTGTTCTCCGACTGGCTACTCAAACGCGGCTATAGCCTTACCGTCGCGCGGAAACTGCCTGTTATCTGCGGTATGTTGCTCTCTTGCGTAATTGTGATCGCCAACTACACCTCTTCAGAATTTGTGGTCATTGCGGCGATGAGTCTGGCCTTTTTTGCCAAAGGGTTTGGTAACCTGGGCTGGTGCGTACTCAGCGACACCTCGCCGAAGGAAGTTCTGGGTATTGCCGGCGGCGTATTTAACATGTGCGGCAATATGGCAAGCATCGTTACGCCACTGGTCATCGGCGTGATTCTTGCCAATACTCAGTCGTTCGACTTTGCCATTTTATACGTTGGCTCGATGGGACTTATTGGTCTCATTTCATATCTGTTTATCGTCGGCCCGCTGGATCGCATCACGCTGACATCATCCGCAGCCTGATTGTCCACATTGCGAATTCTTCGCTCCGCTGTTCCGGGATTGCACTCCATCGGAACAGCGTTTTTTAGTTGTACCGCGCAATTCAGATGCCGTCGCCATACTCAAACGTATGGTGTAGCCCGTTGAAATGCTGGTCCATATCCATCGACGGCTTATCGCTGCCCGGCTTGCCGACAATACGCGCCGGAACGCCTGCGGCGGTAGTGTGCGGCGGGACAGGCTGTAAAACGACGGAACCTGCGCCAATTTTCGCGCCGCGCCCCACCTCGATATTGCCGAGAATTTTCGCGCCCGCGCCAATCATCACGCCTTCGCGGATTTTAGGATGACGATCGCCGCTCGTTTTCCCGGTACCGCCCAGGGTGACGGATTGCAGGATCGACACATCATCTTCAATAACCGCCGTCTCCCCCACCACAATACCGGTGGCATGGTCGAGCATAATCCCGCGGCCAATTTTCGCTGCCGGGTGAATATCCACCTGAAACGAGACCGAAACCTGATTTTGCAGGAAGATAGCCAGCGCGCGGCGACCTTTATTCCACAACCAGTGACCAATGCGGTAGGCCTGTAGCGCATGAAAGCCTTTCAGATATAACAGCGGCGTGGAGTATTTATCCACCGCCGGATCGCGAGTGCGCACGGCCTGAATATCGCAGGCTGCCGACGCGATCATTTCCGGGTCGGCGGCATAGGCTTCTTCAACTACTTCACGGATAGCGATAGCGGGCATGATGGGCGACGCCAGTTTATTTGCCAGCATATAGCTCAGCGCACTGCCCAGATTTTCATGCTTGAGTAGCGTGGCGTGATAAAAACTGGCCAACATAGGCTCACAGTCAGCTAAAGCGCGGGCTTCAGCTTTAATATTCTTCCAGACGATTTCCAGTTCTTCACACGGCATGGCTTACTCCAGACGGGCAGAAAACGACCAACCCGTTCTGTGCGGGTTGGGTCGTTTATGCAAACAGTTCCTTACGGCTAGTGGCGACTCAGCTCTTCCTTGCGGGCGCGACCTAATAACGTTAATGCTGCCTCGCGCGCGTTTTTTCCGCAATACAATACTTGATAAATTTCCTCGGTTATTGGCATTTCAACACCAAAACGGTGCGCCAATTCACGAACTTCTTTCGTATTGCGATAGCCTTCGACCACCTGGCCAATCTTATCCTGCGCGCCTTTAACGTCCATGCCCTGGCCAAGCATCATGCCAAAACGACGGTTGCGCGACTGGTTGTCGGTACAGGTCAGCACCAGATCGCCTAAACCCGCCATCCCCATAAAGGTGGCGGGATCGGCACCAAGCGCTGCGCCAAGCCGCGACATTTCGGTCAGTCCACGCGTGATTAGCGCCGTGCGGGCGTTCGCGCCGAAGCCGATGCCGTCAGACATCCCCGCGCCAATC
Organism: Salmonella sp. SAL04214; assembly: GCF_046550615.1. NCBI lineage: Bacteria > Pseudomonadati > Pseudomonadota > Gammaproteobacteria > Enterobacterales > Enterobacteriaceae > Salmonella > Salmonella sp. SAL04214. The sequence goes on from NZ_JBGDXT010000013.1 coordinate 50,140, forward strand.
GCAATCACGTTTTTCACCGCGCCGCCAAGCTGCACGCCGATAAAATCCGCATTGATATAGACGCGAAAACTTTTTCCGCAGTGCAACAGTTGCTGGAGATCGTCGGCAAAGGTCTCATCGGTTGAGGCCAGCGAGATTGCCGTCGGCAAACCCGCCGCCAGCTCTTTAGCGAACGTCGGACCGGAAATCACCGCCAGCGGGATTTGATCGCCTAACGCCTCGCGAGCGACATCCTGCAACAGGCGCCCCGTTTCCGCTTCCAGGCCTTTGGTCGCCCATACCAGACGCGCATCCGGACGCATCAGCGGTTTAATCTGCCGCAGCACGTCGCTGAAAACATGGCTTGGCACCACCACCAGAATGTTACGACTGGCCGCCAGCGCGGTTGCTAAGTCGCTTTCCAGGTGTAACGTATCGGGAAAAGGCACATCGGGAAGGAACGCGACGTTGCAGCGATCGTGCTCCAGGGTCGCGATATGTTTTGGGTCGTGGCCCCACAGGACAACCTGGTGGCCGTTTCTCGCCAGAGTGATGGCAAGAGCGGTGCCGTACGAGCCGGCACCGATGACTGTCATTGACGCATTACTTTGGTTCATCAGGCATCCTGATGTTCTTCAGTACCTTCGCCAGCCTGCTGCTGCAAATAGTTCATGAACAGCGCATCAAAGTTGACCGGCGCAAGGTTCAGTTGCGGGAACGTACCGCGTGAAACCAGGCTGGTGATGCACTCGCGAGCATACGGGAACAGAATGTTCGGGCAGTATGCGCCCAGGCAATGCGCCATCTGAGTACCTTCAATACCGCTGATGGAGAAAATACCGGCCTGCTGAACTTCGCACAGGAACGCGGTTTCTTCCCCCAGGGAAGCCGTTACGGTAACACGCAGCACAACTTCATAAACGTCATCCGCCAGTTGGGAAGATGCCGTATCAAGATCCAGTTTAACCTCTGGCTGCCAATCTTTCTGGAAAACATGCGGTGCGTTTGGCGCTTCGAAAGAAACATCCTTGGTATAGATACGTTGGATCTGGAAAGCCATTTCAGTGTTATTTTGTTCTGACATGTGTAAAACCCTTTAGTGTTGTCCTTAAATACTTGAGTACGCCTTAACGCAACAGCGGATCCAGTCCACCACGCGCATCCAGCGCATACAAGTCGTCACAACCGCCAATGTGCTGTGCATCAATAAAAATTTGCGGAACCGTCGTTCGGCCACTACGTTTGATCATCTCTTCACGCTTCACGGCGTCGCCGTCAATCGCAATTTCCTGGAAACTCACGCCCTTGCTGTTTAACAGCGCCTTTGCACGATGGCAAAACGGACAGGTTGCTTTGGTGTAGATTTCAATATTGGCCATGACTTCGCTCCTGTTTTTTACCCGATGGATTTCATGTCGACGCAAGGGCAAGTCATTCCCCTTGCGTCATGAAAACGACGGGTAATCACTTACCGCGCACCAGAGGCAGATTCTCGCCGCTCCAGCCTGCTACGCCTTCTTTCAACACAAAGACCTTTTCAAAGCCGGCTTTTGTCAGCGCGTTAGCGGATTCCTGGCACTGCATACCAGAACCGTCGACCACGATAATCGGCTTGTCTTTGTGCTTTTCCAGTTCGCCAACATTGTTGGCTTTGATTTCGCTCGGCAGCAAATTGGTCGCGCCAGCGATATGGCCTTTACGGAAATCGTCACGTTGACGTAAATCCACAACAACGGCGTCCTCTTTGTTGATAAGGCGCGTGGCTTCGCCGCGTGTAATCACCTTAACTTTTGAAGTCAGACCTTTGAACGTGGTAAATAAAACCGCCACCAGTAACGCAATCCAGGCGATACTCAGTATGGGATGACGGCCAACAAATTGCATAATTTCTTGCATGGGGGGTAACAACTCCCGACGTAGTGATTAAAAAACCAGGAAAGGAGTATACCTGTGCAGTGGCGCAAATACAGCCAGAGCGTGCACTGGAATGCATTTTTGCGGGGCGCTACGAAAAAAAATCACGCTATTACTTGCCTTCTCACGCCAGCGCGATCCCTTTCTTTGATCTTCTGAGGCTATTTTATCGATTCAGCTGTAGTAAAATTACGCAATTATTTTGTCTATTGAGTATGAGGTTGTCGCAATGTCGGTTTCTAAAAAACCTATGGTACTGGTGATTCTGGATGGCTACGGCTACCGTGAAGAACAGCAGGATAACGCTATCTTAAACGCCAAAACCCCGGTGATGGATGCTCTGTGGGCAAAACGTCCGCATACCCTGATCGACGCATCCGGTCTGGAAGTGGGTCTGCCTGACCGCCAGATGGGCAACTCCGAAGTGGGCCACGTTAACCTGGGCGCAGGCCGCATCGTTTATCAGGACCTGACGCGTCTGGACGTTGAAATTAAAGAACGTACTTTCTTTGCTAACCCAGTCCTGACCAATGCGGTAGACCAGGCGAAAAACGCCGGTAAAGCGGTTCATATTATGGGCCTGCTGTCCGCGGGCGGCGTCCACAGCCACGAAGATCACATTATGGCGATGGTGGAGCTGGCCGCAGAGCGCGGCGCAGAAAAAATCTATCTGCACGCCTTCCTCGACGGTCGCGACACGCCGCCGCGCAGCGCTGAAGCCTCGCTGAAAAAATTCGAAGACAAATTCGCCGCGCTGGGCAAAGGCCGCGTGGCGTCTATCGTCGGTCGTTACTACGCTATGGACCGCGACAACCGTTGGGATCGCGTGGAAAAAGCGTATGATCTGATGACCCTGGCCCAGGGCGAATTCCAGGCGGATACCGCTGTGGCTGGCCTGCAGGCCGCTTACGCTCGTGATGAAAACGATGAGTTTGTCAAAGCGACCGTTATCCGCGCCGAGGGCCAGGCTGATGCGGCGATGGAAGACGGCGACACGCTGATTTTCATGAACTTCCGCGCTGACCGCGCGCGCGAAATTACCCGCGCTTTCGTTAACGCTGATTTCGACGGCTTTGCGCGTAAGAAAGTGGTTAATCTGAACTTCGTGATGCTGACCGAATACGCCGCCGATATCAAAACTGCCGTTGCCTACCCACCAGCGTCGCTGGCGAATACCTTTGGCGAATGGATGGCGAAAAACGACAAAACTCAGCTGCGTATTTCCGAAACGGAAAAATATGCGCACGTAACCTTTTTCTTTAACGGCGGCGTAGAAGAACCGTTTGCTGGTGAAGAGCGCATTCTGATCAACTCCCCGAAAGTGGCCACTTATGACCTGCAACCGGAAATGAGCTCTGCAGAATTGACTGAAAAATTGGTCGCGGCGATCGAAAGCGGTAAGTACGACACCATCATTTGTAACTATCCAAACGGCGATATGGTCGGTCATACCGGCGTGATGGAAGCCGCCATCAAAGCGGTGGAAGCGTTGGATAACTGCATTGAACAGGTAACAAAAGCGGTTGAGTCCGTTGGTGGACAACTGTTGATTACCGCGGACCACGGCAACGCGGAGCAGATGCGCGATCCGGCGACCGGTCAGGCGCATACCGCCCACACCAACCTGCCGGTGCCGCTGATTTATGTCGGCGAGAAAAACGTGAAGGCGGTCGAAGGCGGCAAACTTTCAGACATTGCGCCTACCATGCTGTCGCTGATGGGGATGGAAATCCCGCAAGAGATGACTGGTAAGCCGCTGTTCATCGTGGAATAATCCCTCCCCATGAGGGGAAAGGCGATTAACACCATTCAACAGGCCGTGAAACCAAGAACGTTTTCAGTCAGGCCTTTGTTCTACGCCAGCGTACTTAGCGCTGGCGTATTGTTGTGCGCCTTTTCCGCCCACGCGGATGACCGCGATCAACTCAAATCTATTCAGGCCGATATCGCCGCGAAAGAACGCGACGTACGCCAGCAGCAGCAACAGCGCGCCAGCCTCCTGGCACAACTGAAAGCCCAGGAAGAGGCCATCTCGGCCGCAGCGCGTAAGCTGCGCGAAACGCAAAGCACTCTGGATCAGTTAAACGCGCAAATTGATGAGATGAACGCCTCAATTGCCAAACTGGAGCAGCAAAAAGCCAGCCAGGAGCGTAATCTCGCCGCACAGTTGGACGCCGCTTTCCGCCAGGGCGAACACACCGGCATTCAGCTTATTCTTAGCGGAGAAGAAAGCCAGCGTGGGCAACGCCTGCAGGCCTACTTCGGCTATCTGAACCAGGCGCGCCAGGAGACTATCGCCGAACTGAAACAGACTCGCGAACAGGTCGCCACGCAAAAAGCCGAGCTGGAAGAGAAGCAAAGCCAACAACAAACGTTGCTGTATGAGCAGCGCGCCCAGCAGGCGAAGCTGGAGCAGGCGCGTAATGAACGTAAGAAAACGCTTGCCGGACTGGAGTCGTCTATTCAGCAAGGCCAGCAACAGTTAAGCGAACTACGCGCCAACGAATCACGCCTACGCAACAGTATCGCGCGGGCGGAAGCGGCGGCCAAAGCGCGAGCGGAGCGTGAAGCCCGCGAAGCGCAGGCGGTACGCGATAAGCAGCAGGAAGCCTCGCGTAAAGGCAGCACCTATAAGCCGACGGAAAGCGAGCGTTCGCTAATGTCCCGCACCGGCGGTCTGGGCGCGCCACGCGGTCAGGCATACTGGCCGGTACGCGGCCCGATATTACATCGCTATGGCGAACGGCTGCAGGGTGAGCTACGTTGGAAGGGGATGGTGATCGGCGCGTCGGAAGGCACCGAGGTCAAAGCCATCGCCGACGGCAGGGTGATTCTGGCGGACTGGCTGCAAGGCTATGGCCTGGTGGTGGTCGTGGAGCATGGTAAAGGTGATATGAGCCTTTACGGCTATAACCAGAGCGCGCTGGTCAGCGTAGGCGCGCAGGTGCGCGCCGGACAACCTATCGCCCTTGTGGGCAGTAGCGGCGGTCAGGGCAGACCCTCGCTTTATTTCGAAATTCGTCGCCAGGGTCAGGCCGTCAATCCACAGCCGTGGTTGGGAAGATAAGTTTTGCCTCAGTTTCGTCGCTCCATTCTCACGCTGGCCACTTTGCTGGCGTTTGCACATCCCGTTTTCGCTGGCAAGCTCGCCATCGTGATTGATGATTTTGGCTATCGCCCGCACACGGAAAACCAGGTTCTGGCGCTGCCACCAAACATCTCCGTCGCCGTGCTGCCCAACGCGCCGCACGCGCGCGAAATGGCAACTAAAGCGCACAATAGCGGGCATGAGGTGTTAATCCATCTGCCGATGGCGCCGCTAAGCAAACAGCCGCTGGAGAAGGATACGCTGCGACCAGATATGAGCAGCGATGAGATCGAGCGCATTATCCGCGAGGCGGTAAACAACGTGCCGTATGCCGTCGGGCTTAATAACCACATGGGCAGCGCAATGACTTCCAGCCTGTTCGGTATGCAAAAAGTTATGCAGGCGCTGGAACATTACAATCTCTATTTTCTCGACAGCATGACGATTGGCAATAGCCAGGCGATGCGCGCGGCATCCGGTACGGGTGTGAAAGTGATCAAGCGCAAAGTGTTCCTCGACGATACGCAAAACGAGGCGGATATCCGCCGTCAGTTTAATCGCGCTATCGAACTGGCCCGTCGCAACGGTTCCGCTATCGCGATTGGTCATCCGCATCCCGCAACGGTTCGCGTGCTGCAACAGATGGTTTATCGCCTGCCGGCGGATATCACCCTGGTACGTCCAGGCAGCCTGCTCAACGAACCGCAGGTAGATACGTCCCGACCTGATTTGACGCCGCAGAAAATTGACGCGCCGCGCAATCCCTTTCGCGGCGTGAAGATGTGCAAGCCGAAAAAACCGCTGCAACCGGTCTACGCTACGCGCTTTTTCAGCGTCATCGGTGAGAGCATTACGCAAAGTTCCGTGGTTGTCTGGTTTCAGCACCAGTGGCAAGGCTGGGGGAAAATCGCCGCGCCTAAAAACGTGAGCGCTAAGACAGATTGAGCGCCTTACGGGCCATACGACGGTGCGACAAGGTTTTGTCGCGCCATTGCCACAGCCGGAAGGACCAGAGCAGCGTCTGATAAGCTGCTTTCGCGCTGCGGACGTTAGCCATCATCCGTCTATACATGCCAGAAGTAAAAATTTCGGCAATCATACGCTGGCGGGTCAAAATATCAGGCTCTTTACGTACCGCATGACAAACACGTAACGCTTCCCAGGTAATTTGCTGGCGAAATTCCGGGTAAATCGGAATACGACGGGCATAATCACGATTGAGCTTTTCTAATAATCGCGTAATTTTAATATAATGCCGCTGATAATTAAGATTTTTATTGCCTTGTCTTTGCAAACGGCTTACCGAATTATCATGCAGGAAATATTTATATAATGATTGTTCGGTATAACGTACGCGCGTGGCATTAAACATAACTTCCGTCGACCATAATATGTCCTGATGATGTAGTCCGGGAACGAAAGTAATATTGTTATCGATAATCAGCGCACGTCGATAAACGCCCATCCAGACAACATGCGTCCAGCGCCGCGAGGCCAGCGCCATACGCAACCAATCCGGTCCACTTAATACTCCGGTGGAGCGCAGACGATCGGTCGGAATAGATTGCCAGGCGTGCCCGGTTTTTCGGACGCACCAGTCCGCGTTGCACTGCGCAACGTCCAGATCATCGTTAAGCGCCATGGTCATCAGCGTTTCATACATCTTCGGGTAGACCAGGTCATCTGCATCGACAAAGGCGACATAATCGCCGGTCGCTGCTTGCAGGCCAAGATTACGGGCGACAGACGCGCCAGCATTGGCCTGATGAAGTAGTCGAACATGCGGGTAATGTTCCGCGTAATGTTTTGCTATCTCAACGGAATGATCCGTCGATCCATCATTCACAATAATAATTTCCAGCGCCGACCACGTTTGCGCGATTAACGACGCCATGCAAGCATTAAAATCCGCTCCCGCATTATATAACGGGACAATGATACTCACTTTGGTTTTACTATTTTTCATAACGATTACCAGAAAAACCTTAATTTACCCTGCCTTTATACTGTGGCTCTATTAAGAAACTATTAAGCCGCCATAATTAATTTTTACAGTAAAAAGCAAGCACAAAACTCAGAGTAGAGCGTGACGTTAGCGAGTAAAATAAGAGTAAAGCGCAATTACGAATGCTTGATGTCTATGACAATTCTTTACGGCTTTCCAGATTTTCCCTAACAAAAAAGGTTGGCGAATGACACCAACCTTTTACGAGGAAACGTATATCAGACCCGATAAAATTATCGGGTCTCTATACATATTAATCCCAGCTCAGAATAACTTTTCCTGACTGGCCTGAACGCATGGCGTCAAAACCTTTCTGGAAATCATCAATAGAGAAACGATGGGTGATAATCGGTGACAGATCCAGACCGGACTGGATCAGCGCCGCCATTTTGTACCACGTTTCGAACATCTCACGACCATAAATACCTTTAATGAACAAGCCCTTAAAGATGACTTTTGTCCAGTCGATAGACATATCTGATGGCGGAATCCCCAGCATCGCAATACGACCGCCGTGATTCATGGTGTCCAGCATGGTACGAAACGCCGGCGGCGCGCCGGACATCTCCAGACCCACATCGAACCCTTCGGTCATTCCCAGCTCCGCCATGACGTCGTTCAGGCTCTCTTTCGCGACGTTGACCGCGCGGGTGACGCCCATTTTACGCGCCAGCTCCAGACGGTATTCATTGACGTCAGTAATCACCACATGACGCGCGCCGACATGTTTCGCCACCGCGGCGGCCATTACGCCGATTGGCCCCGCCCCCGATACCAGTACATCTTCGCCGACCAGATCGAAAGACAGCGCCGTATGCACCGCATTACCAAACGGGTCGAAAATAGAGGCTAAATCATCAGAAATGTTATCCGGGATTTTAAACGCATTGAACGCCGGGATGACCAGGTATTCCGCGAAGCAGCCGGGACGGTTGACGCCCACGCCGGTGGTGTTGCGACACAGGTGAGTACGACCGCCACGGCAGTTGCGGCAATGACCGCAGGTGATATGACCTTCGCCGGAGACGCGATCGCCGATTTTAAAGCCTTTCACTTCCTGACCGATGCCGACCACTTCGCCGACATATTCATGCCCCACGACCATCGGAACCGGGATGGTTTTTTGCGACCAGTCATCCCAGTTATAGATGTGAACGTCAGTACCGCAGATGGCTGTTTTACGGATTTTAATCAGCAAATCGTTATGGCCGACTTCCGGTTCCGGAACGTCGGTCATCCAGATGCCCTCTTCCGCTTTCAGTTTGGATAACGCTTTCATCTTACATCCTCAGGCAATCACGCCCAGTTGTTTACCAATACGCGTGAACGCGTCTACTGCACGCGTAATTTGCTCAGGCGTATGCGCCGCAGACATCTGGGTACGAATACGCGCCTGACCTTTTGGTACGACCGGATAGAAGAAACCGGTAACGTAAATGCCCTCTTTTTGCAGTTCGCGGGCAAATTTCTGCGCGACAACCGCATCTCCCAGCATTACCGGGATGATGGCGTGATCCGCGCCTGCCAGCGTAAATCCCGCGGCAGACATCTGCTCACGGAACTGCCGGGCGTTCGCCCACAAGCGATCGCGCAGTTCTGCGCCCGCTTCCACCATCTCTAACACTTTAATAGAAGCCGCCACGATCGCCGGCGCCAGTGAATTGGAAAACAGATATGGGCGGGAACGCTGACGCAACCACTCAACGACCTCTTTGCGCGCCGCGGTATAGCCGCCGGATGCGCCGCCTAACGCTTTGCCCAGCGTACCGGTAATAATATCTACGCGGCCCATTACGTCGCAGTATTCATGGGAACCACGACCGTTTTCGCCGACAAAGCCTACCGCGTGGGAGTCATCAACCATCACCAGCGCATCGTATTTATCGGCCAGATCACAGACGCCTTTCAGATTGGCGATGACGCCATCCATTGAGAACACGCCGTCGGTGGCGATCAGGACATGACGCGCGCCGGCCTCACGCGCCTCTTTCAGCCGCGCTTCCAGCTCTGCCATATCGTTGTTGGCATAGCGATAGCGCTTCGCTTTACACAAACGCACGCCGTCAATGATAGACGCGTGGTTCAGCGCGTCGGAAATAATAGCGTCTTCCGCGCCCAGCAACGTCTCAAACAAGCCGCCGTTAGCGTCGAAACAGGAGGAATACAGAATCGCATCTTCCATGCCGAGGAAGCTTGCCAGCTTTTGCTCCAGCGCTTTGTGGCTGTCCTGGGTGCCGCAGATAAAACGCACGGACGCCATACCGAAACCGTGGCTGTCCATGCCCGCTTTTGCGGCATTAATCAGCTCAGGGTGATTCGCCAGCCCGAGATAGTTATTGGCGCAAAAGTTAATAACGTGGCTTCCATCCGCCACGGTGATATCCGCCTGCTGCGCAGACGTAATAATGCGCTCTTCTTTAAACAATCCTTCCGCTCGGGCGGTTTCCAGATCGTTGGTTAACTGTTTGTAAAAATCCCCACGCATTGCGATTCTCCAGACTGGGCAAATTTCAGCACATATTACCCAAAGCGATACGTTGATACGAGATGACGCGTCATCACTTCTTTAAAATGCAGCATAAATCACGCGTATCCTCACGGGTTATCAGTGAATGGATGAATAGTGTTATGATAAGAGCATTCATGTCTGAGACAGTCTCTGACACCATAATTCAAAGGTTACAGTTATGATCATCGTTACCGGCGGCGCGGGCTTTATCGGCAGCAATATCGTTAAGGCCCTGAATGATAAAGGTATCACCGATATTCTGGTGGTGGATAACCTGAAAGACGGCACCAAGTTTGTAAACCTGGTGGATCTGAACATTGCTGACTATATGGATAAGGAAGATTTCCTGATCCAGATTATGTCCGGAGAAGAGCTCGGCGATATCGAAGCTATTTTCCATGAAGGCGCCTGCTCTTCCACCACCGAGTGGGACGGCAAGTATATGATGGATAATAACTATCAATACTCCAAAGAGCTGCTGCACTATTGTCTTGAGCGCGAAATCCCGTTCCTCTACGCCTCTTCTGCCGCCACCTATGGCGGTCGCACGTCTGATTTCATCGAATCGCGCGAATACGAAAAACCGCTTAACGTTTACGGCTATTCTAAATTCCTGTTTGATGAATATGTGCGCCAGATCCTGCCAGAAGCGAACTCGCAGATTGTCGGTTTCCGCTATTTCAACGTCTATGGACCACGTGAAGGCCATAAAGGCAGCATGGCAAGCGTGGCATTTCATCTGAATACACAGTTAAACAACGGCGAAAGCCCGAAACTGTTTGAAGGCAGCGAAAACTTCAAGCGCGACTTCGTTTACGTGGGCGATGTGGCCGCCGTTAACCTGTGGTTCCTGGAAAGCGGTAAGTCCGGCATCTTTAACCTGGGCACAGGCCGTGCGGAATCTTTCCAGGCCGTCGCCGACGCGACGCTGGCATACCATAAAAAAGGCAGCATTGAATACATTCCGTTCCCGGATAAGCTGAAAGGCCGCTATCAGGCGTTTACGCAGGCGGATTTAACCAATCTACGCAACGCGGGCTACGACAAACCCTTTAAGACCGTCGCCGAAGGCGTCACGGAGTATATGGCCTGGCTGAACCGCGACGCGTAAGTATGAAAATTTTGGTCATTGGCCCGTCCTGGGTGGGCGACATGATGATGTCGCAAAGTCTCTATCGCACGCTTAAAGCGCGCTATCCCCAGGCGATAATCGACGTGATGGCGCCAGCCTGGTGCCGTCCATTGTTATCGCGTATGCCGGAAGTTAACGAGGCGATACCCATGCCGCTGGGCCACGGCGCGCTGGAAATCGGCGAGCGCCGCAGATTGGGCCATAGCCTGCGAGAGAAGCGCTACGATCGCGCCTGGGTGTTGCCAAATTCGTTTAAATCGGCGCTGATTCCTTTCTTTGCCAATATCCCGCACCGTACCGGCTGGCGCGGCGAAATGCGCTATGGCCTGCTGAACGATGCGCGCGTCCTTGATAAAGACGCCTGGCCACTAATGGTGGAGCGCTACGTGGCACTGGCTTATGACAAGGGCGTGATGCGCACGGCGAAAGATCTGCCGCAGCCGCTACTCTGGCCGCAGCTCCAGGTTAGCGAGGGTGAAAAGTCGCTGATGTGCAGCGACTTTTCATTATCTTCTGAACGTCCTCTGATCGGCTTTTGCCCCGGCGCGGAATTTGGCCCGGCAAAACGTTGGCCGCACTATCACTACGCCGAACTGGCAAAGCAGCTCATTAACGAAGGGTATCAGGTCGTGCTGTTTGGCTCGGCAAAAGACCATGAAGCCGGAAATGAGATCCTGGCGGCGCTGAATAGCGAGCAGCAGGCATGGTGTCGCAACCTGGCGGGGGAAACCCAGCTGGAACAGGCCGTCATTCTGATAGCCGCCTGTAAAGCCATCGTCACCAACGATTCCGGACTGATGCACGTCGCGGCGGCGCTCGACCGCCCGCTGGTCGCCTTGTATGGCCCAAGTAGCCCGGATTTCACGCCGCCGCTGTCTCATAAGGCCCGGGTGATTCGTCTCATTACGGGTTATCACAAAGTGCGTAAAGGTGATACGGCGCAAGGCTATCACCAGAGCCTGATCGATATCACGCCGCAGCGGGTTCTGGAAGAGCTTCATTCGCTGTTGTCGGAAGAGGGCGTTTAATGCGGGTTTTGATCGTTAAAACATCATCGATGGGCGACGTATTACATACCCTGCCTGCGCTTACCGACGCGCAACAGGCGATTCCGGGGATTCAATTTGATTGGGTTGTCGAAGAAGGGTTTGCGCAAATTCCGTCCTGGCACAGTGCTGTCGATCGCGTGATTCCCGTCGCTATTCGCCGTTGGCGCAAGGCCTGGTTTTCCGCGCCCATCAAAGCGGAACGCACAGCCTTTCATCGGGCGGTATGCGCATACCAATATGACGCTGTGATTGATGCGCAGGGGCTGGTGAAAAGCGCGGCGCTGGTGACGCGTCTGGCGCATGGGACAAAGCACGGTATGGACTGGAGTACCGCCCGCGAACCGCTGGCCAGCCTGTTCTATAACCGTAAACACCATATCGCAAAGCAACAACATGCGGTTGAACGGACGCGCGAGCTGTTCGCCAAAAGCCTGGGATACGATAAACCGCAGTCGCAGGGCGATTATGCCATCGCAAAACATTTTCTGCATTGCCAGCAGGCGGTTAGCGATCCATATGCGGTATTTTTACATGCCACGACCCGCGATGATAAACACTGGCCGGAAGCAAACTGGCGCGAGCTTATCGGCCTGGTGGGCAACACCGGATTACGGATAAAACTTCCCTGGGGCGCGCCTCATGAGGAGGCCCGTGCTAAACGACTGGCCGAAGGCTTTGACTATGTGGATGTGTTACCGCGCATGAGCCTGGAGGAGGTCGCCAGAGTGCTGGCTGGCGCAAAATTTGTCGTATCGGTTGATACCGGCCTGAGCCATCTCACCGCCGCGCTCGACAGACCGAATATTACGCTATATGGCCCAACGGACCCTGGGTTAATTGGAGGTTATGGGAAGAACCAAATGGCATGCTGCTCACCAGAACAGAACCTGGCGAATTTAGATGCCACAAGCGTATTTGGAAAGATTCATTAAAGAGACTCTGTCTCATCCCAAACCTATTGTGGAGAAAAGATGCTAACCACATCATTAACGTTAAATAAAGAGAAATGGAAACCGATCTGGAATAAAGCGCTGGTTTTTCTTTTTGTTGCTACGTATTTTCTGGATGGTATTACGCGTTATAAGCATTTGATAATCATACTTATGATTATCACCGCGATTTATCAGGTCTCACGCTCACCGAAAAGTTTCCCCCCTCTTTTCAAAAATAGCGTATTTTATAGCGTAGCAGTATTATCATTAATCCTTGTTTATTCCATACTCATATCGCCAGATATGAAAGGAAGTTTCAAGGAATTTGAAAATACGGTACTGGAGGGTTTCTTATTATATACTTTATTAATTCCCGTACTATTAAAAGATGAAACAAAAGAAACGGTTGCGAAAATAGTACTTTTCTCCTTTTTAACAAGTTTAGGATTACGTTCACTGGTAGAAATTGTCTTTTATATTCAGGACTATTCCAGGGGGGTGATGCCATTTACAAACTATGACCATCGACATATATCTGATTCAATGGTATTTCTGTTCCCGGCATTATTGAATATCTGGCTATTCAGAAAAACATCGCTCAAACTCGCTTTCTTTGCGCTGAGCGCCGTCTACTTGTTCTTAATGTTAGGTACCTTGTCGCGGGGAGCATGGCTGGCAGTTTTAGTGGTGGGTGCTTTGTGGGCAATTTTGAACCGCCAGTGGAAACTAATGGGAATTGGCGCTGCTATCCTGGTTATTGCTGGCGTTTTAGTTATCACTCAGCAAAGCCATAAACCGGATCAGGAGCGACTACTGTATAAATTACAGCAGACAGATAGCTCATATCGTTATACTAACGGAACCCAGGGCACCGCGTGGATACTGATTCAGGAAAACCCGATCAAGGGCTACGGCTATAGTAATGATGTGTATGATAGTGTTTATAATAAACGCGTTGTCGATTATCCAACGTGGACCTTTAAAGAATCTATCGGTCCGCATAATACCATTCTGTACATCTGGTTTAGTGCAGGCATATTAGGTCTGGCGAGCCTGGCCTATTTATATGGCGCTATCATCAGGGAAACAGCCAGCTCTACCTTCAGGAAAGTAGAGATAAGCCCCTACAATGCTCATCTCTTGCTATTTTTATCTTTCGTCGGTTTTTATATCGTTCGTGGCAATTTTGAACAGGTCGATATTGCTCAAATTGGTATCATTACTGGTTTTCTGTTGGCGCTAAGAAATAGATAAAAAAAACGCGCTGATACTTATTACGGTATCAGCGCGTTTTCCATCATCAGGACTCAATCACTTATCAAACCAGTTTTTCATTTGTTCCTCGAAACGCTGCGCTACATTTTCCCAACTGTATTTTGAAAACACCAGGGATTTTGCTTTTTCGGCAATCTGGTGGCGTTCCTTATCAGCAAGCGCACGGTTAATATCATTAATTATACTGTCGCTCGACATAGGTTCTGCGAGGTGATAGCCCGTTATGCCATCTAACACAAATTCGCTAATCCCCCCTTTTTTGCTGGCAAGAACCGCTTTTCCTGCTGCCATCGCTTCTACAGCCACCATGCAAAATGCTTCTTCAACCTGAGATGGCACAATAACCAGATCGGCTATATGATAGAAGTTATGCATCTGGTCAGGAGATTGCCCCCCAGCCATAATACAATCAGTTCCAATCTCTTTTGCGGCGTCCAGTACTTTCTTTTGATACTCTGCTTTTTCACCCTTGCGGCTTGCATAAGGGTCGCCAACAACGACAAGTTTAATATTACTTTTTAAGGTACGTAATTTTTTGAACGCCTGCAAAAGCAACAGGATGCCTTTATCAGGCGAAATTCTCCCGGCATATAAGAGAACGGTGGCATCTTCCGCAATATTTAATTGCTGACGGAGGTTATTTTGTGGGTTTCTTTTATAAGTCTCAGCACAAAAACCATTAGGCACAATACTAACAGCAGCGGCGGGCAATCTTTCTTCATAAAACGCTTTAAGAAACTGACTGGGCACGATAATTTTTGCATCATTATCAGGCAGTTCTGGTTCAAATGCGTTATGCATGTGCATAACCAGTTTTGCATTTGGATTGCGCTCTCTGATCTGCCGATACAGTTTCATACTATTATGAATAACAATGACGCTATCTTCCTGGGTAGTCACTTTATCTCTAATATTAAGGACACGCTGGGAATAGGGTAGTGGGTCGAGACGAGTCCATTTCTGAAAAAGACGCTTATAAACTTTACTAAACCCAATGTAATGAATATCACAGTTATCGTTTATTTTATTATATTCAGGATAGCCAGCATTCTTTATACAAGCAATAGCACTCGGTATTGATAGTCGTTTTGCAACCTGGTAAATCCAGGTTTCTACCGCAGCCGCGCCACGAGGAGGAATTGAAAATATAGGAGTAACAGTAAATATGATTTTTTTAATCATAATAGCTATAATCCAGAATAGTTAACTTTATAGAAAAAGAAATTTTATAGAAAAAGAAATTTTATAGAAAAAGAAATGCGTGCCGAAGCAACGCAAAATAATGATTTATCTAGTGTCTAGACAATTTTATCGTAATATATTTCATCCTCAAGTTCCGAGGCTGTAATATATGGAATAATATCGTAATGAATTGCAGTATCATCTGATAAATTAAAGATATTTAAATCACTCACATTTTTTCTCATAAAAGTAAAAAATGGCAGTATTTTAAACAGATCTTTACTAAGCTCAGATGGCATAGGGCTGGTAGATTCGTCATAGAAACGTGGGCAACTCCCTGTTAAGTCAAGCCCAGAACATATAATACGACCATACTTAAGGGAATAGGCAACTTGAATAGCGGTATAAGCAATAGTATGGCAAGAGCAATACCCGATGCTGATATCCTTGCAAAATCCAGCCAGTCGCCCTCTTTTCGAAAGGGGAACTGAAATAAGTAATGCTTTATGAACCCGCTTGAGGATATTAAATTTAATTTTCTTTAAAAAGCCCCCTTTTTCTCGGCGATAAAAGGAGCGAATAATTAAACAGTTTTCTTCAATATATTTTTGATCATCCACTGAAGCCTGTTCGTACACATCAAGATTGACGATAGTAAACTGACTGTTACGGCTAAAGTTATAAAAATCTTCGCGCCGGCGATGGAGGAAGCGAACATCCGTCAGAAGGTACAAAAATGGCTTGACGTTATTGTTTAGCAAATATTGAACAGAACCATTGACTGCAATGACATCTTTCATTCGTAACAAGGACAGCGGCGTCTTTCTGGACGTAGGACCAGAAAGAAAAATAATACAATCTTCAGCCGTTCTTTTCGCAATAAGTTGCAGAACATCGGCGTGAGTTATGAAGTTAACGCTGCCCATAAAAAACTCGTATGTTTATCATGCAACCTATAAATAAATGTTATATTCAATAACTAATATTACATCTCAAATTCTCTCAAGTATGTCATAACGCTGCAGCAAATAAAAGTCAGTCAGCTCCTTAAATTAAACCAAACGTGCTACATTGATCAGCGCTTTTCCTTACCCTTAATACGACGAAGGAAATTTCGGAGTTTTTTCTTATAAATCAATAAGTAAAATCCGATATCTCTCACATTATTTTTGATACCATAATGTCTTTCTAAATCAATACGATCCTTTGCTTTTCGTTGTCTGGAAGGTCTTTTTCCGGACAAATCGATAATTCTGATCTCATTGCCTTGCAGGATAAAGTTACCTTTATGGGGATCGCCCGAAACCATACCATGCTGATGCAGAGAATATATCGACTGTTTGATTTTCTCTCTCACCTCGTCAGAAATTTCTGGCATATCAACAAGTTCAATACCTTCAATATACTCAATTATCATCACGTATGTTTTTACATAGCGTAATGTTTTAATTTCCGCCAGCAGGTAAAAATCATTAAGCGCCGCAAACCCTTCACGCCGCACACGATCTGTCTGATGAAAAAGCTTTTCGTAGTAATCCCCTTTTACTAACGATTTAAAAAAGCGTTCAGTATTTTTTACTTTTGGGCTAAATACTTTGAGAATATATTTTCCGTAGTCTGTATTAATCAATACAACTTTTGTATCTTCTATATTACGGAAGACTTTAATAACCTGATGATTATAAGATAGAAAATCTTTGAATATTCCAATGTATTTTTCACCGTCTTTTTTGACAAAGACGGTATAGTTTTTAATCTTTTTTTCAATAATCATAATGGAGATTTAGGGAGGGGAATTATTTGTGGAAAAGTTTACGATAAAGATATGCGCTTCCAGCCAGAAGGCCTTTAAAATAATGCCCCTGCACGAGAAGATGTTTATATCGCTTCTTAAATTCGACTATGGTACGCGCATCTTTTGCGGGAGAATCTTTCCAGGGCGAGTTCAGCCGTGCATTTTTATAATAGATAACTGAAGGATAATTTGCCCAGGCATGCCATGGTTTTGTAGCGCCCGTATAATGAATTAAAACAGTATTATCATTAATTATATTGCTATATTTTTTATGTGACTTATCTTTCAACTCACTTTTAATAGTATAAATGGTATTATACGGTCGCGGTAGAAAAATGACTTTGTCCTGTAGGAGAATATTCAAAACATCCTGATCGGGATATTTAAAAGAGTCAGTTTCTTTACCTGCCAGAAGTAAAAATGCCTTTTCAGTTAAGGCATTCTCTTTCCATAATTTCAGGTTAACAAAAACCACGCCGGAGTTAAAATAACCACCTTGTAAATTAAATGCTCTTAATCTCTCATTTACCTTATTCTGGATGGAATCAACATCTTTTACGACCGCAGCAATCTTCTCTGTCAAATCAAGCCGTAGAAGATCTTGCAAAGATCCTTTGCATACAACATCGGCATCCAAATAAAGTAAGGTATTTACCTTCTTGCTGAGATAATCGAAAGCAAATAAACGAAAATACATTGCTCTCGACCATACTTTAGTTTGAGGCAATACCTCAAGGCTTTCTACTTTAATAAGATAAAGAGAAATTTTTATGTGATGCTGTACGGCTAAACGCTCTATATATTTTACAAAACACGGGGAGTATGAGTCACAAATAATGTGAAAAGCGAGCGGGATATTATTGTTTAATACAACTGAAGCGATTGATACCCCCACACCATCAAGATAGTTTTCATCAACGCCATAAGAAATGTTTAATACGTTATCATCATTATTATTACTTTCATCAAAAACTTTATATTCAGCTATTTCTATCTCAGGAAATGAATCCATTACATCACCTATGGGTTTTATTCAAGAAGTTTACGTTTAAAGTAGGCTATATAATAATTTATACCCGAAGTATAATGCTTCTGATTAAACATATGCTTTGCTGCATAACGTAACTGATGGCTAGTCACTGGATTTAAAAGTGCACAATGAGACCATGGTGAGTTGCTCTTAGCCTGTAAAAAATATTGTGACACGGGGTAAGCCCCCCAACTATGCCAGGGCTTCGTTGGTCCGATATAATGAACAAATACAGTCTCAGCATCAACTGGATTAATAACTGAATCTTTTAATTCATAGTTAAGACTAAATTGTGTATTAAATTTTTTATCAACAAAACGCGCTTTATTCACTAACAATATATTTAATACATCCTGATCAAGGTGCGTTATACGCTGTACTACCTCCGGATCTTTTAGCATTTCAATCGCTTTCTTAGAGATATTTTCTGCGGTCCAAAGAGGTATGTTAATTAAAATAAAACCGGCATTAAAATAGCCAGAAACCAGCCCAGGCGTTGCCAGGCTAACCGAGCGCTTAGTCCACCATTCCAACTCGCCTTCAGCAACGACAGCAGCAATCTCATTTTCAGTGAAATTAAGATCAATAAGTTCCTGAATACTCCCCTTACATGCAATATCTGCATCCAGATAAAGTACTCTATCTGTTTTATCTGAAAAATAATCGGCGATAATGAATCTAAAGTATGTTGCATAGGTCCAGTTTTTGGTACTGGGTAGCGATTTTAAGCGCTCACAGTCGATTAGGTAAACAACAATCTGCGTAGCGTACTGTTTTGCTAATGCCTCAAATCGCTGCTGGTCTTCAGAGTCAAAGAAATCGGTAAAAACATGGAAAGCTAACGTCTTCTCTGGGTTAGCGAGGAGAACCGATGCAATAGAGACACCACAGCCAAAAAGAAAGTTTTTATCAATCCCATAAGCTATATTAAATTTATCAGCATCACTATGTTGTGCATAGTTATAATCTAAAGTCTGTTGAATGACTTCTTCTTCAAAATATTTTCTGCTCATAGTGATCACTTTTGTAATTTCGAGAATATCGCATTATTAAAATTTTTAAAATATAGCACATCGTAAAATCTCTCAATCGTGCCGGGAATAATATCATGCTGATATTTTACTTCACCAGAAATAACACGATTAAGGTGTCCTACAAAATCATCTATAGCCCCCGGGGTGTAAAGCTCACCATTCAAGCCGGGTTTAATCATATCGCGCGGACCAGACATACAATCAGAACTAATACACGGAATTCCATATGACATTGCTTCCAGCAGGGTCATAGGAAATCCCTCAAATGCAGAGGTAAGTAGTAACGCGGTGACATTTTTTATTTTTTGCTGTACGACTTGCCACGGCGTGCTTTGCCAACCATACCAGATCACACGCTGCTCAATACCAAGCTCCCGACTATAGGCCTGGCACTTTTCAAAATCTGAGCCATCACCAATAATATGTAGCTGCCATTCCCCTGTCGTACGAGCTAAGCCATCAAATAAATCTTTAACTCTTTTCTGTCCTTCAAATTTAAGACGCCCTACATAGAGAAATACAGCGGGTTTATCGCGCTCAGGCGGCGGCACAATGATTGTTTTAATAGAGACAGGATTATAAACGACGCTAATATTTTGCGCTGAGATACCCCGTGCCATCATCTGTTCTTTAATACCACTACTTATGGCCAGATGATAATCCGCGTACGTTATACATTCTGCATGTTTTTTATGGTCGAGCGAAAAATGCGGCCACGAGAAAATAGTAAACTGTTTACCACTTTTCTTTCGTGCTTTATTGGCATAAAGACATGAGATGACATCAATACATATCACAATATCTGGTGACGTTTCTTTCAACCATTGACTAAAATTATAAACATGCTTAGCTCGACGAAGAAAACTTAATTTTATATTTGAGAATGATTGCGCATATTTAATCTCTTTTAGCCATGCTTTATCCATTTTGTCATTACGGCAAAAGAAAAACATTTCACAGTTGATTTTCGGAGAGCTATTTTCAAACGTATGGATAACGTTGCTAATAACGGTTTCCATCCCTCCAAAACCGGATACCGCTTCGCCAATAAAAGCTATTTTCATATATACTCCAGAGTTAAAACCTTAATCTAAAGACTTTAGATATTAAATAGCAAAAATAGTAATATAACCCTATAGAGTAATTTTTACCTGACATCTCTCTTTTGGCTTTAAGGCGTATTCAATATCTTTATTATTTTCGATAATGGAATATATTGCCACACCTGCTGGCATTATAAAACCATGATCAAAGCAAAGAGCAATGTCCAGTCTTCTTCCAAAAAAATCATCATGTTGAATTATGTTTTTTTGGTTTGAAATATAACTTTTAATGTCAGACATTCTGTCTATCCTTGTCTCACTCATAAATTACTCACTGAGTGCATAATTATTATAATTACAGATTTTTTCTTATTGTTCTTTCTTTAATTCGAGCGGCTTTAACATCTGCCTGATGAATCAACCCCGATTCTTTTTGCAAAATCTCTCGCAGGGGGAGAGAGAAATACTCACGCATAAACCGGAATATATCTCGCTGAGTCAGGCCAATATTCATTGAAGAAAAATAAAGCCCAATTAAATCTTTGTCACGCCAGCGAAGGGGAACGTGCTGGCGTATCTGCGCGCGATGCAGGTCGATTACGGAGATTTTTAAATCCTCTTCGCGACCAGTGAAAGGTAAATGCAGAAGAAAGTGGCAAATATAACAGTCGCGATGGTTAATTCCCCCGGCGTGCATTTTACGTACCATAGTCGCAACACGCTTAATGATCATCCACTTCACCTGCGCGTCCGGTGGATTAACAGCCCAGTCAGCACAGTAGTCTTCAAGGCTAATGGTAGGCGTTAAATCTTCGGTGATAATAAATGATGTTCTGGTTAGCGGGTTTACGCCTTTTTCACCAAAACCAACGCCGTGCATCGTATCAACGCCCAGCTCATGTAGACGATGAATGGCGTGCCATTCTCTGTCAGCGCCCAGAACAGGCATACGTAACGAAATCAGGTTCTTCACAATTTCTTTCAGCGAAGTGCCTTTATGCCACTTCAGGAAGTAGCTTTTACCGTCCAGCTCAAACCGCAATGTTCGACGCGTCTCCAGCTCTCTGAACACTTCGCCCTGTAACGTTTTTACTTCCTCAAAAGCATCTTTACCGCGCCATAGTGTGGTTAACGGCGCTTTCAGCTCAACCATCTAAATCACCTGTAATAATATCCGCGGCCTTCTCCGGTAAGCTGTATAAATCCTGGGTATCAGCATAATACCGCGCATTTTCAGCCCAGGCGTTGCGTAAGGAAGGCTGTGTCAGCGCTTTGAGTAAAACCTCATTTAGCGCATCCTGGCGGAATGGTTCAGTCATCGCTTCGCCACAGTTTGCATCCACAATATAATGTGCATAACCGCACACCGCGGTTGTCAGCACCGGCAAACCAGCAATAATGGCTTCCAGCAAAACAATACCAGCAGCTTCCTGATAGGCTGGATGCAGTAAAAGGTCGGCTGCCGCCATTAACTCCGCGATATCATTACGTCCGGAGAAAAAATGCACATTCGTGCCGACGCCGCTTCTTTCAGCCAGTGCTGCAAACTTCTTCGGCTTATCCTGCCCGACAACATAGAGCACCGTATTTTGCCGTAAAGATTCGGGTAGCGATGCCAGCGCTTCAATAGAGCGATCCACACCTTTACGGGTAAAGTCAGACCCTACTTGCAACAGTAATTTTTGCTGTTCTGAGATACCATTTTTCTGACGATAAATTTGACGACTGTTTGGGATCTGTTGGCTATATTTTCTGTCCGGGTAAATCCCCGGAGGAAGAATATGGAAACGCTCCGCTTCAGTCTGATAATGTTTTTGGAAGTCAGCAATCTGCTTATTCGTCAGCATTAATAGTTGTGTCGGCTTGCCGTGTTCAAACGTGGCGCGTTCAAAAGCAGCATAATGCCGATAGCGTGATGTCAGGCGATAGAAAAATCCTTTTTCCTGTGCGACTTTTTCGGCGTAACACACGTCTGCGGCGTAATACACATCAAGGCCCGGCATCTTATTGAATCCAACCACCCGATCGACAGGGTGGTCGCGCAAATGGTGTTGCACCCAGGCATAATATTCTGCGTTACGACCGTGGTTCGTCCGGGATTTAACCGGCACGCGGATTAATTCAAAGTTATCCGGGCATTCCCCTTCCCATGACTGAGTATAAACACGAACCTGATGCCCTCGCGCCGCCACGGTTTGGGCAATGCGCATAAAATCACGCTGCAGACCGCCAAAAGGAAAATATTTATATAAGCAAAAGGCAACTCTCATAGCAGGCTGTCCAAATCTATGGTGCGTGCCTCATGCGGCAGCATTTTTTCCGTCGCGGCGATAACATCTTCAGCTGGAATCACGGAAAGGTATTTTTTATTACGATCAAGCTCATGCCGTTCAGGCATCGGCTGATAATTGCCTGCCCAAAACTGAATGATGTCGTCGGTCCAGGGACGCCAGAACACATGATCCGTCGCGCCGAAAAGGCAAATGACCGGCGTTTTGACTGCTGCGGCAATATGACCAGGGGCCGAATCAACGCCGATAAAGAGATCCGCATGGTCAATCAACGCGCCCAATTCAGGAAAGCGAGTTTTACCCGCCAGACCAGTAACCGGTTTTGTCTCACAGCCGCGTGCAATAGCATCCACGCAGGCCATCTCGTCTGCGGCCGGGCCTGACGTCAGTACAACTTGATAACCGCGGCGCTGCACGGCATCAATAACCTGCGAGAATTTATCATTATCCCAGCACTTAAATAGCTGCCGTGCCGTAGGCTGAATAACAACATATTGTCGGGCCACACCAAGTTGTTTGAGCTGTTGTCGCATGTTTTCCCAATGTTCCGGGCGATAGCTCATGGTGGTTTCCGTGACATACTGTTTTAGCGCTAACGGCTTTAGCGCGGATAATGTGCGCTCAACAGCATGTTCTCCCGCATAAGGTACTAAATGCGTAAAGCTTTTTTTCCATAAAGCAGACTGACGATTACCGAAATCCTGCGAGATTTTTATTTTTGCGTTTAAAAAACGCACAATAAGCGCCACGCTCCACTGATCGGTGAGATTGACGACCAGATCATACGAGTTAGCACGCAATTTTTTGATTAGCGATAGCGCGTTTTTGATCTTCTCTTTTGTTCCTGCGCCTTTGTTACTGATGCCGTAGAGTGCATTAATCTCCGGATTTTCCGACAATATCGGTATGGTGTTCTGGTAAAGAAGCACATCGATTTTTGCATCGGGATAATTCTGCTTCAGCGTGCTGATGACAGGAGTGGTAAGTAACATGTCTCCATGAAAACGCATTTTTATAATCAGAATTCTTCGAAATGGCTTTTCCACAAGCGACTCTTTGGTTGAAATTGTCCGGATAAATAAGCAGAAAAAAGCACGCTACCGCCCCAGGCTTCACAGCAACCCGATGGCTAATACCGCACTCATTTTAGATGCGCTAGTGTAACACTTCTTTCGCAGCAATCCGATACGAATAATTTTTATACACAATCATTTTTTTAATCATAAATTCAAAGAGATATTAATTTATCCCTCTCTTGTGAATGGTCATTCCCATTGTCTGGGGCGACAAGGGCGGCAAATTTCAATGGATTACGTAAAAATGCAAAAATAATGGGGTTCAGCGCCTGGAATCCTCGCTTCTGAGCCAATTTGGCGCAAAAATGGGAAAAGTAATGGTAAAGCCCAGGCTAAATACATAGAATCCCCAGCACATCCATAAGTCAGCTATTTACTATGCTCGAATTGCTTTACACCGCTCTTCTCTACCTTATTCAGCCTCTGATCTGGATACGGCTTTGGGTGCGTGGACGTAAAGCGCCGGCCTATCGTAAACGCTGGGGTGAACGCTACGGATTCTACCGCCGTCCGTTGAAACCGGGCGGAATCATGCTGCATTCCGTCTCGGTGGGCGAAACTCTGGCGGCCATCCCATTGGTCCGCGCTCTACGTCATCGCTATCCCGATCTGCCTATTACCGTAACGACCATGACGCCGACCGGCTCGGAGCGCGTCCAGTCCGCCTTTGGCAACGATGTTCAGCACGTTTACTTGCCTTATGATTTGCCCGATGCGCTCAATCGTTTCCTCAATGAGATTGATCCTAAGCTGGTATTGATCATGGAGACTGAGCTCTGGCCAAATCTGATTGCTGCGCTGCACAAACGTCATATTCCGCTGGTTATCGCTAATGCGCGGCTTTCCGCCCGCTCCGCCGCGGGTTATGCGAAGCTTGGCAAGTTTGTCCGTACGCTCTTGCGCCGTATCACCCTGATTGCCGCGCAAAACGAAGAAGATGGCGAACGCTTTGTGACATTGGGCGCGAAGAACAATCAGGTCACGGTCACCGGCAGTCTGAAATTTGATATTTCAGTTACGCCGCAGTTGGCGGCTAAAGCCGTTACGCTACGCCGCCAGTGGGCGCCGCACCGTCCGGTCTGGATTGCCACTAGCACCCACGATGGCGAAGAGAGTATCGTTATCGCCGCTCACCAGGCGTTATTACATCAATTCCCGAATTTATTACTGATTCTGGTGCCCCGCCATCCGGAGCGTTTCCCGGATGCTATCAATCTTGTGCGTCAGGCAGGGTTAAGCTACATCACTCGCTCTTCGGGCGAAGTACCGTCCGCCAGCACCCAGGTCGTGGTAGGCGATACTATGGGCGAATTAATGTTGCTCTATGGCATTGCCGATCTCGCCTTTGTTGGTGGTTCGCTGGTTGAACGCGGCGGTCATAACCCGCTGGAGGCCGCCGCTCATGCGATTCCGGTACTGATGGGTCCGCATACCTTTAACTTTAAAGATATTTGCGCCCGTCTGGATCAGGCGAGCGGACTTATCACAATTACCGATGCGGCTACGCTGGCAAAAGAAGTTTCCTCTTTACTGACCGACGCTGATTATCGTAATTTCTACGGACGTCACGCAGTTGAAGTGCTGTATCAAAATCAGGGCGCGCTCCAGCGTCTGCTGCAACTGCTGGAGCCTTATCTGCCACCGAAAACGCATTGAGGGCTGTCATGCAAAAACGGGCGATTTATCCAGGCACGTTTGATCCGATTACTAACGGTCATCTCGATATTGTGACGCGCGCAACGCAGATGTTCGACCATGTCATTCTGGCCATCGCCGCCAGCCCCGGCAAGAAACCCATGTTCACCCTGGACGAACGCGTGGCGCTGGCGCAAAAAGCGACCGCACACCTGGGTAACGTAGAGGTGGTGGGCTTTAGCGACCTGATGGCCAATTTCGCCCGCGACAGACAGGCGAATATCCTGATTCGTGGTCTGCGCGCGGTGGCGGATTTTGAATATGAAATGCAGTTGGCGCATATGAATCGCCATCTGATGCCGCAACTGGAAAGCGTTTTCCTGATGCCGTCCAAAGAGTGGTCGTTTATTTCATCGTCGCTGGTCAAAGAAGTGGCGCGCCATCAGGGCGATGTGACCCACTTTCTGCCGGACAATGTGCATCAGGCGCTAATGGATAAGTTGAAATAAGTTTCCTTCCTTGCCGGGCCTGGCGTTTTACTTCTGACAGTGACGGCAATAGAACGTCGCACGCTGTGCGTGTTTCGTTGCGACTATCGGCGTACCGCATACCCGACACGGCTCGCCTTTGCGCCCGTACACCTGCAACTCCTGCGCAAAATAGCCCGGTTTCCCATCGCTTTGCAGAAAATCCTTCAGCGTTGTGCCGCCTTGTTCAATAGAGCGCAGCAAAACGGCTTTAATCACCCGTGCCAGCAGATCGCACTCCTCTGTCGAGAGTGACGACGCCAGGCGGTCAGGGTGAATACCAGCGGCAAACAGCGACTCGCTGGCGTAGATATTCCCCACGCCGACCACCAGCTTGTTATCCATCAGCCAGGGTTTAATCGCCGTCTTCTTCTTCGCGCATTTCTGCTGCAAATATTCGCCATTAAACTCATCGCTTAGCGGCTCCGGTCCCAGATGCGCCAGTACGTTATGCCCTTCCAGCTCTTTGGTCCATAACCAGGCGCCAAAGCGGCGAGGATCGGTATAACGTAGAATTTTGCCATTGCTCATCACCAAATCGACATGGTCGTGCTTTTCCGCCGGCAGCGCTTCCGACAGTATCCGCAAGCTTCCCGACATCCCCAGGTGAATAATTATCCAGCCGTCAGGCAGCTCCAGCAGTAAATATTTAGCACGACGCTGAACGCTAAGGACGGGTGTATCGCTCAGACGATAAATTTCGTCTGAAACCGGCCAGCGCAGACGGCCGTTACGGATATGGGCGTGCAGGATAGTAGCGCCAACTAAATGGGGTTCAATACCCCGGCGGCTGGTTTCAACTTCGGGTAATTCAGGCATAACGTCTCCGGCTGTGTGGCAGGTCTCATTAATATGGGGACGGCCAGAAAACAAAAAACCCCGCCGAAGCGAGGTTTTTGTTACATCAAAGCGAGAATTATTTGATTTTCGCTTCTTTGTAGATCACGTGCTGACGGACAACTGGATCGAATTTTTTCAGTTCCAGTTTTTCCGGCTTAGTACGTTTGTTCTTCGTAGTGGTATAGAAGTGACCAGTACCAGCAGAAGAAACCAGCTTGATTTTCTCACGAATACCTTTAGCCATGATTTATTTCCTCTTAGTACTTAGTACTTTTCGCCACGGGCACGCAGTTCAGACAGAACTGTTTCGATGCCTTTTTTATCGATGATACGCATACCTTTAGCAGATACACGCAGGGTGACAAAACGCTTCTCGCTCTCAACCCAGAAACGGTGAGAGTGCAGGTTAGGCAGGAAACGGCGTTTAGTCGCGTTCAGTGCGTGGGAACGGTTGTTACCGGTCACCGGACGCTTGCCAGTAACTTGGCAGACTCGGGACATGTCTATTCTCCAAAAATCAAATTAGCTCGAGCTTCGTATGGGGTATCGGCGCCTCGTCAGGCTTTACAGCCTGGTCATCGCGCAGTTCTATTGAACTCTCGATTGCCAGGCCCAAATGCCAAACCCGAGATTCTCAAAGGTGGCGTAGTATACGCTGACCCGGCGATATGCTCAAGTCCCGAACAGACAAAGATCCCGATGGATCGCGCAAAGAATCTTAAATCCAGCCGCGTTCGGCAAAAGAAACGTACTCTCCGCGCCCAATTATCAGGTGATCGAGCACCCGGATATCCATAAACTGGCAACACTTTATCACGCGCTCAGTGATAAGTTTATCTGCTTTACTTGGCTCTGCGCAGCCTGAAGGGTGATTATGCGCCAGAATGACCGCTGAAGCATTGAGTTTAATCGCTTCCCGAACAATCTCACGCGGATGCACCTCTACGTGGTTAAGCGTGCCGGAAAACAGGCGGCTGTGCTGAAGCACCCGGTGCTGGGCATCGAGGAAGATCACCAGAAAGATCTCACGCTCTTCGCCCGTCAGTTGGCTTTGCAGAAATTCCCGCGTCATTTCCGGACTCAGCAACGCACTTTCCTCATTCATGCGCACGCTGTAATAGCGCCTTGCCAGCTCAGCAATGCCTTTCAACTGCGCGAATTTCGCCAGGCCGATGCCGTTTACGCCGCGAAACTGCGCAAAGTCCGCCGACAGCAGGCCATACAGCGACCCAAAGTGCTGCAATATCTCTTTTGCCAACGTCATAACATCTTTTCCCGGCGTGCCGGTACGTAAAAAAAGCGCCAGCAACTCCACGTCGCTGAGGGAAGCAATGCCGGATCTGAGCATTTTTTCACGCGGTAATAATTCGTCCAACGTATCCATACGCGCACCTCCTTTTTTAAGGAAGCGGCATAGTGGCACAGCCTTTGGGAGAGATCGACGCCCCGATTTTGTTCTTGCGTAGCGCCTCGCAAAGTGGAGCGCAGGCAAAGACACGACGCCGTAGAGATTGTGATAAAATAGCCGCCTTTCAAAGTCACCCAACAGGAAAGACATGATGAGCCTGGCCGGTAAAAAAATTGTTCTCGGCGTTAGCGGCGGTATCGCTGCGTATAAAACGCCGGAGCTGGTGCGCCGTTTACGTGAGCGCGGCGCTGACGTGCGCGTGGCAATGACCGAGGCGGCAAAAGCCTTTATTACCCCCCTGAGCTTACAGGCAGTGTCGGGCTATCCCGTATCCGACAGTCTGCTTGACCCTGCCGCCGAAGCCGCGATGGGGCATATCGAGTTGGGGAAATGGGCCGACCTGGTGATTCTTGCCCCCGCGACCGCCGATCTGATCGCCCGTGTAGCATCGGGTATGGCTAATGATTTAGTCTCCACCATCTGCCTGGCGACGCCAGCCCCGGTGGCCGTTCTTCCGGCCATGAACCAACAGATGTACCGCGCTGCCGCCACGCAACATAATCTGGAGGTGCTCGCCTCTCGCGGCCTGTTCATTTGGGGGCCGGATAGCGGCAGTCAGGCGTGCGGCGACGTAGGCCCAGGCCGAATGCTGGACCCATTAGTTATCGTTGATAAGGCCGCCGCGCATTTCGCTGCCGTCAACGATTTGCGACATCTTAATATCATGATTACGGCAGGTCCGACGCGCGAACCGCTCGACCCGGTGCGTTATATTTCCAACCACAGCTCCGGTAAAATGGGCTTCGCTATTGCGGCGGCCGCAGCGCGTCGCGGCGCAAATGTCACGCTGGTCTCCGGTCCCGTTTCGTTACCGACGCCGCCTTTTGTAAAACGGGTTGATGTCATAACCGCGCTGGACATGGAAGCCGCTGTTCAGGCCGCCGTTCAACAGCAGCACATTTTCATTAGCTGCGCCGCCGTGGCTGACTATCGCGCAGAGACTATCGCCAGTGAAAAAATCAAAAAACAGGCGGCGCAAGGTGATGAATTACTAATAAAAATGGTCAAAAACCCGGACATTGTCGCCGGGGTGGCCGCACTCAGTGACAATCGACCCTATGTTGTTGGGTTTGCCGCGGAAACGAATAATGTGGAAGAATACGCCCGGCAAAAACGTATCCGTAAGAACCTTGACCTGATTTGTGCAAATGATGTTTCTCTTTCAAATCAGGGATTTAATAGCGATAAAAACGCTTTACACCTTTTCTGGCAGGATGGAGATAAAGTCTTACCGCTTGAGCGGAAAGAACTCCTGGGCCAATTATTACTCGACGAGATCGTGACCCGTTATGATGAAAAAAATCGACGTTAAGATTCTGGACCCGCGTGTTGGTCAGCAGTTTCCGCTGCCGACTTATGCTACTTCTGGTTCTGCCGGGCTTGACCTGCGCGCCTGTCTCGACGACGCCGTAGAACTGGCGCCTGGCGCAACGACGTTGGTGCCTACCGGATTGGCCATTCATATCGCCGATCCATCACTGGCGGCAGTCATGTTGCCGCGTTCTGGCCTGGGCCATAAACATGGTATCGTGCTGGGCAACCTGGTCGGGCTGATTGATTCCGATTATCAGGGGCAACTGATGGTTTCGATCTGGAACCGTGGTCAGGACAGTTTTACCATTGAACCGGGCGAACGTATCGCGCAAATGGTGTTTGTTCCGGTCGTTCAGGCCGAATTTAATCTGGTGGAAGCATTTGACGCCACCGAACGTGGCGAGGGCGGCTTCGGTCATTCTGGCCGTAAGTAAATTTTACGCATCCCCATAACGTCATAATACTGCCGCAAGCGCTGAGTTTGCGGTTATAGCGTGGGTGCTCGCCTGGCAAGTGCTTATTTTCAGGGGTATTTTGTAACATGGCAGAAAAACAAACTGCGAAAAGGAATCGTCGCGAAGAAATACTTCAGTCACTGGCGCTGATGCTTGAATCCAGCGATGGAAGCCAACGCATCACGACGGCAAAACTGGCGGCCTCGGTCGGCGTTTCCGAAGCGGCGTTATACCGCCATTTTCCCAGCAAGACCCGCATGTTCGATAGCCTGATTGAGTTTATCGAAGATAGTCTGATTACCCGTATCAATCTGATTTTAAAAGATGAAAAAAACACCAGCACGCGTTTGCGCCTGATTGTGTTGCTGATTCTGGGTTTTGGCGAACGCAACCCTGGCCTGACGCGCATTCTTACCGGGCACGCGCTGATGTTTGAACAGGATCGCCTGCAGGGGCGCATTAATCAGCTTTTTGAACGCATCGAAGCGCAGCTCCGCCAGGTGCTACGAGAAAAAAGAATGCGTGAAGGCGAAGGCTACACGACGGATGAAAATCTGCTGGCAAGCCAGCTGTTAGCCTTCTGTGAAGGTATGCTTTCACGGTTCGTGCGTAGCGAATTTAAATACCGCCCAACGGACGATTTCGACGCCCGCTGGCCGCTCATTGCCGCTCAGCTACAGTAACGCTGACTGGATAGTGGCTCACGCCTTATCCAGGCGACAGAAACATAAGCCCGGTAAAGCGCCACCGGGCAATTCGCTTACACGCCAAATTCTTCCCGGTATGCTCGCACAGCCGCCAGATGCTCAGCCATATCAGGTTTTTCTTCCAGATAGGCAATCAGGTCTTTCAGCGTAATGATGGAGATAACCTTACAACCATAGTCGCGCTCCACTTCCTGAATCGCGGAAATCTCGCCGCGGCCACGTTCCTGACGATCCAGCGAAATCAGTACGCCAGCCAGCGTAGCCCCGTGCGCCTGAATAATCTCCATCGACTCGCGAATCGCCGTAC
Organism: Salmonella sp. SAL04214; assembly: GCF_046550615.1. NCBI lineage: Bacteria > Pseudomonadati > Pseudomonadota > Gammaproteobacteria > Enterobacterales > Enterobacteriaceae > Salmonella > Salmonella sp. SAL04214. The sequence goes on from NZ_JBGDXT010000013.1 coordinate 80,727, forward strand.
CTGCGGTAATCACGTCATCCACCAGCATCACGCGGCCCTGTAGCGCGCTGCCCACCAGACTCCCGCCTTCGCCATGATCTTTTGCCTCTTTGCGGTTAAAGCAGTACGGCAGGTCTTTATCGTGATGTTCCGCCAGCGCAACCGCCGTCGTCGTCGCGATCGGAATACCTTTGTACGCGGGGCCAAACAGCAGATCAAATTCAATACCGGAATCCACCAGCGCTTCGGCATAAAAACGGCCTAACAACGCCAGGTCGCGCCCGGTATTAAACAGCCCGGCGTTGAAGAAATAGGGGCTTTTGCGCCCGGATTTCAGCGTAAACTCGCCAAACTTTAGTACCTGCTTGTTAAGCGCAAACTCAATAAACTGGCGCTGATACGGTTTCATGGATTCGCTCCTTTTCTTACTTTCATCATTTACGAAATTTACGGACAAAAAAAAGGCGACTTTTCAGTCGCCTTAAAATCAATTTTCTAACGCCGCCTTCTGCGTCGCCACAATGGATTCAATTCCCCCTCGGGCCAGCGCCAACAAAGTGAGAAGTTCTTCATGGCTGAACGGCTCGCCTTCCGCGGTACCCTGTACTTCAATAATGCGGCCGTCTTCAGTCATCACGACGTTCATGTCGGTTTCTGCGGCGGAATCTTCAACATATTCCAGATCGCAGATCGCTTCGCCGTTAACGATGCCTACGGAAACCGCCGCCACCATGCCTTTCATCGGATTGGTTTTCAGCTTACCGTTGGCAACCAATTTATTCAGCGCATCCGCCAACGCCACGCAGGCACCGGTAATAGACGCTGTACGCGTACCGCCATCGGCCTGGATTACATCGCAGTCCAGCGTAATGGTAAATTCGCCGAGCGTTTTCAGATCGACCGCCGCACGCAGCGCACGCGCGATCAAACGCTGAATTTCCATAGTACGACCGCCCTGCTTACCCTTTGCCGCTTCGCGCGCGTTACGGGTATGGGTAGCGCGAGGCAACATGCCATACTCTGCGGTGATCCACCCCTGGCCTTGTCCTTTCAGAAAACGTGGGACGCCTTCTTCAATGGAGGCGGTGCACAACACTTTGGTATCTCCAAATTCGACCAGTACCGAGCCTTCAGCGTGTTTTGTATAGTTACGGGTCAGGGTTACGGGACGCACCTGATTAGCGCTACGGCCTGCTGGACGCATATTGAGATCTCCGGCTTAAAACGAATGTGGCTGCGCATTATACGGACTTCCGATGGTTATTCCTATCCTGACAAGGCCTGGATAGCTATAATCCCCTCATCTCTCCTTTAAAAACGGGAACATCTATGATCCGCAGTATGACCGCCTACGCCCGGCGTGAAATCAAGGGTGAATGGGGTAGCGCGACCTGGGAAATGCGCTCGGTAAACCAGCGTTATCTGGAAACTTACTTTCGTCTGCCGGAACAGTTCCGTAGTCTTGAACCCGTCGTGCGCGAACGCATTCGTACACGCCTGACGCGTGGCAAAGTCGAATGTATGCTGCGTTTTGAACCCGATGCCAGCGCGCAAGGCGAGCTTATTCTGAATGAAAAGCTAGCGAAACAATTAGTTAGCGCCGCAAACTGGGTCAAAATGCAGAGCGACGAAGGGGAAATCAATCCGGTTGATATTTTGCGCTGGCCAGGTGTCATGGCGGCGCAAGAGCAGGATCTGGACGCGATTGCCGCAGAAATTTTAGCCGCACTGGACGGTACGCTGGATGACTTTATCGTCGCGCGCGAAACGGAAGGCCAGGCGCTGAAAGCGCTGATTGAACAACGTCTGGAAGGCGTCAGCGCCGAAGTAGCGAAAGTCCGCGCGCATATGCCGGAAATCCTGCAATGGCAGCGTGAACGCCTGGTCGCGAAGCTGGAAGATGCTCAGGTTCAGTTGGAAAACAACCGTCTGGAGCAAGAGCTGGTGATGATGGCGCAACGCATTGATGTGGCGGAAGAGCTGGATCGTCTGGAAGCGCACGTCAAAGAGACTTACAACATTCTGAAGAAAAAAGAGGCGGTAGGTCGCCGTCTGGACTTCATGATGCAAGAATTTAACCGTGAGTCGAACACCCTGGCCTCCAAATCCATCAACGCTGATGTAACTAACTCCGCTATTGAATTAAAAGTGTTGATCGAGCAAATGCGCGAGCAAATCCAGAATATTGAATAATTCTGGCGCTCAATATGTCACAGAGCCCGCCTTATGCGGGCTCTCGCGTTTATCGGTAGTACGTTTTTAATTTCCGGCGAATAGCGTCGATAAGGCGTCGCTTCCACTCTACCGTCGAAGCCCGATACTGCATAAAAATAGCGCCTTCCGCCTGCTCCCCGGCAAGCGGCAGGACAAAAAGACCGCGCTTATCGGATAAATTTTCATACCAGGGGCGCGGTACAATCGCCATTAGCGGCGCCGACTGGACAGCAGGCGCAAGTTGACTGTAATCATGACAAACAAACGCCAGCGGACGTTCAAACCCGGCACGAGCCTGCTGCCTGTCCAGTTCGTTGTTCTCTTTTGTCCACGGCAAACAGTAAATGTGCTGATAATGCTGTAGATCAGCAAAATTCAACTCTGCGGCATTCTCCAGACGTGAACGCAATGGCGCACCATAAACCGCAATCAAACGCGTAGTCCCCACCCGCTCGTAATGCAGAGCGCTGACCTGCTTTTGATGGTCGCCAATTGCCAGCACCAAATCAACCGAGCTATCCAACAGTTCATCACGCCAGGGTCGGCGGGCAAAAGGAAGGCACTCGATCACCGCCTGATGAAGATGACCTTTCTCTGCGAGAACGGGCGTAAGCAGCGCGTTCAATGCGGGAGGAAGTACCACCCGGAAACAACGGGAGCCGTTCTCTTTATCGCCAAACAGCTCCTCATTAAGCGAAACAAACACAGGCGCCAATTTGTCACGCAGCGCCTGCGCATAAGGCGTAGCAATCTGGCGGTTCCCTTCCCGTCGAAACAACGGATCGTTTAGCGCATCGCGCAATCTCATTAACGCATGACTTACCGCAGAAGGCGACAAAGCCAGCTTTTGCGCCGTTTTCCCCGTAGAGCTCGTCTCCAGCAGCACATACAGTACTTTTAACAGGTTCATATCCATTTGCAGCAAGTTCATTAAACGTCTCTCTTATTGAACCTGGCTAAATTACTGCCAGGTATACTGCGGGCGCTTCAATCAGGAGAACATTATGAATCGCTATGCATTATTCCTTGTATGTATATTTTCAACATCAGCACTTCCTGCCATGGCGGCATTAGATCCTTCACAACCGTTATCACCCGCGCCTCCGTTATCACTGTTTAAAGCGTGGGCTAAGCCTATAAAGCCGTTTCAAATCACAGAAGGCGTGTGGTATGTCGGCACGGAAAATCTCTCTTCTATTCTGCTGACCACTCCGGCAGGGCATATTCTTATTGATGCGGGGTTGGATGAAAGCGCACCGCAAATTAAAGCGAATATTGAAGCGGCAGGATTCCGCCTCACAGACGTGCGCTATCTGTTGAATAGCCATGCGCGGCTGGATCAAGCGGGGGGCATGGCACGTTTGAAAGCGTGGAGCGGCGCACAATTGGTCGCCAGCCAACCCAACGCCGATCAGATGGCGAGGGGTGGACGAGAGGATTTTGCGCTTGGCGATGCGCTCCCCTTTCCGCCCGTCACCACCGATAAAATTATCCACAACCAGGAAAGCATCAGCCTCGGAGGGATAACCGTGACAGCGCTATTCACGCCTGGACATCTACCCGGTTCAACCTCCTGGCGCGTAACGCTCCGCAACGGCAAGACGCTAATTTACGCTGACAGTCTCGCCACGCCCGACTATCTGCTGATTAACAACAAAAATTACCCTGACCTGGTTACTGATATTCAGGGTAGCTTTAAGACACTGGCCGCCCAGCATGTTGATATCTTTATTGCCAACAAAGGTGACCGCTTCGGGCTACTGGAGAAACGACAGCAACTTCGCAACGGCGATACACAGGCATTCTTTGATTCCAATGGCTTGCAACAGTATGTGGAACGCTCGCGTCAGCGCTTCATCACACAACTTACCGCACAGCAGCCATAATGAAATGACTCACCGGCGGCGCGTCCAGGGCGCCGTTAAGTTAATTTATCTAAGTCAAAACAGAAAAACCTCGCATGTAATAAACCACAAAAATGATGTTCAACTTATTAATATTTATAATAAATAATTATTAATCATAAATTTAAAATCATTACTAAAATTTATTAATCGTGTAATGCCTTAGAAAATCTCAATCGTGATACAGCGCACAAATCGTTAATCTTCGCCCCCAGTAAATTAGGGGGAAATCATGCTGTTGCACGTTCTTTATTTAATTGGCATCACTGCCGAGGCCATGACGGGCGCACTCGCTGCGGGTCGTCGTCGCATGGATACATTCGGCGTAATTATTATTGCTACCGCCACCGCCATTGGTGGAGGCTCGGTTCGCGACATTCTGCTCGGTCACTATCCGCTGGGTTGGGTGAAGCATCCCGAATATGTCATTATTGTGGCGACTGCCGCTGTATTGACCACCATTGTTGCCCCCGTCATGCCCTATTTACGCAAGCTTTTCCTGGTACTTGACGCGCTGGGGTTGGTGGTTTTCTCTATTATTGGCGCTCAGATAGCCCTTGATATGGGCGAAGGGCCAATTATCGCCGTGGTGGCCGCCGTCACTACCGGCGTCTTTGGCGGCGTGCTCCGCGATATGTTCTGCAAACGCATTCCACTGGTGTTTCAAAAAGAGCTATATGCCGGCATTTCGTTCGCCTCGGCGGTGCTCTATATTGCGCTACAACATTACGTCATGAATCCGGATGTCGTCGTTATCTCTACGCTACTGTTTGGCTTTACAGCAAGGTTATTAGCGCTACGTCTTAAACTTGGCCTGCCGGTATTTTATTACCGCCATGAAGGGCACTAAGACCCAAATCCGGGAATATGCTGAGCAGCCAGCCATCTGCTCAGCGTTTTGATCTGCGGATTATCCCGCCAGTCGATAACTCTCCCGGCACGGCGCTCGCCCGTCGCTGGCAACTGCCGCCAGTGTTGCTCTGTTCGCATTAATAACTGCTCCCATGAGCGATCGCCGCTGGCCTGTAATGCGGCCTGCGTTAAGGGGATATCCATCGCCATGATCCAGCGGGTAAACGACTGCCGGCGCGCCAGGTTAAATTGCCGCCATATCTGCTCGCTTTTTCCTTTAGCAAAGCCTGGCGTGTTGGCTATTTGCGCTGACGTCAGGGCAAGCCAGGAGAAGATATGCTCAAAGCGATGCGTTTGATGCAAGGCCCGCCAGCTGGCTTCGCCCATTCCGTCCAGACCCAACGCCGACCGTGACCCCAGCCATACCAGCCTGGAGATAAACTGTTCCTGACACGTTGCCGACGCGTAAAAGCAGGTCAGCGAGTTGAAATGGCTATCAGGCGGTACAGGCTTACTCCGCTCACGACTCCGCCAGACGACCTCATCAAGCCGGGGAATGCCTTGCCCGGCCAGACTCACCAGGATCTGATCGCCCGGCGCGATATCCCACGCTTCCCAACGTTTCACAGAGCCGATATTGACCCGCTGAACCCGCTTATCATCCAATATAACGGGGACAAGCGACGCTACTACGGTAATTTTGCCGCTTTTCCCCACCGAGAACTGAATAGCGCTCACTTGCGCGACCTGCGCTACTGGCGGATATTTCCATGCTGCCAGCCAGTCGCCCTGCCCGGGTCGCCAGTGTTGTGACGCAGGTTCTTTAGCCATGCGTATCACTACGCCATCCGTTACAAAGGGTAATGCTGACGTCAGCCATGACTGGCGCGCCCGCTCGACCTCGCTGGCATTTTTTACCGCCAGGGAATATTTCTTCGTCAGACTGAATCCAGCCTTAGCAAGTTGGCTTAATCTTTCGGGCATATTTGCCGGACCGTCCGGCCACGCCCAAATAAAAATACCCAACGAATTTAGCGCGGAGGCGTTATCCTGGCGCATTAACATTCCTGCGACTTTCGAGCGCGCATTCATCCCGCCCATCCGTTGCTGGATATGCCCCTCGCGCTGTAGAAAGATTTCGCCCTGCAACACCGCGTTAGCTAGCGCGCCTTGTGTTGTCTGCGGTATAGAGGGGATCAGGCGAATTTTTGGCGTCCAGTCCTCGCCTTGTAGTCCGTTACCCCGGCTAATAGCCCTGGTCAGTTTACCGTTTTGATAAACCAGCGTTACCGCTACGCCATCCACTTTTGGCTGTACCCAAAGCTCGCTGCGCCCGCGCATCCACTGTTCTACCGCCTGTCGGTCCGCGAGTTTACGTACGCCCGTGTGCGCAACAGGGTGCATTGTTGTACCGTTTAACGGCGGTGAAACCGGAGTAGATGAAACATCCTGACCAACACAGCGTTGCCACTGAACCAGCCTTGCGCTGAGTTGGTCGTACACACTATCGTCAACCGCGCTAACCCCTTGTTTCCAGTAGATGTCATTCCAGTCAGCGAGCTGTTGCTGTAAACGGGCGATTTCTTCAGCGGCCCTTGCTGGCGGCCAGGCCGGGCAAAGCGCCCCACTCTGCGAATGCCACAATAAAATTCCCCACGCCATACTTTTCCATAATCTCATCACGACCTCCTGCGCACATTGCCCGGCAGGTATAGCGCTTTAGTGAATAAAAACCGACAGGTAAAAATGCATCATCCGAGCCGCTTTCCAGATTTTTTGGTGGGTTGCTGCAACGACGCGATAAAAGCGGAAAAAGGGACGCAAAATGCAATAATCTGGCGCAAAAAGTGTGACAAAGACTACGTCGCATAACGGCGATGTGTATAATAAGCCCGTATCAAGGCTCTATTTCGATAATCACAGACGTAAGATACTCATGGCTCAAGGTACGCTTTATATTGTTTCTGCCCCCAGTGGCGCGGGTAAATCCAGCCTGATTCAGGCTTTATTAAAAACCCAACCGTTGTATGACACTCAGGTTTCCGTTTCACATACCACGCGCGCGCCGCGTCCGGGTGAAGTGCACGGTGAGCACTATTTCTTTGTAAATCATGATGAGTTTAAAACCATGATTGGCAGGGAGGCGTTTCTGGAGCACGCGGAAGTGTTTGGCAATTACTACGGCACTTCGCGCGAAACCATTGAGCAAGTGCTGGCAACCGGCGTTGATGTTTTTCTGGATATCGACTGGCAGGGCGCCCAGCAAATTCGCGAAAAGATGCCGCAAGCACGCAGCATTTTTATTTTGCCGCCGTCAAAGATCGAATTGGATCGCCGTTTACGCGGCCGCGGGCAAGATAGCGAAGAAGTCATTGCCAAACGAATGGCGCAAGCGGTTGCAGAAATGAGCCATTACGCCGAATATGATTATCTTATTGTGAATGACGACTTTGATACCGCGTTAAGCGACTTGAAAACCATCATTCGCGCTGAACGTCTGCGTATGAGCCGCCAAAAGCAGCGTCATGACGCTTTAATCAGCAAATTGTTGGCAGACTGAACCCACTTTCAGTATCATGCCCAGTCATTTCTTCACCTGTGGAGCATTTTAAGTATGGCACGCGTAACTGTTCAGGACGCTGTAGAGAAAATTGGTAACCGTTTTGACCTGGTACTGGTCGCCGCGCGTCGCGCTCGTCAGATGCAGGTAGGCGGAAAGGATCCGCTGGTACCGGAAGAAAACGATAAAACTACCGTTATCGCGCTGCGCGAAATCGAAGAAGGTCTGATTAACAACCAGATCCTCGACGTCCGCGAGCGCCAGGAACAGCAAGAGCAGGAAGCCGCTGAATTACAAGCCGTTACCGCTATTGCTGAAGGTCGTCGTTAATCACAAAGCGGGTCGCCCTTGTATCTGTTTGAAAGCCTGAATCAACTGATTCAAAACTACCTGCCGGAAGACCAGATTAAGCGTCTTCGGCAGGCGTATCTCGTTGCACGTGACGCTCACGAGGGCCAGACACGTTCAAGCGGTGAACCCTATATCACGCACCCGGTAGCGGTGGCCTGTATTCTGGCCGAGATGAAACTCGACTACGAAACGCTGATGGCCGCTCTGCTGCATGACGTGATTGAAGATACCCCCGCCACCTATCAGGACATGGAACAGCTTTTCGGTAAAAGCGTTGCCGAGCTGGTAGAGGGGGTGTCGAAACTTGATAAGCTCAAGTTCCGCGATAAGAAAGAGGCGCAGGCCGAAAACTTTCGCAAAATGATTATGGCGATGGTGCAGGATATCCGCGTCATTCTCATTAAGCTTGCTGACCGTACCCATAACATGCGCACGCTGGGCTCATTACGCCCGGATAAACGTCGTCGTATTGCCCGCGAAACGCTGGAAATCTACAGTCCTCTGGCGCACCGTTTAGGTATTCATCACATTAAAACCGAGCTGGAAGAGCTGGGTTTTGAAGCGCTGTATCCCAATCGTTACCGCGTCATCAAAGAAGTGGTAAAAGCGGCGCGCGGCAACCGTAAAGAGATGATCCAAAAAATCCTCTCTGAAATCGAAGGACGTTTGCAAGAGGCGGGAATTCCGTGTCGCGTTAGCGGTCGCGAAAAACATCTTTACTCGATCTACTGTAAAATGGTGCTCAAAGAGCAGCGTTTTCACTCGATCATGGACATTTACGCGTTCCGCGTCATCGTTCATGACTCCGATACCTGCTATCGCGTACTCGGCCAGATGCACAGTCTCTATAAGCCGCGTCCGGGACGGGTGAAAGACTATATTGCCATTCCCAAAGCTAACGGCTATCAGTCTTTGCACACCTCAATGATCGGCCCGCACGGCGTTCCTGTTGAAGTCCAGATCCGTACCGAAGATATGGATCAGATGGCGGAAATGGGGGTCGCAGCGCACTGGGCGTATAAAGAACACGGTGAGACCAGCACCACGGCGCAGATCCGCGCCCAGCGCTGGATGCAGAGCCTGCTGGAGCTACAACAGAGCGCCGGTAGTTCGTTTGAATTTATCGAAAGCGTAAAATCCGATCTCTTCCCGGATGAGATTTACGTTTTCACCCCGGAAGGACGCATTGTCGAACTGCCCGCTGGCGCTACGCCGGTGGATTTTGCCTATGCAGTGCATACCGACATCGGCCACGCCTGCGTCGGCGCGCGTGTCGACCGGCAGCCTTATCCGCTGTCGCAGCCGCTTAGCAGCGGTCAGACCGTCGAAATTATTACCGCGCCGGGCGCACGTCCTAACGCCGCCTGGCTGAACTTTGTCGTCAGCTCTAAAGCGCGCGCTAAAATTCGTCAGTTGCTGAAAAACCTCAAACGTGATGACTCCGTAAGCCTGGGCCGTCGTCTGCTTAACCATGCTTTAGGCGGTAGCCGTAAGCTGGCGGAAATTCCGCAGGAAAATATTCAGCGCGAATTGGATCGTATGAAGCTGGCAACGCTTGACGATCTGCTGGCGGAAATCGGTCTCGGCAACGCGATGAGCGTAGTGGTCGCGAAAAATCTGCAGCAAGGCGAAGCCGTGGTGCCGACCGTTGCGCAATCGAATCACGGCCACCTGCCGATTAAAGGCGCGGATGGTGTGCTTATCACCTTTGCGAAGTGTTGTCGTCCGATCCCAGGCGACCCGATCATCGCTCACGTCAGCCCAGGTAAAGGACTGGTGATCCACCATGAATCCTGCCGTAATATCCGTGGATACCAGAAAGAGCCAGAGAAATTTATGGCGGTCGAATGGGACAAAGAGACGGAGCAGGAATTCATTACCGAAATCAAGGTGGAAATGTTTAACCATCAGGGCGCGCTGGCTAACCTGACGGCGGCGATTAATACCACCACCTCCAATATTCAAAGCCTGAATACTGAAGAGAAAGATGGTCGCGTCTATAGTACCTTTATTCGCCTTACCGCACGCGATCGCGTACATCTGGCGAATATCATGCGCAAAATCCGCGTGATGCCAGACGTTATTAAAGTCACCCGTAACCGAAACTAGCGCTATGAATCCAAAACGTTATGCGCGTATATGCGAAATGCTCGCCAGGCGTCAGCCTGATCTCACGGTCTGCATGGAGCAAGTCCACAAACCTCATAACGTTTCTGCAATCATTCGTACCGCAGATGCCGTTGGCGTCCATGAAGTCCATGCTATCTGGCCAGGTAGCCGGATGCGCACCATGGCTTCCGCGGCGGCGGGCAGCAACAGTTGGGTACAGGTGAAAACTCACCGTACCATTGGCGATGCGGTAGCCCATTTGAAAGGACGGGGAATGCAGATTCTGGCAACCCATCTTTCTGATAAGGCCGTAGACTTTCGCGAGATTGATTACACGCGCCCGACCTGTATTCTGATGGGTCAGGAGAAAACCGGTATTACTCAGGAAGCATTAGACCTGGCGGATCGGGATATCATCATTCCGATGATCGGCATGGTACAGTCGCTGAATGTTTCCGTCGCCTCCGCGCTCATTCTTTATGAAGCCCAGCGCCAGCGACAGAACGCGGGCATGTATCTGCGTGAAAATAGCATGTTGCCGGAAGATGAACAGCAGCGCCTGCTGTTTGAGGGTGGTTATCCGGTGCTGGCGAAAGTCGCTAAACGTAAAGGTCTGCCTTATCCTCGCGTCAATCAGCAGGGCGAAATCGACGCCGATGCTGACTGGTGGGCGACGATGCAGGCGGCAGGGTAATCACCATGTCAGGCCGCTTGTTAGACGCTGTTCCGCTCAATTCCCTGACAGGCATCGGCGCAGCGCAAAGCAGTAAACTGGCGAAAATTGGCCTGCATACCGTGCAGGACCTCCTGCTCCACCTCCCTCTGCGTTACGAAGACCGTACCCATCTCTACCCTATTGGCGAACTGCTGCCTGGCATCTACGCCACCGTTGAAGGTGAAGTGCTGAACTGCAATATCACTTTCGGCGGTCGTCGGATGATGACCTGCCAGATTAGCGACGGTTCCGGCATTCTTACCATGCGCTTTTTCAATTTTAACGCGGCGATGAAAAACAGCCTGGCGACGGGACGACGTGTGCTGGCCTACGGGGAAGCGAAGCGCGGCAAGTATGGCGCAGAGATGATCCATCCGGAATATCGCCTGCAGGGCGATCTCAGCACGCCGGAACTTCAGGAAACGCTCACCCCCGTCTATCCGACCACCGAGGGCGTGAAGCAAGCGACACTGCGCAAGCTTACCGATCAGGCGCTGGAGTTGCTCGACACCTGCGCCATTGCCGAACTACTGCCGCCGGAACTGGCGCAGGGTATGATGAGCCTGCCGGAGGCGCTACGTACCTTGCATCGCCCGCCGCCGACACTCCAGCTCGCCGATTTAGAAACCGGCAAACACCCGGCGCAGCGGCGGCTTATTCTTGAAGAGCTACTGGCGCATAACCTCAGTATGCTGGCGCTTCGCGCAGGCGCGCAGCGCTACCACGCTCAGCCGCTAAGTACCAACAACATATTGAAAGACAAGCTGCTGGCGTCGTTGCCGTTTAAACCCACCAGCGCGCAGGCGCGGGTGGTGGCAGAGATCGAACGTGATATGGCGCTGGATGTGCCGATGATGCGTCTGGTTCAGGGCGACGTCGGTTCAGGGAAAACGCTGGTTGCCGCCCTGGCGGCGCTACGCGCCATCGCTCATGGTAAGCAGGTGGCGCTGATGGCGCCGACCGAATTGCTGGCTGAACAGCACGCAAATAATTTCCGCAACTGGTTCGAACCGTTGGGCGTTGAAGTGGGTTGGCTGGCCGGTAAGCAAAAAGGTAAAGCGCGTCAGGCGCAGCAAGAGGCTATTGCCAGCGGTCAGGTGCAGATGATTGTCGGCACCCACGCTATCTTTCAGGAACAGGTGCAGTTCAACGGCCTGGCGCTGGTTATTATCGATGAGCAGCACCGCTTTGGCGTCCACCAGCGGCTGGCATTGTGGGAAAAAGGCCAGCAGCAGGGCTTTCATCCGCATCAGTTGATTATGACCGCAACGCCCATTCCGCGCACCCTGGCGATGACTGCCTACGCCGATCTCGATACCTCGGTGATTGACGAGCTACCGCCGGGCCGTACCCCTGTCACTACCGTTGCGATTCCGGATACCCGTCGCCATGAAATCATTGATCGTGTGCGCAACGCCTGCACAACCGAAGGCCGTCAGGCTTACTGGGTCTGTACACTGATTGAAGAGTCAGACCTGCTGGAAGCGCAGGCGGCGGAAGCCACCTGGGAGGAGCTCAAACTGGCGTTACCGGAGTTGAATATCGGCCTGGTACACGGCCGCATGAAGCCCGCCGAAAAACAGGCGGTGATGCAGGCCTTTAAGCAGGGTGAACTGCATCTGCTGGTCGCCACTACGGTGATTGAGGTGGGGGTCGATGTTCCTAACGCCAGCCTGATGATTATTGAAAACCCCGAGCGGCTGGGCCTGGCGCAGCTGCACCAGCTCAGAGGACGCGTTGGCCGTGGCGCGGTCGCGTCGCACTGCGTGCTGCTCTATAAATCACCGTTGTCGAAAACGGCGCAGAAGCGTTTACAGGTATTGCGCGACAGCAATGACGGCTTTGTGATTGCGCAAAAAGATTTAGAGATTCGCGGCCCGGGAGAATTACTGGGCACGCGCCAGACGGGTAACGCCGAATTTAAAGTAGCTGATTTGCTGCGCGATCAAGCCATGATCCCCGAAGTTCAGCGTATTGCCCGTCATATTCACGAACGTTATCCGCAGCAGGCACAAGCGCTGATTGAGCGCTGGATGCCGGAAACCGAACGTTATTCCAACGCCTAATCCTATTCGCCGCGCGACAGAGCCAACAGAAGATCCTCAATCTGGATAGCGATAACGTCCTGGGCTGCCAGGGCATCGCGCGAGATACGCGTTGCCATAGCACTCTCCGGCTCGTCCCGCAGCATTGCTGCCGCCTTCTGCACCCCGTCGAGGATCATCTCCGGCGTTAACTGCCGGGTTAAAAACGCCAGATTATTTTCCAACCACGGTTCTTCCGTCGCACCTAATGGCGGTTGCCACTGCCACGAGCCTTCTGGCCAAAGCGGGTTAACCTCTACCGGATAAATTAAATGCGCGGCGTACTGCAACGCGCATACCGCTTTACCCGGCGTATCCAGTAACCACCACTGATTCCAGAGCGAACGGATAAACGGCGCAATGCCGCCGAGAACATTGAAGGTATCCAGCCAGGTCAGCGGAGAATTGAAACCGCGCTCGTGATTGATTCGCGTCAGCATGGTCTCCAGCAAAAAATGCCGTACCTGCTGACGCTGAGCGGCATCCATCATTTCCCGCCAGAGATAAGGCCGCCGTAACGCGCGCAGGAAAGACTCCTCGAAGTGATCGCCATAGCCATGGGTTAACAGCGTTTCGCGCCAACAGGCAAGGCACAGCGGAAACAGATAACGAAACAATTCCGGCTGCATCGGCTCGTGGTAAACCAGATTCAGCACATAATAAACGCTCAGATGCCAATCGGTAATCTGCCGCCAGTCCGTCGCCGCCAGCGCCTGCAACTCAGCATCGGCATAGTCAAACTCCGCTTCCCACACGTTAAGAACCGGCGGCTCATCGCCAAAAATATGACGGCAGCGTTCACGCAGGGTTTCAGGTTGACGGCAACGTTTTTTCATCTTTATCCGGCAAACATTGGCAGCATCAGGTACAGCTTGATCACCAACGCATTGACGATATCGATAAAGAACGCGCCGACCATCGGCACCACCAGGAACGCCATATGCGAGGGGCCAAAACGGTCGGTAATCGCCTGCATATTAGCAATGGCGGTCGGCGTTGCGCCCAGGCCAAAACCACAGTGACCCGCCGCCAGCACCGCCGCATCGTAGTTTTTCCCCATCATGCGCCAGGTGACGAAGATCGCGTACAGCGCCATGAAGATGGTCTGTACCACCAGAATCGCCAGCATCGGCAGCGCCAGCGACGCCAGTTCCCACAGCTTCAGGCTCATCAGCGCCATTGCCAGGAACAGTGACAAACTCACGTTCCCCAGCACCGAAACAGCACGCTCAAATACGCGATAAAAACCCACCAGCGCCAGGCCATTGCTGAGGATCACCCCAACAAATAGCACACAAACGAAGACCGGCAGTTCAAGCACCGTTCCCGCCAGTAGCTGCGCTACGATTTTGCCCACGGTCAGACAGATAGCAATCAGGGCGATAGTTTCGATTAGCACCAGAGAGGTGATCATACGACCCACATCCGGCTTTTCAAAGGCTGTCGGCACGGCCTGATCGTCAGGCATTCCATCCGGCGTGGTGGAGTGTTTCACCAGATAACGCGCTACCGGGCCGCCAATCAACCCGCCCAGCACCAGGCCAAAGGTTGCACATGCCATCGCAACTTCGGTGGCATTGGCAAAACCATAACGTTCGACAAACAGTTTACTCCACGCCGCGCCGGTACCGTGTCCGCCGGACAGCGTAATTGACCCGGCAATCAGCCCCATTAACGGGTCCAGCCCCAACAGACTCGCCATGCCGATACCGATGGCATTCTGCATCAGCAGTAATCCGACCACGACGACCAGGAAGACGCCAACAACGCGTCCCCCCTTGCGCAGGCTGGCAAGGTTAGCGTTAAGGCCGATCGTCGCGAAAAACGCCAGCATCAACGGATCGCGCAGGGTCATATCAAAGTTGACCTCCCAACCGACGCTTTTTTTCAGTACCAGCAGAGCAACCGCGACCAGTAACCCCCCCGCCACCGGTTCCGGAATCGTATATTTCTTCAGTAAGGAGACAGACTGGACCAGCTTGCGACCCAGTAGCAGCACCAGCGTGGCGGCGACAAGGGTCGATAAGGTATCGAGTTCAAACATTTAAAGCTCCTGTAGTGCGCTGTGACACGTGCGCACAAATCATTTCCTGAGTCAGTTTTTTAGCTCTTTGCGAGTCTTCGGCATGGATTTTAAGCAGAAAAAGGCAAAAAGTTATATAAAAAGGTGCATTTATCTTTTTTAAATATTAAGAATATTCGCTCGCAATCGTTTGCTTTTACCATCTGGTCAGATAAAATCACCGCTTTTCCACCACGAGAATGTCCCTGATGTCCGTTAACGCCATCGAGCCGGCAGATGCGCAACCGGTTGCGCAGACGCAAAACAGCGAATTAATTTACCGTCTTGAAGATCGCCCGCCGCTCCCTCAAACCCTTTTTGCCGCTTGTCAGCATCTGCTGGCCATGTTTGTCGCGGTAATCACGCCAGCGCTGTTAATCTGCCAGGCGTTGGGTTTACCGGCGCAGGATACGCAGCACATTATCAGCATGTCGCTGTTCGCCTCCGGCGTAGCCTCTATTATTCAAATCAAAGCGTGGGGGCCGGTAGGATCGGGGCTGTTATCCATCCAGGGAACCAGTTTTAACTTTGTCGCCCCGCTGATTATGGGCGGTACCGCGCTGAAAACCGGCGGCGCGGATGTCCCGACGATGATGGCGGCGCTGTTCGGCACGCTGATGCTGGCAAGCTGCACCGAGATGGTGCTTTCTCGCATTCTACATCTGGCGCGCCGGATTATCACGCCGTTAGTCTCCGGCGTCGTGGTGATGATTATTGGCCTGTCGCTGATTCAGGTGGGGCTAACCTCCATCGGCGGCGGCTATGCCGCCATGAGCGACAACACCTTTGGCGCACCGAAAAACCTGCTGCTGGCCGGCGTCGTCCTGGCCATTATTATCCTGCTGAATCGGCAGCGTAATCCCTACCTGCGCGTGGCTTCTTTGGTTATTGCCATGGCGGCAGGCTATCTTTTGGCCTGGTTTATGGGCATGTTGCCTGAGAATAACGCGCCAGTCTCGCAGGACATCCTGATGGTGCCGACCCCGCTGTATTATGGTCTGGGCATTGACTGGAACCTGTTACTGCCGTTGATGCTGGTCTTTATGATTACGTCGCTGGAGACCATCGGCGACATCACCGCCACCTCTGATGTCTCCGAGCAGCCGGTATCCGGCCCCTTGTACATGAAACGGCTAAAGGGCGGCGTACTGGCTAACGGCCTGAACTCATTTGTTTCAGCGGTATTTAATACGTTCCCGAATTCCTGTTTCGGTCAGAACAACGGCGTAATTCAGTTGACCGGCGTCGCCAGCCGCTATGTGGGATTTGTCGTCGCGCTGATGCTGATTGTGCTCGGCCTGTTCCCGGCGGTAAGCGGTTTTGTGCAGCATATCCCGGAACCGGTGCTCGGCGGCGCCACGTTGGTGATGTTCGGCACCATTGCCGCCTCCGGGGTGCGTATTGTCTCGCGTGAGCCGCTGAACCGCCGCGCGATTCTGATTATCGCCCTGTCGCTGGCCGTGGGTCTTGGCGTCTCGCAACAGCCGCAGATCCTGCAGTTCGCGCCGGAATGGGTGAAAAATCTGCTCTCATCCGGAATTGCCGCTGGCGGCATCACGGCTATCGTGCTGAACCTGATTCTCCCGCCGGAAAAACCGTAAAAACCCTGCGGCGGCGACACGATTCGCCGCTGCTGTAACGCTCTTTCACCATTCCTGTCTTGAGGATTGCACGCAAATCGTGCATAAATCCCCTATGTGCATTTCACGGGATGGAAGACCATGAAATTGATTGGGAGGTTGCTTCTCTACGTGCTGATCGCCTGTTTAGTGGTGATTTTCGGCTTTTATTTTCTGCTGCAAACGCGCTGGGGCGCAGATCATGTCAGCAACTGGGTATCAGAGAACAGCGGTTATCACCTCACATTCGACGTGATGGATCATCGTTTTTCCGCCCCATCCCATCTTTTACTGGAGAATGTGACCTTTGGTCGTGATGGTCAGCCTGCTACCCTGGTCGCGAAAACCGTAGATATCGGTCTGAGCATTCGCCAGTTAACCGCGCCGCTGCATGTCGACACGATTCTGTTACAGGACGGCACGCTGAATATTTCAGTGCAAACCGCCCCTTTCCCGTTTGAGGCCGACCGCCTGCAACTTCGCAATATGGCGCTCAATAGTCCCGGTAGCGAATGGCGGTTGAGCGCCCAGCGCGTTAACGGCGGCGTTATGCCCTGGCGCCCCGAAGCCGGTCGGGTATTGGGCAATAAAGCCCAGATCCAACTGAGCGCCGGTTCGCTGACGTTAAACGACGTTCCCGCCACGAATGTGCTTATTGAAGGCAGTATCGACCATGATCAGGTGATGTTAAACACCGTTGGCGCCGATATGGCGCGCGGAGCGTTAACCGGCGTCGCCCGGCGTAACGCTGATGGTAGTTGGGTCGTTGAAAATCTGCGGCTGAATGATATTCGGTTACAAAGCGATAAATCCCTGAGCGAGTTTTTCGCGCCGCTTACTACGGTTCCATCTTTGCAGATTGGTCGTCTTGAAGTTACGGACTCCAGCCTGCAAGGACCAGACTGGGCAGTCACCGATCTTGACCTGAGTTTGCGCAATCTGACTCTGCGCAAAGAAGACTGGCAAAGTCAGGAAGGTAAATTATCGATGAACGCCAGCGAGTTTATTTACGGCTCGCTGCACTTGCTCGATCCAATCCTGAACGCCGAATTTTCACCACAGGGCGTTGCGCTACGCCAGTTCACTACCCGCTGGGAAGGCGGTATGGTCAGAACTTCCGGCGCCTGGTTACGCGAAGGCAAAGCGCTTATTCTGGACGATACCGCTATCGCCGGGCTGGAGTATACGCTGCCGGAAAACTGGAAGCAGTTATGGATGAAGCCGCTGCCCGACTGGTTGAACAGCCTGACGCTGAAAAAATTCAGCGCCAGCCGCAATCTGGTGATTGATATCGATCCGGCCTTCCCGTGGCAAATCACCGCTCTGGACGGCTACGGCGCAAACCTGGAGCTGGTACAACATCATCAATGGGGCGTCTGGAGCGGCAATGCGACCCTCAACGCCGCAGCGGCAACCTTTAACCGTGTGGACGTGCGCCGCCCGTCGCTGTCGTTGACGGCTAATGCCAGCACGGTCAACATCAGCGATCTGAGCGCGTTTACTGGAAAAGGGATACTGGAAGCCACTGCCAGCGTATCGCAACTGCCGCAGCGTCAGACGCAAATCAGCCTGAACGGACGCGGCGTACCAATGGATGTGCTACAGCAGTGGGGCTGGCCGGCATTACCGATTGCTGGCGATGGCAATATTCAGCTCACGGCCAGCGGCAATATTCAGGCCGATGCGCCGTTGAAACCGACGGTAAACGGGCAATTACACGCGGTCAACGCACAAAAGCAGCAGATAACGCAGACGATGCAAGCGGGCGTGGTGTCCGGCGGGGAAGTGACGTCAACGGAGCCAGCGCTGTAATTGAGGGCTTGCCCGGTGGCGGTGGCGCTTACCGGGCTTACGGTTCTTGCTCATTTGTAGGCCGGATAAGCGCAGCTCACGGCGCCATCCGGCGATTCAGATTTAAAGCGTAATTACCACTTCATTTCCCTGCGGGGTGACCACTACGCCCAGTTCACTTCCCGCATATGAACCGCATTTGGTACCGCTAATCTGCGTAATATTACGCAGACACAGCGTCCAGTTGCGCGCCTCGCCTTCGCCGCTCACCGTAATGGTATTGCCTGTGCGTTTCGCCTGCAGCGTAAAGATTGTCGAACCATCCGTAGCAGGGACTTCGCAGACCGCTTCGCAGCCGTCATCCAGATGGAATAACTGGAAGGCCGTACCCTCATGCCAGGCGTAATCGGGCTTCTGGCTATTGTTGCCCAGCGCCAGTAGTGTATTGTCACGCACGTACACTGGCAGACTCAGGAAGTCATGCTGCTGTTTATGCCAGCGGCTGCCCTGCACTTCATCGTTGCGCCACAGGTGCGTCCAGCGGCCTTCTGGCAGGTAGAACTCCACGTCGCCCGCTTCACTAAATACCGGCGCTACCATGACCGCATCTCCCAGCATGTACTGGCGATCAAGATAATCACACGCCGGATCGTCCGGGAACTCCAGCATCATCGCCCGCATCATTGGCGTACCTGCTTCGTTGGCGCGCGCCGCTTCCCGATACAGATATGGCATCATCCGGCACTTCTGTTCGGTGAAAAAGCGCACCACGTCACAGGACTCGTCGTCATAGGCCCACGGAACCCGGTAGGATTTGCTACCGTGCAGGCGGCTGTGGCTGGAGAGCAAGCCGAATGCGCACCAACGCTTGTAGACATGCGCCGGCGCGGTATTCTCGAATCCGCCAATATCATGGCTCCAGAAACCAAACCCTGACAGGCCGATGGACAGCCCGCCGCGCAGGCTTTCCGCCATCGATTCGTAGTTGGCGTAGCAGTCGCCGCCCCAGTGCACCGGGAACTGTTGCGCGCCCACCGAGGCGGAACGGGCGAACAGCACCGCCTCTTCAACGCCGACGGTCTCTTTCAGCACGTTCCACACCAGTTCGTTGTAGATGTAGGCATAATGGTTGTGCATTTTCTGTGGATCTGAACCATCAAACCACTGCACATCCGTTGGAATGCGTTCGCCGAAGTCAGTTTTGAAGCAGTCCACTCCCATCTCCACCAGGCCCTTCAGCTTGTCGGCATACCATTCGCAGGCTTGCGGGTTGGTGAAGTCGTAAATCGCCAGTCCCGGCTGCCATTTATCCCACTGCCACAAGGAGCCGTCCGGGCGTTTAAGCAAATACCCTTTCTCTTTTAGCTCCTGGAAGACCGGGGATTTCTGGCCGATGTAGGGGTTAATCCACACGCAGACTTTCAGCCCTTTCGCTTTCAGGCGGCGAATCATCCCTTTCGGATCGGGGAAAGTCACCGGGTCCCATTCAAAATCGCACCACTGAAAAGCTTTCATCCAGAAACAGTCGAAGTGGAAGACGTGCAGCGGTAGATTGCGCTCGGCCATACCGTCGATAAAGCTGTTAACGGTCGCTTCGTCGTAGTTGGTGGTAAATGAGGTGGTCAGCCACAGGCCAAACGACCAGGCGGGCGGCAGCGCCGGACGACCCGTAAATTGGGTATAGCGGTTCAGCACGTCTTTCGGGGTCGGGCCGTCGATGACGAAGTATTCCAGATACTCGCTCTCAACGCTGAACTGGACTTTGGAGACTTTCTCGGAGCCAATTTCAAACGACACGCACTGCGGATGGTTTACCAGCACACCGTAGCCACGGTTGGTGATATAGAACGGGATGTTCTTGTAAGACTGCTCGGTGCTGGTGCCGCCGTCGCGGTTCCAGGTCTCCACCGTCTGACCGTTACGCACCAGCGCGGTAAAGCGCTCGCCCAGTCCGTAGACGGTTTCGCCCACGCCGAGATCCAGACGCTCGAACATGTAGTTGCGCCCGCTATTGGTGTCCTGCACATAGCCGTTATTTTTCAACTGACTACCGGTGATACGTACACCGTTGCGCAGAAAATCCAGAGACCAGAGCTCGCCTTTGGTGACGCGCACGCTCAGGCTGCCGCTCTTGAGTTCGGCAAATTCAGCGTTGTTCTGCATCTCTACGTTGATATCTTGCAAGACATTGAGCGGATAATGTGGGCCGTTATCCAAAGCGCCCTGGAAGTGTTCCATCCGTACACCTATCACTCCTTCCTGCGGCGAGAAAAAGCGCAGGGTAAACAACGGGGTATCCAGTTGCCAGGTTCGTTCGCGGACATCGCGCGGCGCGGCATAGATCACCATCTCATTCCCGTGCTGTTCAACGTCGAACACCTGAACCGGGTGAATCAAATTAAGGCCAGGCTGGATCAGCCAGTTTCCGTCGCTAATTTTCATAGTCTGTTCCTTTAGTTCTGCAATTCTTTATGGGTAAATTCTTGTTCATTACGGTGTGCGCCCTGCGCCAGTTGTTCCAGAATGGTTTTCAGGAACGGGCTTTTCAGGGTGTAATAGCGTTTAGCGATCGCGGCGCTCAGCAGATAACAGATGGCCGGGACGATAGTGAACAGAGCGATGATGATGCTGATCGTGGCGCTGTTTTGCGTTTTCGCCGCCGCGTCGTAACCGCCGCCTGCCAGCATCCAGCCAATCAGCGCCCCGCCGAGGGCAAGACCCAGTTTCAGCACAAACAACGTGCCGGCAAAACTGATCCCCGTCAGGCGTTTGCCGTTACACCATTCGCCATAGTCGACGGTGTCAGACATCATCACCCACTGGATAGGCGTGACTAACTGGTGCAATACGCCAATCACAAAGATAAAGACGAACATAGCGATCGTGGCGTGCATCGGTACGAAGAACATCGCCACGCTGATTACTGCGAGTAAAGCATTGGTCCACCAGAAAACGCTCACTTTGCATTTCCAGTCGGTCAACGGTTTTGCCAGCGCCGAGCCAATCAGGTTGCCGACGCAATAGGTGGTGAGGAAGGCGACAAACACGCCCGGCTTGCCCAATATCCAGGTGACGTAATACATCATCGCCCCGCCGCGCACGCATACCGCCAGAATATTCAGGATGGTGAGCAGGCCGACTATGCGCCACTGGTCGTTGTGCCAGATATCACGCAGGTCTTCACGCATGGAGGTATGGGTGGCAGGCGCTTCAACGCGCTCTTTGGTGGTAAAGAAGCAGAACGCCAGCATCAGGAACGCCACCACCGAGAGCGCCGCGATACCCCCCTGGAAGCCCAGCGCCTTATTCTCGCCGCCAATCAGTTTCACCAGAGGCATCATCAGTACGGTAGAGAGCATTCCGCCCGCCGTTGCCAGCACAAAGCGCCAGGATTGCAGGGAGATACGCTGCGTTGGGTCATTGGTTATTACACCCCCCAACGCGCAGTAAGGGATGTTGACCACAGTATACAGAAGGGTGAGCAACGTGTAGGTGATGGCGGCATAAATCATTTTGCCGTTCAGACTGAGATCCGGCGTGCTATAAGCCAGCACACAAACGATACCAAACGGCAACGCGCCAAACAGCACCCAGGGTCGGAATTTGCCCCAGCGAGAGCGGGTGCGGTCGGCCAGCAGGCCCATGCAAGGGTCGGAGATGGCATCAAGCGCACGCGCCAGTAAAAACATGGTGCCAACAAAACCAGCGGGAATGCCGAAAATATCGGTATAGAAGAACATCATATATAACATGACGTTATCAAAGATGATGTGGCTCGCGGCATCGCCCATACCATAGCCAATCTTCTCCTTAACGGAGAGAATCTCACTTTTCATTACGCATCCTTAACGCTCACAACGCTCACTGATACCGGTTACAGTTTTTGTAAACCTTCCCTGCGAGCGTGAATATTCCGTTATTTAGTTATCAAATTACGATTCTTGTTTTCTGTGATCAGGGTAGCGTCAAAAAGTGTGATGAAATGTAACTAATGGATTTTATGGGGGTTTATATGAAACCGATCATGGCAGAAGGAAAGGCAAGTTAAAAAAGCACGGGAGGGGATGTGGAAACGTCAGGAAGTAGCTATAATGCGCGCGCCTCCATGTAGCAATCGAGGCGCGGAAGATCGTCGTCTCCGGTGAGGCGGCTGGACTTCAAATCCAGTTGGGGCCGCCAGCGGTCCCGGGCAGGTTCGACTCCTGTGATCTTCCGCCAACATCCTTCTCTCATGCCCACCATTCGTCCTCTATTTCGGGACAAAGTATTTGCTTATTATTAAGACTAGTTCTTGCATATAATACGAAAGGAAAGGTGGATAGAGAAAGTGGAATATTATTTTATTAATCACCATTTACCGATTGCTAAAACCGAACGTCCATTTATTGTGGGATATCGTCTGCAAAGAAGGGATAAAAGTACGCCAGGACTAACGCGGGCGGGACTTAACTAATCACCAAACGAACTTGTGGGTCATACTTACAGGCTCATCCTTTCTCAAAAGAGATACGCTTACCAGGCCAAAATTATGAGATCAACGTATAGAGCCATCCGGATAAAGATACATGCCTCCCTCCAGATACACGGGTTCTCCTTCTTCTACCGCTAAATTATGATATAGCGATTGCATTTCATCATCTGCACTTTCTTCCGGTTGGTTTTCAACTCGATAATAGGTATCTACATCATAGTTCTGTTTACGGAGATCGTCGTCGCTGTATACGCCAAGCCGTTTTTTTAAGCCTGTTATATTAAATATCCATTTTAACCCATCTTTAATATAATAGGCATCACCATAAGCATTTTCATCGGGGCATTCTTTATAGCCCATCCGCAATGCAACATCACAGCCATGCTTACCAACATATTTATAACTCATATCCCCCCCAATATGTTGCTTCAATATCCCAGATAAAATTCATAACGAAAACCTATCCTGATAACCTATGCCACATGAAGGATAGAATTTAAACTAAAGTACGCGTTATATTATCCCCTAAGTCCGTATCAAGTATGCGTATTCTGTAGTAGGTAGTAATATGTTCTAATTTATTAATGTGAGTTATATATGAAGAGATTATTTACAGCGATGATTATCGCTTTTATTACCGTCACGGCATCATCCGGTGCGCTTGCCTGCCCAAAGGGTCAACATCCACATGGGGGTACAGGCTCACATCATAAGGGTGGATGGTGTTCATACGAGCAGTAACGTCGCAGCTTACTCATCTACTTGAAGGCACTATAGCCTTACGTTTATCAACGCAGGCGCTACGTTTGTCGATGCCGTAACTTTCTGAAGAAAAAACATGAACGAGTTGGTATCGTTCGCAAAGAATATGGTTACCAGCAACAGTCACCTTGTCTCCAGGCTGTCGATATTCTACGGACACGACAGGAAATGATTTTATTAATTCCTTAGAAAAACCATGTTAATCAACAGGATAAATAGTTAAAACGTGATAAAAGGCTAACCTTTGCCCGCTTAAAGCGGGCAAGATTGCAGGCAAGAGATGTTATTATACTAAAACATAAAAACAGGTGAGGCTGGTGTAATGAGAATCGACAAACTTTCACTGCTTAACTTTCGTTGCTTCAGACAGCTCGATATTACTTTTGATGAGCACATTACGATTCTGGTTGCACCGAATGGCGCGGGCAAGACGGCAGTGCTAGATGCGATACGCCTGGCGCTGTTTCCCTTTATTCGTGGTTTTGATGCCAGCCTCTACGTAAAAGATAAATCGCTGGCGATCCGTACAGAAGATGTACGTCTGGTTTTCCGCCCCGAAGCGCTGAACATGGAAATGTCGTCTCCGGCCATGATTACGGCTACCGGGGAATGGGAAAGTGGAAAAACGGCAACCTGGATGCTCGACAAGCGAGGAGAACAGCCGCCGCATGAAGATAAGACAGCGGCGCAGCTTACCCGTTGGGGTGAACAACTTCAGACGCTGGTGCGTGAAGAGCATAATTTGCAGCAGGTTGAGCTTCCCCTAATGCTTTATCTGGGGACTGCTCGCTTGTGGTATCAGGAACGTTATGAGGCACAGCCTACTGAACAGCGTCTGGATAACAGCGCCTTTTCACGTTTGTCTGGTTATGACGATTGCCTTTCTGCCACATCAAATTATAAGCAATTTGAACAATGGTATAGCTGGTTATGGCTTAGCTACCGTGAACATCAAATCACACAACTTGAATCACCTTCAGCAAAGTTAAAAGAAGGTGTTCGTGTTCAGCGGATGAAAGAAGCTATTCAAGCCATCCAGCAAGCCATTAACTGTCTGACGCAGGAAGTGACTGGCTGGCACGATCTGGAATACAGCTCCAGCCATAACCAGCAATTGGTGATGAACCATCCACAGCACGGTAAGATTCCCTTATCCCAGCTCAGCGACGGCCTGCGTAATGCGGTTGCGATGGTAGCGGATATCGCGTTTCGCTGTGTCAAACTCAACCCCCATTTACGCGATGAAGCCGCCTTAAAAACACAGGGGATTGTGCTGATCGATGAAGTCGATATGTTCCTGCACCCAGCCTGGCAGCAGCAAATTATCCAGTCTTTGCGCAGCGCATTTCCACTAATCCAGTTTATTGTCACTACCCATAGCCCGCAGGTTATCAGCACGGTAAAACGTGAATCCATTCGTCTACTTGAGCAGGATGAGAATGGCAACGGGAAAGCGTTGATGCCGCTCGGAGCGACCTACGGCGAGCCGAGTAACGACGTGCTACAAAGTGTGATGGGTGTCGATCCGCAACCTCCGGTTAAGGAGAAGGCTGATCTACAAAAGCTGACGGCTTGGGTAGATCAAGGGAAGTACGACGAGCCAGAAGCACAGCAACTGATGGCTGCATTACAGGTGGCGCTGGGTGATCAACATCCACAACTCCAACGCTTACAGCGCAGCATTGCCCGGCAGAACATGCTGAAAGGGAAAGCGCAATGAGGCATGTGATAAAAACCCGACGTGGAACAGATGCCTTACTCACTGCACATGAGCAACCACCACAAAATTCAGATCAATCAACTCGTCGCTGGCAGCGCTTTGGTCGTGAGAATAAAGCAGCCTTAATGACTCTGCTTCTCAATGAGCAATATCACCTTTGCTGTTACAGCGAAATCCGTGCTGATTTGCGTGGCCTCGGCTATCACATTGAACACGTCGAAAATAAAAGCCAGCAGCCAGGGCGAACCTTCGATTATCAAAATCTCGCCGCCAGCGCGTTAGACTCTGAGAATGGTTTGCACCTGTTTAGTATCAACGCTTTCGGCGGTCACGCAAGAGGAAAACAAGAGGCCGTGGATATGGCAAAGTTTATTCATTGTCACCTCCCTGACTGTTCTCGTTATTTTGCTTACCTTTCTGATGGCCGAATAGTACCGGCTGATGAGCTAAATGCCCAGGAAATGGAGAGGGCAGAGTACACCATTGATCTACTAAATCTGAACAGCGGATTCCTTCAAACGGAACGTCGTAATCATTGGGAAGAGCTGGAACAGCTTTTTGAGGAACATATTGAAAAAGGCTGGGATCTGCAACAATTACTTCAGCTTGAGCTGGTCCCTTCGCCAGATCATAAACTGCATGAATTCTTCAGCATTACACGCCAGTTTTTCCAGCAAGAAGCTGAACAGGTATTACAGATCCACGCCCCAGCATTAATTTAATACCACTATTCCTGATTCAGGGCGACAGCGTGATTTATTGCGAGTCGCCTTCCTGATTTACACCCGCAAGATTTATTCAACTTTATTTCACCGCATAATATGTCTGCCACTCCCGGCGGGCGCGTTTGCTTTTTACTGGTAGTTAGTTTAATTTTTTGTACGTATCCCACATAATCGTGCTATTCACATTTAGAGATCACGTCATCGATCTGCTGACGAAGGAATCTCTATGCATAAAGCCCGTCTCACTGAGCATCAGAACATCACCATAATTAAGTTGGTCGAAGCTGGACGAGCGGTTAAAGATATCTGCCAGGAGGCGGATATTTGTGAAGTGACTGACAACATCTATGGACATTAGGTTTGACCACATCCTGTTTCTCACTAATGTGCTCCGGGAAAGAGTTTTCATCAGATGAGCAATTGAAAAAAGAAGCCAGAAGCTGAAGTTGCTTCGACCGATAAGTCTGTCGGTTGCTCAGACTGTCACGATCAGAATTAAGTCAGATCAACTTATTGGCAAGGTATGACTCCCAGCGTTAAGTTACAAGATTTTCTCATGGCATTAGCATTACACCTCCTTAAAGTTTACATGCGTCTCTATAAAAGAGTCTTAAATTTGTATATAAGAAGTTGATGAGAGCACAAATGTCACCATTAAGTCATTGAATAACAATGCAATAAAAGAAAAAATCTTAAATTAGGTTTTAATAATAAGAATTCATTACAGGTTTACAGGAATTACTTTTATATTTCATCACATCACCCCGATAGTGACGAGGACAGCAGACAGATGGTATTGAGAACCGTTATTTATCACCCTCATGATTTAGCAAATAGTGCTGTTTTAAGATTTTTTCTGATATTGGAGATTATGTATAAAAATCCCAATGGGTGAAATACAAATCCGAAATGATGTATTACGACTGTCGGATCTGTCATGGTTTTTTAAAGCTGTATTTTAGGTCTTTCCAGGAGTTTATGACACTGACAATATTTCGCGACTTTTGACAGCCGTAGCACGGTATATTATCTGGATTGACACATTTATTTACCAATGAAATATTAATAGAAACATCGACAGGAGTCGTTCAGGATGATGAGAAAGCCTTCACAAATTGTCCATTGCATTAGTTGCGATTTATCCTGTCAATTATTCCCTGACAGCGCAGTACGGGTGCAATACTGTCATAATGCGGCATTTTCCATCTGGCCAGATGGTAATGCTTTCCTGAAAAAAGGGTTTATTGAAAAGTTATTGCTTGATAGACACAACCATTTATCCAGCGGTTTTATCTTTGTTGATTTTTCTTTCCCGAATCTTCGACGATTTACCGATTTACAATGGGCTGACAGTCTGGCAAACAGTGGTATGCATATTGTCCTGATTTCTGACAGAAGTTTAACTCCGCTGGCCAATTACTGGATTTTGAAAAGCAATAAAATACAAGGAATTATTTATTCCGATGACGATGATATTGTGCAACAGCAAAAGATGCACCGCTTGTTTACCGGTCGGCTTGCCAACAGTAAACGTGGACGAACGCTTAACTATACGGAATTTATATTACTGAAGCGCTTTGTATCAGGAATAAGTATTCAGCAGATTGTAAATATTGACAATATTGATATTAAGAAACTTTATGTGCATAAGCTGCGGCTTGAAAATAAGCTAGGGCATAGCATTCATAAAATAATATCAAATATTTTATAGATCCGTTTCCATTTTTATTATTTCCATATTATTGCGATGTGGAAGACGCTTTACGCCATAATGCAGGAGGCAGAATGCCAACTCCCCAAAATTACTCATTCATCGCCATAGCGGTATCAGCAGCGTTAGCCTCTATGGTATTTCCCTCCCAGGCGGCCTGGGTCGACGTTGATAGTCTGCCATCCAGTGGGCTGGTCAGCCAGTTGCCGCCGGAATTACAGGCTATTATTCCCGCTCAGGCCAGTACCGGTTTCACCAAAGTCGGTACCATGCCCAACTACGTTTATCAGTGGAACACCGGCACTATCCCGGTTTATGGCAATGGCCTCACGCTTAATGGGCCGGGCGCGGAGGCGTTTGAACACACTGTCACGGTTATTCAGAACAGCGGGACGGGAAGTCCGGGCGTGATTTTTGGCAACGACCTGACCATTCGGACGCAGTCGGCGAATGCCGCGAATAATGGTAGAGACGTCGATGGCATCCGTACTCACGGCGCAAATACTCCGGATAACCCGGTGTTTATTATTACCGGTGACCGCACCCGCATCTACGTGGATGGTCAGGATGGTGACGGTATTAACGCCGGATATAACTCACTGGGCCAGGGTTGGACCGGATCGGCCAATATTTACGTCGGCGACGATCTGTATATCAAAACAACAGGTAGCCAGGGACGTGGAATTACAGCTAACGCCATGCGGGATGCGTCACGTGCCAAAAATACGATTGTCGTCGGCAATCGTGCACATATTGTTACTACCGGCGACAGTTCGGAGGGGCTGCGTACCGGACAAAGCGGTTCGTTGATTCGTCTGGGTGACGATGCAACCATCGAAACCTCCGGCGCATCCTCAACGGGGATTTACGCAGCATCATCCTCCAGAACCGAGCTTGGCAACAACGCTACTATTACGGTGAACGGTGCCAGCGCACACGCGGTATATGCAACTAACGCTACCGTTAATTTGGGAGAGAATGCCACTATTAGCGTTAACAGCGCCAGTAAGGCTGCATCCTATAGTAAAGCCCCTGCCGGTTTATACGCCCTCTCCCGAGGCGCCATTAATCTGGCAGGCGGTGCGGCTATTACTATGGCGGGCGATAACAGTAGCGAAAGTTACGCCATCAGCACGGAGACTGGCGGCATTGTTGACGGTTCTTCAGGAGGTCGTTTCGTCATCGACGGTGATATTCGTGCTGCTGGCGCCACCGCTGCCAGCGGTACGCTACCGCAGCAGAACAGTACGATTAAACTCAATATGACGGACAACTCGCGATGGGACGGGGCGTCGTACATCACCAGCGCTACGGCGGGCACAGGCGTTATCTCTGTACAAATGAGCGATGCGACCTGGAATATGACCAGCAGCTCAACGCTCACTGACCTGACGCTGAATAGTGGCGCAACCATTAACTTCAGCCATGAAGATGGCGAGCCATGGCAAACGCTCACCATCAATGAAGATTATGTAGGCAACGGCGGTAAGCTGGTCTTTAATACTGTGCTCAACGATGATGATTCCGAAACGGACAGGCTGCAGGTTCTCGGCAATACTTCAGGCAACACATTTGTTGCAGTAAATAATATTGGAGGAGCCGGGGCTCAAACCATTGAAGGTATTGAAATTGTAAACGTTGCTGGCAATTCCAACGGTACTTTCGAAAAAGCAAGCCGTATTGTTGCCGGAGCCTATGACTACAACGTGGTGCAGAAAGGTAAAAACTGGTATCTGACCAGCTACATTGAGCCGGACGAACCAATTATTCCCGATCCGGTGGACCCTGTCATTCCCGATCCGGTAGACCCTGATCCTGTAGACCCGGTTATCCCTGACCCTGTTATTCCCGATCCGGTGGACCCTGATCCTGTAGACCCTGAGCCAGTAGACCCGGTCATCCCTGATCCGGTCATTCCTGACATAGGGCAATCTGACACACCGCCGATAACAGAACATCAGTTCCGTCCGGAAGTGGGCAGCTATCTTGCCAACAACTATGCGGCAAATACGCTGTTCATGACGCGTCTCCATGACCGTCTGGGTGAAACCCAGTACACCGACATGCTGACGGGTGAGAAGAAGGTCACCAGCCTGTGGATGCGTAACGTCGGCGCCCATACTCGCTTCAACGATGGCAGCGGGCAGCTAAAAACCCGCATCAACAGCTATGTGTTACAACTGGGAGGCGATCTGGCACAGTGGAGCACTGACGGTCTTGACCGTTGGCATATTGGTGCAATGGCAGGTTATGCCAACAGCCAGAACCGCACGCAGTCTTCCGTGAGTGACTATCATTCCCGTGGTCAAGTCACCGGTTACAGCGTCGGCCTTTACGGCACCTGGTATGCTAACAATATCGATCGGTCTGGGGCTTATGTGGATACCTGGATGCTGTACAACTGGTTTGATAACAAGGTCATGGGTCAGGATCAGGCCGCTGAGAAATATAAATCCAAAGGAATTACCGCCTCGGTTGAAGCCGGTTACAGCTTCAGGTTAGGTGAAAGCGCGCATCAAAGCTACTGGTTGCAGCCCAAAGCGCAGGTGGTATGGATGGGCGTGCAGGCTGACGACAATCGCGAAGCCAATGGTACCCTCGTCAAGGATGATACCGCCGGTAATCTGCTAACCCGCATGGGCTTAAAAGCCTATATTAACGGCCACAACGCTATTGATAACGATAAATCTCGAGAGTTCCAGCCGTTCGTGGAGGCGAACTGGATCCATAATACGCAGCCTGCCAGCGTGAAGATGGACGATGTCAGCAGCGATATGCGTGGTACAAAAAATATTGGTGAACTGAAAGTGGGTATTGAAGGGCAAATTACCCCGCGCCTGAACGTATGGGGTAACGTGGCGCAGCAGGTAGGTGACCAGGGCTATAGTAATACCCAAGGCCTACTGGGGGTTAAATACAGTTTTTGATTCAGGTAACAACAGAGCCGCTGATCTTCAGCGGCTTTTACCCGGAAGCGCTTTCATTTGGCTGATACGTTCCATGAACGGCTCCCAAAACAGCTTAATGTGTACAGAAAAATATCGGGCGTTTCCCGATGGTGAACATAAAGCCACGATGGCCCTGAGTCAGGATGGTGTAACTGATACTTTTCCCTGGATAGACATAAAAATCGGGTAAAACCGTCTCGATAACCGCATCGGACAGTGTTTCGTCACGCGTGACTTTGTTGATATCCGTCGATATAAAATGGGTGCTGTCTTTATTTTCACTCCATACATAGGAAACATCACGGCGGATCACGCCGCTCATTTTATTATCGACGTAATACGTTCCGCTGATGGAAACCACCCCAGTGCGTTTTTTCAGCGAATACATAAAATCCAGCGTCAGGTTAGCCTGAGTGTTGTTATAAAACACAATCACAGGCGCCGTACATTTCTCTGGATCCCGGTTCTTTTCCGTATACAAATGAAAAAGATGTCCAAGCCCTACTCCCAGAAACAGTAACGTCAGGCAGGCTAACATCAGTGCCTTTTTACCCATGTGTCACCCCGCGGAAAAAAAGCGTCACGCAGCCTGTATCACCGCGCGTTTTATAAGGTTGCTGACAAATCAATGCCGTAACCGCTGGGGTGCGACTGCTGGAAGGGAAATAGACCCATGGGTATTTCTGACAATCCATACCGGTTTTTAGAATCATTGACTTATAGCTTGCAAAGCGGCTGCCGCTTTCGATATCTTCATTTCGCGAGAAAAAATGACAGCCCTGAGTTGTTTCAACCAGCGTGTAGCGATCGTAAAAATCCTTATCGGGAACGGTTTGCCAGCTTATAGTGCCAAGCAAAATACCAACAGCAAATGTCCCGGTCATCCAAAGTACAGGTACATAATGTTTAAACCAACGCCCTGACATACGCGGTGGCGTCTCACCCTTTTTTTCTATTGCCTGAGCGAAGTCTTTGCGGATGGTCATGAGGCTCACACCTGGCTCAATCTGAAAGCCTCTACGCGGAACCGTGATTATCAGCGTATCTTCATTTTCGCCAACGGTACGTAATCCGCGGCGAATAATGGAGATATTCTGATAAAGCGTATTTGCCGACACCACCATGCCGTCTTCTTCCCACACTTTTTGAAAGAATGTTTGTTGTGAGACGACGGAGGGGGCGTTTTCCAGCAGAAGGCGCAAGCAGCGGCTGGCGGGCGTTGTCAGAATAATGTTGAGATCTGGCCTCGATAATGACGCCAGGCGATTCATTTCTGGATTAAATTCAATATTATCGTTAATTATCCATAACATCGCATTGTTACCATGCCAAAACATAACGTAGTTGGAGAGGGTTAATAGACACCACTGAGTATAGTCTGATGCTGTGGCTGCGCAGCAGGACATGGATTGTCCCCTGCACATACCGATCATATAGAAGAGCGAGAGGCATAAAACATTAACAGGTAAGCGTAGACACCGCTTTTCTCATTATAGCAGACTCAGGGGTGAAAGTACGTTTGGTTTTCTTGTTCGTTAAGCCTCCTGTTTTGTATTGAGGTGAGAATATCACCTTTAATCAAGTGGCCAAATTTACTGTGCCACTACGCTTTAATATCTCATATATAAATCATGAGAAAAAATATCCTGATAATCTACCCCACATGAAAGACAAGGTTTTATTCAATGTGTTCCTATAATGGCTTGTAATATCCCAAAAAGCAGCACTCGTTATATAGGGATAGTTTCCAATTTATTAAGAGTTACAGTAGCCATACTTAATAAAAGCACGCTTCCCACTTAATATTTAAGCTGTGCTTTATGTTATTTAAATATAAATAAGTTAATCCTTAACCCACATATTTCAAATTTATACCAAATAATTTTAAAACTATCTATAAGAAACAATTTGTAGAGATATAGCCTGTTTTTTCAATCAATAATCCTCTCTGACATGTAAAATAGAAACATTTATTCATAATATGAATATTGTTGTGATAACAGATTCGCGTGAAAGTAAATCGACTGAAGGTGATGCCGATGAATATTCCTTCAGAAAGAACTCAACAGGGTAATCCAGGATCGGCAACGGATTACTGTCATCAGCTTAAAAACGGAAATCGCCCCGGCGATTAATGACTTTAACACTGATAGTGATTATCAGTGAAAGGCAACAACAAGGAATGAATTATGTCTACACCCGCGAATTTTAACGGTCAACGCCCTGCCATTGATGCTAACGACGCAGTAATGCTGCTGATTGACCACCAAAGTGGCCTGTTTCAGACCGTCGGCGACATGCCGATGCCGGAATTACGCGCGCGCGCCGCGGCGCTGGCTAAGATCGCTACCTTATGCAATATGCCGGTCATTACTACCGCATCCGTACCACAGGGACCGAATGGTCCGCTGATTCCGGAAATCCATGCGAATGCGCCCCACGCGCAATATGTCGCGCGTAAAGGGGAAATTAATGCCTGGGATAATGCCGATTTTGTACAAGCGGTAAAAGCGACAGGCCGTAAAACGCTGATCATCGCCGGTACTATTACCAGTGTCTGCATGGCTTTTCCAGCCATCAGCGCCGTCGCGGAAGGTTACAAGGTATTTGCGGTAATTGATGCCTCCGGTACGTACAGTAAAATGGCGCAGGAAATTACGATGGCCCGCGTGGTGCAGGCGGGCGTAGTACCAATGGATACCGCGGCGGTAGCCTCTGAGCTGCAACGTACCTGGAATCGGGAAGATGCCGCAGAATGGGCGGATGTATATACCAAAATATTCCCGGCCTATCAGCTACTGATTGAAAGTTATACCAAAGCGCAGGAAGTAGTAAAAAATAATGAACTGCTGGATTCTCAGCGCGCATAAATAACGCCCTGAAGCGGCTAAATAGCCCCATTTAATGGGGCTATTTTACTTGCCATTTTGGTCCTGGGCAGAAAATCCTCACGTACTACGTGTACGCTCCGGTTTTTGCGCGCTGTCCGTGTCCAAACTGGCTGCGCCAATAACGCCTGGTGGGATAGGCTCTTAATCAAATACGCCATTAATAATCGCCGTGACCACCGCGGTACTGAGCGCGATCAGCACCAGATTATCCCCAATGATTTTCCACTCATAGCCCGGATAATAAGGTAATTGTCCCAGCATAGACGCCGGCACCGTTTTTTTAGCGATTCCCGGCGGCAGCGGTTTTCCTCTCGCCAGATTTTTCGCAATCCCCGGAGGTAAAGACTGATAACCCGTCAGCCCTAAATTCACTGCCAGTTGCCTGGCGACAGCATAGCTAATGTCCGACTCGACGTGATCCGGTTTACCGCCATTTTTACGGTGTTCCGTTTTTTGCCCGGCATTTCCTTTATGTCCGTTACCGTTATTACCCTGATTAGCCGCGTTATTACCATGTCCGCCGCCATTGCCATTTCCCGGATTCGCCAGCACAGGCGTAGCGCTCAGGGAAAACGTAATCAACGTCGCCAGGACGGCGGTTAAACCACGACGATTATTCATGATATTGCCCTTCTGATGTGGGATACCATGAAAATAGCGCCCCGCCATAAAAAGAACAACTACATCGATTCTTATTTTAAGCGGGGCTCGCCAACGGCAGCTTATCGTATCCAGATAGTCAGTAAAATCAGGATGATTGCTATCAGGACAACCTGATAAAAAATTTTGTCCAACCCTCTTTTTTGCATGGCGTCACCTCGTTAGAAAACGATTTGCCAGAGGGCTAAACACAACACCAACAGGCTAATCAGTAAAAATATCAGCGCGATGATTTTATCGGGTGAGCGATTCATCTGGGCGATCCTCAAACATTATTAAAACCACTGGCCAAAGCGTTTGATATAAAAGCGTTTCATGCCTTGCGCCACCAGACAGTAGCTCAATAATGTCGCCACCAACCACGGGAAGTAGCTCAGCGGCAGCGGCTCCAGTCCAACCATCGCGCCCAGAGGTGAGAATGGAATATAAATGCCTATCGCCATAATCAAGCCGGTCGTCAATAATACCGGCAACGTCGCCCGACTTTGGATAAACGGTATTTTCTGCGTCCTTAGCATATGCACGACCAGTGTCTGCGAGAGCAGCCCCTCAATAAACCAGCCGGACTGAAAGAGCGCCTGCGCCTCTACGTTATTAGCCGCAAAAACGTACCACATCAGCGCAAAGGTTGTGATATCGAAAATAGAAGACGTTGGGCCAATCCATAGCATAAAACGACCAATATTTTTCGCGTCCCATTTCCGCGGCTTACGCAGGAACTCTTTATCCATTTTGTCCCACGGCAACGACAACTGCGAAATATCGTACATCAAATTCTGGATCAACAGATGAATCGCCAGCATCGGCAGAAACGGAATAAACGCGCTGGCTACCAGTACCGAAAAAACATTGCCGAAATTAGAGCTGGCGGTCATATTCAGATATTTAATGATATTGCCAAAGGTTTCCCGCCCTTTGATAACGCCTTCCTCAAGCACCATGAGATCTTTTTCCAGCAGAATAATATCTGATGACTCTTTAGCAATATCGGCGGCGCTATCGACGGAAATCCCCACATCCGCATCACGAAGCGCGGGCGCGTCGTTGATCCCATCTCCAAGAAAACCAACGGTATGACCATTTTTCTGTAGCGCTTGCAAAATACGCGTTTTTTGTAACGGCGTCAGCCGGGCGAATACTGCGCGTTTCTCCACTTCAGACCCTAGTTCGGCATCTGACATCGCCTCAACCTGGGTTCCGGTCAGGATATCGTGCGTATCAATACCCACTTCCAGACAGATACGCGCCGTCACGACCGGATTATCGCCGGTGAGGACTTTGACCGCCACGCCGTTATCCCGCAACGCGGCAATCGCTTTACCGGCGCTCTCTTTCGGCGGATCGAGA
Source organism: Salmonella sp. SAL04214 (assembly GCF_046550615.1). NCBI lineage: Bacteria > Pseudomonadati > Pseudomonadota > Gammaproteobacteria > Enterobacterales > Enterobacteriaceae > Salmonella > Salmonella sp. SAL04214. Next base: position 116,202 of record NZ_JBGDXT010000013.1, read on the forward strand.
AAAGTGAGCATCCCTTCGATGGTAAGTTCGGTCTCATCCTCCACACTTAATGTCGGATTGTTCCCGGAGCCATCCAGCTTACGTGTCGCTATCAGCAATACACGGAATCCCTGCGCATTGTAATCTTCGGTTTTCGCCAGCAGCAGCTCGCGGCGTGTTTCCGTCAGCGCCACCACACGATCGCCTTCGCGAAGATGAGTGGCTACCATCATCATCTCTTCAACTGCGCCTTTACAGATCAGGCATCTGTCTCCATGCTGCGCATCCTCCACCAGGACCGATACCCGGCGACGTACAAAGTCGAATGGCAGTTCATCGCGTTTAATGAAGCGCGCTTTTGTCGATGGTGCGATTCGATCCTCGCCAAAACGCAGTATGGCGCGATCCATCACATTCCGGGCGCCGCTCTGGCTGCTACTATTCAGCCAGGCCAGCATCAATACCCGGCTGCTTTTTACACCGCTCACATCCAGATGATGCTCCAGAAAAATATTGTCCTGGGTTAAGGTGCCGGTTTTATCTGTACACAGCACATCCATCGCGCCGAAGTTTTGAATAGCGTTCAGGCGCTTGACGATCACTTTGCGCCGCGACATCGCAATCGCGCCTTTTGCCAGGTTGGAACTGACAATCATGGGCAACATTTCCGGCGTCAACCCCACCGCAACCGCCAGCGCGAACAGCGAAGCCTCTACCCAGTCTCCCTTACTGAAACCATTAATCAGCAGGACAACCGGCACCATGATCAGCATAAAGCGTATCAACAGCCAGCTCACGCTGTTGACTCCGCGATCGAAAGCCGTCTGGGTACGCGTACCCACAATGGATTTCGCCAGCGAGCCGAACCAGGTACGGCTTCCCGTCGCAACCACGACCGCTTGCGCTCTGCCGCTGGTTACATTGGTTCCCATCAGACAGATATTGCCCAAATCTAACAGGCTTTTATCTTTGTCAGGCAATTGCTCGCTGTCTTTACCTGCCACATCAGCCATAACATCGTATTTTTCTACGGGTAATGATTCACCACTAAGAATTGACTGACTGATAAAGAGATCGCGCGACGCCAGCAGTCGGACGTCGGCGGGCACCAGATCGCCTGCGGCCAGAAAAACCACATCGCCCGGCACCAGTTCTTCAATGGGAATCTCTTCCTGCACCGCGCCTATATTGCCCGGCCCACGACGCAACACCGTGGCGGTGGTGCGCACCATCTTTTTCAGCGCCTGTGCTGCTCTGTTAGTGCGAAACTCCTGCCAGAAACGCAATAACCCGCTCAAACTGACCATCGTCAGGATAATCAGCACGCCGGTGAGATCGGTCTCTTCACCACGGCGTAACGGGAGCCAGTAATCCGTGATGAAACTGACCCCTGCCAGTGCCATCAGAACGTAAATAAACGGGTTATTGAATGCCTGCAGAAGCTGAACCAGCACCGGAGGAACTTGCTCATGCGCCACTTCATTGCGCCCATACACTTTCAACCGTTCGCTGGCCTCCTCCGTCGTGAGGCCCTGACGATGGCTGTTCAGCCGCGCCAGTGTCTCCTCCGGGCTATGAAAAGCTTCCGCTTCGATCGGAAATACTTTTTTATGCTGCTTATCATTTTCTGACGCCGGGCGATTGAGTTTCCGGTTTTCAATGTTCATGTCAGTCATGATGAATCCCCAAAATTAAGGTGTAGTGTTTCCTGCATATCACGCCCAGGGAATAGTAAACTCACGATTTGAAGGTGAATGCCCGGGAGAATTATCTATGCATAAAAAAGAGTTATTGCTTACTCACTATTTTGAGTGGGTTTTATTTTATCGACTCGGGAATATCCATCATTCCCTCCTTATACGCCTGGCGTAATGTTAAAATTGAATAAAAAACTATTATTGACTATCAATGCTCCAGTGAATTGCGGTGATATTATCGTTATCACCTATTCTGGATATAATCAGTTCTCGCGTTTTACGATAATCAGCATGATCCACGAGCTCGGCACGAATTTCTTTATAGCCCTGTTCCTGAGCGGGGACCGAACCTAACCCTTGTAAACAGATCGCGGCCTCTTTTACGATATTCAGTAACCACTGACGAACCGCGCTCTCATCTTCTTTATTACAGGTTACTTTCAGGATATAACGTTTTTCTCCCTCGGCGGATACCGGGAGTTGATTTATACGCTGCGCCGCTTCACGCAATAAAATATTGGCACAAAGAATAATGATCGTCGCCGCCAGCGCATTTTTGAACTGCCCTAAGCCGCATAACACGCCGATGCCCGCCGAACACCATAGCGTTGCCGCAGTGTTCAGTCCGCGCACATTCATCCCTTCGCGCATGATGACGCCCGCCCCCAGAAAGCCAATACCAGAGACAATCTGCGCCGCAATTCTCCCGGGACTGTCTGGCGATGTCGTCATGGAGCTCAGAATAAAAACGGCGGCGCCTGTCGCCACCAGCGCATTAGTGCGTAATCCCGCCATACGTTGACGCCATTGTCTTTCCGCGCCAATCAGCGCGCCCAACAGCATAGCGGCCAGTAAATTCAAAATATAAGGAAACATTAACATACGTTCCTCCATTTTTTCTGGAAGAATAAGTACGTGCTATATTTAGCACACGACAAATTTCTGCCCTGAGGCAATTAGCGTCGTGTTGACGGCGGAGGAAATAAAGCGTGTTTAAACATGAACATGACGATTACCTCGCGACAATGCGCGTGTTGTAACATTATTGGGATGACAATCGTCACAAGGGGAGATTGCTGCCCACCGGTTCGGCAAGCAGCGCAGGAATAGCGTGCGTTAACTTGCCAGATGATTTACGTAAAAGTGACTGTCCAACATATTACTCCTGCATGAATTTGCGCTTATTATAGTCAGTCAATATGTTCTGTAAAGTGCAAAGGCGGGGATAGTGACGATTTGTTTAAGTTTGTTTGATATTTCCTATGGCAAAAAAATGACAATATTATGTCAATAACAGGCTCGTCTGAAATCATTAAACAATAAATTCCTGCTTAATACCGACGATAGCTCTGTTATGATGCCTGCACGTAAAAAAATAAAACAACATGACGAGGAAAAAATGGGTTCCACCAGAAAAGGGATGCTAAACGTCCTGATTGCCGCCGTATTGTGGGGGAGTTCAGGCGTTTGCGCGCAGTACATCATGGAGCAAAGCCGTATGTCGTCACAGTTCCTGACGATGATACGTTTGTTATTCGCCGGGCTGATACTGGTGACATTCTCCTTTATGCACGGCGATAAGATATTTTCAATTCTTAAAAACCGCAAAGATGCCCTGAGTCTGCTGATTTTCTCCGTGGTGGGCGCGCTCACCGTTCAGCTAACCTTCCTGCTCACGATTGAAAAATCCAATGCCGCCACCGCGACAGTGCTGCAATTTTTATCGCCGACCATTATTGTAGCGTGGTTTGCATTAGCGCGAAGAACACGACCAGGCATTCTGGTCTTAACCGCCATTCTTACATCGCTTATCGGCACCTTTTTACTGGTGACTCACGGCAATCCAACATCGCTGTCGATCTCTTCAGGCGCGCTGTTCTGGGGTATCGCCTCCGCATTTGCCGCCGCCTTTTATACGACCTGGCCTTCCAGGCTAATCGCCCAATACGGCACGCTGCCAGTGGTCGGCTGGAGTATGTCCTTTGGCGGCCTTATTCTGCTGCCCTTCTACGCTAAAGAAGGAACGCACTTTGCGGTGAGCGGCAGTCTGATTCTGGCCTTTTTCTACCTTGTGGTGATCGGTACGTCGCTGACGTTCAGCCTGTATTTGAAAGGCGCGCAACTGATTGGTGGCCCCAAAGCCAGCATTTTAAGCTGCGCGGAACCGTTAAGCAGCGCCCTGCTGTCGCTACTGCTGTTGGGGATTAGTTTTACCTTGCCGGACTGGCTGGGCACGCTGCTCATTCTCTCGTCAGTGATTCTGATCTCCCTCGATTCCCGTCGACGCGCGCGGGCCGCTTAACGCCGTTGATAATCACGATGACCGGGCGGAAGAGGGAAAAGTTTAATGGCGCTTTGCCTTAATCTCTTCGTCAGAAAGCCCGGTAATCATCAGCACCATCTCTCGCTCGATCCCCTGTTCCAGCATCGTATGCGCAATACGCAAGGCTTCCTCCTGCTTACCTTGATGTATACCTTGTTGCACGCCTTCACGCTTACCTTTTCTGCGCCCCGATTCACGTATTCTGTCTACGATCGTCATTAATCTCTCCTTGTGTTGGGGAACACGACGCGCCACCTCGCGGATAAACTTGCCAAAACGAGGCGTGCTGCCATGCTGTATTAGCAAATAATTAAACAGCGCTTTTAGCTGACTGTCATTAGCGTTTCCCGTAATCAGAAGTACCGCTAAGCGCTCGACCAATCCCATCAAGTCGCGTTGACGTATATGCTTTTGTACCAGCTCCAGCATCGCGATACGTCGATGCTGCATAATCTCGTTATCCGGCACCACCGTAATGTCTACCAGTGGAAATGCCGTCGCATAAAGCTGACGCGCCAGTGCAGGATCGTCAAACTCATCCAGCCAGCACAGCGAAAAGGGATACGGGCTTTTCGCGCCATGGTAAAACAGCATGGGAATCACCAGCGGTAACGTTTTATGGCCAGCATCCAGATGGCGCTGCATCGCGGCAGTCGCGTAACGCATTAACCGGAACGCCATATGCGCGTCCGGCGTACTCTGATGCTCTATAACGACATAGATATAACCGTCGCCTTCACACGTTTTTAGTGACCAAAGGACATCGGAATAAAACGCGCGTAAATTTTTCTCGATAAAACTGTCCGGCGCCAGTTTCAACGTCGTCAGATCGCAACGTATTCTTAGCGAATGGGGAAGATGAATATTGAGAAAATCCCGCGCGGTATCCGGATGGCGTAAAAACGTTTTAAATACCGCATCATGAGGCGTGGACGTGGGGCTTTTTTTCATGGCGATCCGTCACCTGAGGAATAAGATGACGCCACTGTACTCGCCAAAAATACAGACAGCATTCAGGAAAATTTAACCCTGCGAGGAGGCTCGAAAGGGAATCACTGACGGCTGCAATACGTACATTTTTTGCCCAGCCTGCTACGCATTATCGCCCGGTAGCGTAACGCTAACCGGGCCTACAAATACACGTCATCTGTAGGCCAGGTAAACGTAGAGCTCTTCGGCGATAAATCTCACACCAGCGCTTTGACTATCTCCATCAACCGAATGATGTCTTCGGGGCGCGTATTGCCGGTTTGCGGATCGATAATCGAGCTGTAAACATGCGGCATGACGCGCGGCACGCCTGCTTCCAGGCAGGTTTGCAGGATAATACCGAAATTATCCGGTGAGATACCACCGGTCGGCTCGATGAGCGTCATGCCGTGGCGGGCGGCGGTTGTCGCCAGCGCATAGAGTTCCGGTAACGACTTTTCGCCGCCCATCGGGAAAAACTTCGCCGCATGTGCGCCCATATCCTGCATCATGCGTACCGCCGCTTCACAGGAAACGCGGGCTGGCGTTCCCTGGCTGCTGCTGACGCCGGTAGAAATCACCACCTCGCCAGGCGTTCCCGTCGGGCTGACCAGGGCGTTAATATGTGTTTGCTCGCCGCCTGTCGCCGCCAGTGCGCCCGCTGCGAAGCCGCTGCCGGTAAAGGTCTGGTTAACGTGGGCCGGGTGAGTATGGGCGGCAATCATCGCCGCTTTGTAGTACTGCGCCGGGTCGCCTGCGCCCAGACCCACTGAGATAGACGGCACCTCCGCCATCCAGCGTTTCACCTCCGGCACGCCCTCTTCTACCGTAGCGAACTGCGCGGAAAGTACGCCAATGACCGCATGGCCTTCGGCGGCTTCATAGATAGCCTTCGCGTTGGCGATATCCTTTGCCAGCACGTTAATCGCTACCCGCTGACGATAAAAATTAATCTGCTGCATGTTCTGCAATCTCCCTGAGTCGCGCCACAATCAATGCCATTTCCCCTTCGGCTACCGTGCGTGGATCGAGGCTAAAAACCCCCTGATGAAGCTGATATTTGCGGGCGTAAATCGCTATCTCGCCGCCGCGCAACTGCGCTTCGACGTCCTGCGCATTCAGCCCCAATTCAGATGCGTTCACCCGCACACGAATACGCCAGATTGCACGCCCGGCCTCATCCTGTTCGATATCGGCATAAAGCCCATGGATGGCGGAAATCGCTTCCGCGATCGGCTGTAACTGTGCTGCGGTCACGGTCGTCTGGCCCTGGTGGTAATTCTCCAGCGCATACACCAGCCCAACCATGTTTTCCTTACCGATTTTCATCGCCCTGGCAATCCCCTGGTGCTGCGCTTTACACGCGGCAATCCACTGTTTCTTCCCGGTGATAAAGCCGGAGGTTGGCGCATTAAAGGCTTTCGCGCCGCTGTAGATAACCATATCCGCGCCGCTCGCCACCCAGCCGCGCAAATCCTCTTCCGCCGCGGCATCGACAATCAACGGCAGGTGGTTGGCCTGCGCCACCTGTACAAAATCGTCAATGCTCAACATGCCTTTCTGTACGCAATGGTGTGATTTCACATACAGTAGCGCGGCGGTCTTTTCGTTAATGGCGCTTTCCAGTTGCCAGCGGGCCGCCAGATTGCTCGACCCCACTTCCACTATGCGCCCGCCGCCAAGACGAATGGCGCTGGTGACTGGCGCGCCGTAGTCCACATTATGCCCGCGCAGCATCACTACCTCATTGGCCATACCGGTACTGTCCGGCATCAGGGCGACGCGCGCCCGATCGCCGTGGGTGATAGCGGCAGCGACGGCAATGGCAATACCCGCCGAGGCGCACGAGGTGATATAGCTATCTTCAGCACCCGTATAGCGCGATACCAGTTCGCCGGTTTTTTCCACCAGCGCATCAATCTCGACGAAAGCGGAAGCCGCGCGCGCGGTGGCCTGCATGACCTCCGGCGCGACGCTTGAGACGCCCAGAATGGTCATTTTGCCGCAGGCGTTAATGACCTTTTTCAACCCCAGTTGTTGATAGATATTCGGCGTCATGATTTACAGCACTCCCAACAACGAACAGACTATGCTCAGTGCGACAATCGACAGCAAAATGGTGGTGTAGCGCGGCCCTTTTTTTACCAGATAGAAGTAGATGGCGAATACCGCCGCCAGTGGCAGTAAGCCCGGCGCGATAGAGTCGAGGATCTGCTGAACCACCACTTCAGATCCTTTCAAGGCGCTAATTTTTAACGGCGTGGTGATTTTGACGTAGCTGGCGGAAAGCGCGCCCATCATGATCAAACCCAGCACGTTGGCCCCGTAGATCAGTTCTTTGATTCGCCCCCCTTGCAGCAGGCCGATAATCGAATCACGCCCCAGCGTATATCCTTTGTGGACCATGCCGTAGCTGATCGCCAGGGTGATCGCCGGGTAGAGAATCAGCGGAATAATACCGCCCATCGCGCTGCCATTTGCTGCGAACGGAATAAAGATCGCTATCAACAGCGGCATCACCGCCGCCCAGATAATCGAGTCGCCCATCCCGGCAAGCGGCCCCATCAGGCCAGTTTTAATGCCGGTGATAGACGAGTCGTTAATCGGCTCGCCGCGCGTTTTTTGTTCTTCCATGGCAATAGAGATGCCCTGAATCACCGCGCCGAAGGTCTGCTCGGAGTTAAAGAAGTTAAGGTGGCGTTTTAGCGCTTCTACCTGCTCCTCTTTTTGTGGGTAGAGTTTTTTGATGATCGGCGTCATCGAGGCGCAGAAAATCAGGCTTTGTAAGCGCTCATAGGAGCTGGAAACCTCGGCGCCCAGCCAGTAGATAAACCAGGCTTTGGTGATATCTGCTTTGGTCAGCGCCCCGCTTTCCCGCGCGCGCTCAACCAGTTCATGCTGCATTACGTCACTGCTCATCATGCTGCTCCTTCATTTTTCGCCAGGCCTTTAATCAGGAAGGCGACACAGGTGCCGAAGATGGCCATCGCCATGATGTCGACCTTGAGGTACAACACCGCGAAGAACCCGCCGATAAACCACGGCAGCAGGCTCTTTTTACCGATCACCATAATGGTGATGGCAAAGCCCAGCGCCGGCAGAATGCCGCCCATGATTTCAAAGGAGTGGGTTAACCAGTGCGGCATCAGTTTAAGGAAACTTTCCACCACATCCTGGCCAAAGTAGTTAGCGGCAAAGACCACCGGGAAGCGCAGCACCAGCCCCAGCAATGCCGGGTAAAGAAAGGCGCAACGCATGATGCCCGCCATGTTTGCCGTTTCCGCGTGTTTATCCGCCATATGCACCCAGGCGGCGTTCAGCGTGCGCCTCAGCTGATCGAGAAACACGCCAATCACGCCAAACGGGATTGCCAGCGCGATCGCCAGGTTTGGGTCCATACCGGCCTTCACCGCGATAGGAATGGAGATACAGGCCGCCAGCGCCGGGTCCGACGGCACGTTGCCGCCCGGCGTTGAGGTCACGCCCAAATAAACGAGCTGCATCCCTGCGCCGATGATCATCGCGGTCTGCATATTGCCAAGCAAAAGCCCGACAAATACCGCGATCACCACCGGTTGTAACAGCATCGCGGAGAAGGTGTAGCCGAGGCGTAAACGGGCAAACCAGTAATACAACCCCATCAGGCTTGCAAAGAGTAAGGTATCCATAGTGTTATCCTATACACTTCATCCTTCAGGCTGCCTCTTTGTTGGCTGCCTTCGCTCACCCCAGTCACTTACTTTAGTAAGCTCCAGGGGATTCACTCAGTTGCCGCCTCGATGCATCCAGAATGATTTTGTGTCTATTAAAGGGTTAGAATTTTTTCAGGATATCGTCGAGCGGCTGCGGCTTATCTTCCGGAATGGTCTGGAAAAATACCTGAACGCCACGGTTTTTCAGGTCGTTAAGAATGCCGACGTCTTTTTCATCCAGCGTAATATTCTGAAAAACCGCCTTGCGGTTTGGCCCGCCGCCGAGACCGCCAACCTGAATGCGGGTGACGTCAAAGCCCAGTTGTATGGCGTCCTGCACCGCCGCCAGTGAGGGAAAAAGCACCAGCACGTTACCGTCGCCAAGCTGATTTTCTTTCCATGCAGCGGCAAAACTCTGGTTGCCGAAGCAATCCACTTTGATATTTGGCGGCGCCGCCATCAGGTAGATATTTTTCATAAACGGATCGGCATCCAGTTCATCACTCACAACGGCTATCCGGTTCGCCTGAGATTGTCCAACCCACTTCGTGACAACCTGCCCATGAATGAGACGGCTGTCGATGCGGCATAAAACGATATTGGCCATGATGTTTTCCTTAGAGTGATTGTTGTAGCTGACGTACATGGGCGACCACATCCAGGCAGCTACTGCGCCCGGCCTCAACTAACTCATCCACGCAGGCGGTTAGCATCCCTTGTTCGCGCCTGTCCAGCGCCTCCAGCAGTAGCGACGCATTCAGTCCGGCAATCACTGCCACCGGATAATCGGCGCTTAGCCGCGCCGCGACGTTGGACGTCGTGCCGCCGACAAAATCCGTCAGGATCAGCGAGCCTTCCGGCAGCGTTTTCACCACGGCCTCGACGCGTTGATAAAACTCGCCCAGCGTATCGACAGGCATTAGCGCGATTTCCGTCACGCCTTTAATTTCGCCCGTGACCATACGCAGGCTGTTGCAAAGCGGTTGTCCCCAGCCGCCATGCGTCAGCAGCAGGATGTGGGGCAACGGTTGTGTGGTAGTCAAAATAATGGCCTCCTGGCGCAATTACATGAGAACACCGGCATATATTGCCCGGTGGCACTGCGCTTACCGGGCCTACAGGACGCTCCCGGTAGGCCGGATAAGGCGTTTACGCCGCTATCCGGCATAACGCATCATCAGAAGAGCAAAGGTTGTGCCAGAATTTGTGTCACGTGAGGAAGAAGAAAGGTCTGGCGAGGCGCTAAGCCCCGCCAGTAAAAGGATTAGCTATAGAGCAGTTCGTAGATATAAAAATATTCCGCATCCGATAAACGGATGGCGTAGGCGTCTTCGATCGGCAGAAAAGCGGATTTGATGACACTAAACGCGCGCGCGTCCAGATTCGGCTGACTTTCCAGCGCCATCTGTAACGGTTTACGGTTAATCACAATACGCTCTACCATACAGCAGCAGTGGATCAGGAAGCGCAGTGTCACCTGGCGGCTTGGTTTCAGGGAAAGCGAAGACGTCAGATGGTTAAAAACGCCCTCCATCTCTTTCAGAATACGCTGCGGGTTAAGCACGGAAATATGGTTGATGATGCTCTCCATCGTTAGCGCGCTGATAAAGCGCATGGCGCTGCGCTCCATCTCCAGGCGGCGTTCAGCGTTGGACAGATCGGGCGTTAACAGGCTCAACACCAGTTCCGGCCCTTGTTCGGAGAAAAGCTCTTCCAGCGAAATAAACGGAATATCCGGCAGCCCTGGCTGGAAAGTGCCGACAATCCCCGCCAGCCGCTCGCTGGCATTCAATGCCTGCTGAACGCGCTCCAGACTACGTACCTCGTTATAATCAAGGATCACCATCCTGGTGTCCTGCGACATCAGTTCGCCAAAGCTCTCCTCCAGCACCTTTTTGATTTTTTCCGCCGTTCCCATGCCGGTAATACAGGAGATGACCAGCACTTTGCCGCCGTTCTCCTGCTGCGGCGTACAAAGCTGGCAGGGGATATTTTTACTCTGCAGGAGCGCCGTCAACTGTGGTAAGTCGCTGGTTTCATAGCTTAAATCCAGCCCGACTTCCAGCAGACTGGTCAGCGTGATGTTCGGCATGAGCAAAACATCTATCTGGAATAACTTACTGATCGTACTGCCGAAATGGATCAATGAACCGATGTCCACCAACAGGATAAGCCGCCGATATTGGCGGGTTTGAATCATTTGGGTCAGCGTTTCCAGCGTGTCATGCACCGACTGTTCAAACGGCATGTCGATGGCGCTGAACAGCTCGCGCTCCAGCACGCGGTTGACATATTGCGCCTGGCTGGTGGCGGTGGTCGCGCCGTGGGCGATCAAAATAACCCCGCAGTCGGGGCTGGCATCGATGCGCTGACGATAATGGCGGCACTCTTTCAGGAACAGGCATAGCCAGACCACTTCCGTCGCCGGACACTGAATATGCAGCAGTTCGTTGATTTTCCGACACAGCAGCGTGGCGTTGTCATATTCGTCTTTGCAGCGATCCAGGATCAAACTGGAAGAGTAAAGCTGCGGGATCAGGCCGCGCTGCACGTAGCCTATCAGCGCCAGGAAGTGTTTACGCAGTGGGTTAACCAGATTTTCCGGCAGCGAAAATCCCAACACCTGCTCTACGCAGCCAATCAGCAGCGTCACGCGCTCTTCAATCTGGTCGCCATAGCGCGGCGGATGCGCCACGCTGTCGCGGCTGTAGAGACCGTATTCAAAAATCGAGCTGAGTTTATTTTTCAGGATCGCCAGCGTCTCCGCCGGGGGGACGTTACTGTTGCGCAAATTAACATACTCGCGCGTCAGGAAGCTGTAAAAGAGGTCGCTCTCTTCAATTTCCGCCCCGGTCGCCAGCGACGTCTTCAATGCGGGCAGCGTGCGCGCGTCTATATTTAGCCGCGCTTTACCGTCAAACAGAGTATCCACCAATAGACGCTGTTCCGGCGTTGGGTTAACCGACATCTCCGCCAGCCGCTTATCCAGCTGTAGCGTGTCGTTATGCTCGGTCATTCCCGATGCCCACGCCTGAGCGCAAAGAAACTGAATATCGCTTTTTAGCTGGCCGATATTGCCTTCCAGGGATTTATTCAGCAACCAGAGCAACAACGGTTTATCAATGCTGACCGTACGTTCTATTTTGCGGCTTTCCCGCTGTAAGAACCCCACGATCAGTTCGATCTGTTCTTCAACGGAGCGCTGGCGAATGCCCGGCAAATCAATGCATACCTGAATACGCCGCTGGAAAGTACGTAACAGCGCCGACCCGACCGGCTCGGTAGTGGCGCAAATCAGGCGTACCGAAATTGATCGCGGCTGGCTGCTCACGCCAAGCGGACGGTACTCGCCTTTATCCAGAATAGAGAACAGCTTTTCCTGCCCTTCATAAGACAGACGGTGCACCTCGTCCAGCAGCAGATAACCACCGTCCGCCTGCTCCACGAGGCCTGTTTTATGTTCATTCGCGCCGGTAAACGCCCCCTGCCGATGACCAAACAGATGCGAGGAGAGCAGTTCCGGGTTATGGGCGTATTCCGCGCAGTTAAAGTAGACCAGCGGCGGGATAGCGCCGCTCGCCTGTTCACAGGCGAAACGGTGCATCAGTTCCGCAAAAAAGGTTTTACCGACGCCGGACGGCCCGGTAAGCAGAACGTGTAAACCGTGCGGATAGAGCACCGCCGCACGGCCTTTTTCTACCGCATCGCGCAGGCTGCGATCGTAACCAATCAGGCTGGTAAACGGATCGTCGGGCGCGTAATGCTCTTCATGCGGCAGCACATCCGCCACCGACCGCACCTCGCGTTCAGACTCTTCCAGCTGTCGTCCCAGCAACGTTTCCAGCGCCTGGCGATGCAGAAAATAGACCGGGCGGCCACGGCTTTTGATTGCCAGGCCGTCATTCCATAACTGATTGAGATCTTTGCTGACGGAGTTACGCGCCAGCCCAAGATTGAAACCTATCGCCTCCGCCGTAAACGCCGTCTCCTGCGCCAAATCGGCAAGACATAGCCCGCGCGTCAGCCGTTCCAGCTCTCCCAGTACGATCTCAATACGTCTCATTACACTACCGCTTACGAAATAAAAGAGTAGTCAGAACATACACTATTCTGCCACGCAAGAAAGTGAAGGCGCAGCGAGAAACCGCCTTCCCACTTTTGCCTGACTTCAACGCCAACGGATAGCACGCCCCGATGAGTGAACGTCGCACGGTCTACACTTACTCTTGAAAAAGTGCAAACCGATAAGGATACCGTTTATGAAACGAAAAACGCTTCTGCTTATTGCCACACTTGTCGCGCTACCGGGCGTCACGTATGCCGACTCTCCGTTTAGCTCACTCCAGTCGGTGCATGAAAAAAATACGATTTTAAAGGATTTGCGCAAAATGTGTACGCCCAAAGGCACGCTAACCGATGAAGCCTGGGAGAAAAAAATCATGGCGAGCGAGGGGAACCAGCAGCATATTCGGGAGGCGATGATCGCGACAGAGCGCAACAATCAGCATAACTACTGGCAGGCTCTCGGTAAGGTGGAATGCCCGGAGATGTAGCACACCTTTTCCGCTTTTTGGTCGCGAAAATGCGGACTGTAACCGGTTTCTGTTCGCTAAAACCGCGTATTCTGGAGCGAATTTACGCGATCAAGGAGTACGACAATGCGATACCGTTTTCCCGATAACTTCTGGTGGGGCAGCGCCTGCTCAGCGTTGCAAACCGAAGGGGATAGTATGAATGGCGGTAAAAGCCAGACCACGTGGGATGTGTGGTTCGAGCGCCAGCCGGGTCGTTTTCATCAGGGCATCGGTCCAGCGGAAACCTCAACGTTCTATCGCCACTGGAAGCAAGACATCGCGCTACTGAAACAGTTAAAACATAACAGTTTTCGCACCTCGCTAAGCTGGGCGCGGCTCATTCCAGACGGCGTAGGCGAGGTGAATCCACAAGCGGTGAGCTTCTACAATCACGTCATCGACGAGCTACTGGCGCAGGGCATCACGCCGTTTATTACGCTGTTCCATTTTGATATGCCGATGGTCATGCAGGAGAAAGGCGGCTGGGAAAATCGCGACGTCGTAGAGGCGTTTGGTCGGTACGCGCAAACGTGTTTTACCTTATTTGGCGACCGCGTGAAGCACTGGTTTACCTTTAATGAGCCGATTGTGCCGGTGGAAGGCGGCTATTTGTACGACTTCCACTATCCCAATGTGGTGGATTTTAAACGGGCGGCCACCGTGGCGTACCATACCGTGCTGGCGCACTCGACCGCCGTGCGCGCCTGGCGCGCCGGGCGCTACGACGGTGAAATCGGCATAGTACTGAATCTGACGCCGTCCTACCCACGCTCGCAGCATCCCGCCGATGTGCAAGCCGCGCACCATGCGGATCTGTTATTCAACCGCAGTTTTCTTGACCCGGTATTAAAGGGAGAATACCCGGCGGATCTGGTGGCGCTGCTGAAAACCTATGACCAGCTGCCTGCCTGTCAGCCAGGCGACCGTCAGCTTATTGCCGACGGCAAAATCGATTTACTGGGGATTAACTATTATCAGCCGCGCCGCGTGAAATGCCGTGATACAGCGGTGAATCCGCAAGCGCCGTTTATGCCGGAGTGGTTATTTGACTATTACGACATGCCGGGGCGCAAGATGAACCCTTACCGCGGCTGGGAAATTTACGCGCCAGGAATTTACGACATCATTACCAACCTGCGGGATAATTACGGCAATCCGCGCTGTTTTATCTCCGAAAACGGGATGGGCGTTGAGAACGAGCAGCGTTTTGTGCAAGCGGGACAGATTCACGATGATTACCGGATTGACTTTATCTCTGAGCATCTTAAATGGCTGCATAAAGGCATTAGCGAGGGCTGTCACTGTCTTGGCTACCACATGTGGACCTTTATCGATAACTGGTCATGGCTGAACGGCTATAAAAATCGCTATGGTTTTGTACAACTGGATTTAGCCACCCAAACGCGCACGGTGAAAAAAAGCGGAGAATGGTTTGCCGCCACCGCAGAGCATAACGGTTTTGATTAAGCGTTTATTATTGCCGGATAACGACTAACGTCGTATCCGGTCTACAAATGGCAGCAATATCAACTCATTGGCGTAATACGGACTTTCGCCGCCACGACTAACGCCGTCAACAGCATCAGACCGCCGGAAAGCGCCAGCGGCGAAAGCAGCCCGAAATTGTCGAGCGCATAACCGCCCACCGCCGCGCCACAGGTATTTGCCAGTTGAATCACCGCGACCTGGATGGAACCGGCTTTTTCCGCCTGATCGGCAAGGGAACGAGTGATCCACGTTGACCATCCCACCGGCACCAGCGCAAACGCCAGCCCCCAGATAATCGCTATGACCGCCGCCACGGTTTTGTCGCCTCCCCACACAATGAGCGTCAGCGCGCTCAGCGCCAGTAGCAGCGGCGCACCGGCCAGCGCCAGTTTTACCGAACGTTTCAGGACATAAGATGAGAAAGAAGTGCCAACGAAGCTGGCAATACCAAAACTGAGCAACACCAGCGTCAGACCATCAACGTCAAAGCCCGCCAGATTCATATAGACCGGGCGAATATAGGTAAAGAAAGCGAACTGCCCGGCAAAAGACATAAAGATGGCGATCATCCCGGCCATCACGCCAGGGCGTTGCAACAGGCTAAACATATTCTGTTTCTGGTGAGAAGGTTCGCCCGGCAGCGACGGCAGTGATTTCACCACCCAGATGACGCACAGTACGCCCATCACCGCAGCGGCGTTAAAGACATTACGCCAGCCAATAATACCGCCCAAAAAACTGCCCAGCGGCGCGGCGATCACTAACGCGATGGAAACCGCGCCAAAAATCACCGACAGCGCTTTCGGCACGGTACGCGCGGGAACCAGTCGCATGGTCAGCGACGCCGACATCGCCCAGAATCCGCCCAGCGCCAACCCAAGACAGGCGCGGCCCAGCAACAGCAGCGTAAAGCTGTTGGCAAAGGAGACCATCAGACAAGAAGCCGTCAGCAAAACGGCGAACAGAATAACGATATAACGCCTGTCGGTCGCCTGAATAATCTGGGTAATGAACAGGCTGGAAAACATCGCGACAAACGCCGTAACGGTGACCGACTGACCGGCGACGCCCTCGGAGATCCCCAGATCCTGCGCCATCGGCGTCAACAGACTAACGGGCAAAAACTCAACGGTAATCAGGCAGGCGACACAAAACGCCACGGCAAAAACGGCTGACCAGTTAGGCCTGGCAACCCCATCAGCGCGGAATTTTTCTGCGATATTTTCATTCATTGTGGTTACCTGCGTCGTTTTAGTGCGGAAAATTCATGCAGTGTAACATTACAAAATGTGATCTGATTAACGTTTTAGCAACTGACATTGTTGCGCTGCATTTTGCGAGGCTGGTCGAGCGTTGAGAATTATCTTCTCTCGTTGCGTGCAAAACCAAAAGGTAAGACATAGTGTATCACCTAGTGCTATACTTTAGATTACAGGATGTCAACCTGATGCGAATCTTCAAAACCAGGTGGTTTAACAGAGAAGCGAAGTCCCACACGATAAAAGATGACGAGTTAAGCGAGGCCATCAACGCCGTACTGCAAGGAAAAGCAGATAATCTTGGCGGCGGAGTTTATAAAAAACGTCTCAATCAAAATCGCGATCGCGCAATCGTGTTGGCAAAGGGAGGCGAGCATTGGTTTTACACCTTCCTGTATGCCAAACAGGATATGGCCAACATTAGCTATCGCGAACTCGCGGGTTTCCGTGAGTTAGCAAAACACTATGCTTGCCTGACCGAAGATCAGATAACGGCACTCATTAATAACAAAGAACTGGTAGAGGTGCGCTATGTCAGCAAAAACTAAATTCAAAAGCCCTGCCTTTGAAGCGATTCATAGCGCGGCATCTGGATTATTTAGCGTGGATGCCATTCCCCAGGAGACAATGCGCAGTTTTGACACGGCCTGCTTAAGCAGCATCAAAGACCTGCAGCCACTTGAAATAAAAGCGTTACGAGAAGAACTCAACGTTAGCCAGTCGGTTTTCGCTCGGTACCTGAATACCAGCGTATCAACGGTTCAAAAGTGGGAAAGCGGCGCCAAGCGTCCCAGCGGGATGTCACTGAAACTACTTAATGTTGTCCAAAAACACGGGCTAAAGGTGCTGGTATGAGGGTTTTACCGATGGTCTGTTAAGACTAAGTCGGATGTCTGGGGGTGGGCAAATTCAGTGTGCCACTACAATGTTTTCATGGTGCGCACCTAAACATTTAGAGTTGTCTATAGACAATCATGTACAACTTCGAGTTTATGATAAGAAATTTTGAGACAGGAGGTATGGCAAGGAGTCACAGTTTTAGTGTTCAAAACAAGATCACATTTCCGTGATATATGTCACGAAAATGATGAGCTATAAGTCTCTGATGTTTTGGCGTCGTTAGCGGTTATTCGGTGCGTTACTTCTGTGGTTCACCCTTAGCAAATACGATGGCGGCTACGCTTTATTTGGCTAACGATGAATCGCGTCTCCAGGCCGGATAAGCGCAGCGCCATCCGGCCGTTAATCGTGGCTCGCCGCCCTTGCCAGCCTCATTCATCTCGTCTTTTGTTAACGAGATAGTGAAGAGTATCAATGCAGCCAGTGGACACCCTCTTCCGGCTGAAAAAAGGCGTTATAGCGCAGTTGAAACGCGTTGATCTCCTGCATATCAGGTTCCATTTCGCGCAAAAAGCCCAGCGCCAGCCGTACCTGCGTATCGGTGATCGGCGCGGCTAAACGCGCTTTTTGCAGCAACCGATGCCACCGTTGCAAATTCTGATCGCCGCCATCGACAATCACCATTTGCCAGATCAGTAACACCTGAGCGGCATTTTGCAAATGCGACTCATCAGGGCGATGCAGATACTGTAAAAATTCACCGCCCGCCGTTTTACCCATCTGATCAATCATCGATTCTATCGGCACTACATCAATATTCAGACGTTCGCTCAGGCGGCGAATCGCCCGGCGGGTATCCGATGTCAGTACCCGAAACCCCACAATAAACACCACCACAAACGTGGCCAGAATCAACCAAATCATGCGCACATCCGTCACCAAACAGGATGCCCATCATAACGGTAAATTTATAACTGTCGACGTTCTGGCCTGTCAGGATGTGATTTATTAACGCCTGTCTTCATTTACGCCAGACGCCGGATGTCCTGTCTGACGAACGCAAGGCATAAAAAAGCCCGGCGTTAAGCCGGGCAAAACGTTACCAAATGCACACATTTAAGCGATATTGACTTGCTGAATTTTTTTCTCACGGCGGATTTTGCGCTCTTCCATCACGGCGACCATCGCCATCAGGCAGATACAGCCGATCGCGGCGGCGTCCAGCGCGGCGAAGGTGCCCGCCCAGCCGGTCAGACCAAAAATAGGTGTGCCGTCGGCAATCATGCCCAGACCCAGCTTGGCAAAGCTATCGCCGATAAGATAAGCGAAGGTTCCTTTGATACCGTCCGCAGCGCCGATGGCTTTTTTCGGTACGAAACCGACTGCCGCCACGCCAATTAATAGCTGCGGCCCAAACACCAGGAAACCGAGCGCGAACAGCGAGGCCAGATAGACATACTGGTTGCTGGCGTGCTGGTAGACGCCGAGGGTGGCGATGATTAACGCCAGCGCCACACAGGCTACCAGCGCACGACGACCGTTCGCCAGGTCAGAGAGCCAGCCCCACAGCAACGTGCCGACCAGCGCGCCCACTTCAAACAAGGTAAAGCCCTGAATCGCCACCTCTTTAGAAAGTTTCAGTTCCTGGAAGGCGTAGACGGTTGACCACTGGTCGATACCAATACGCACCACATACAGGAAGATATTGGAGAAGCACAGCAGCCAGATCACTTTGTTTTTCAACACATATTCAACAAAGATCTGCCACTTGGTCATTTCGTTTTCTTCAGTCTCTTTGTCCTCTTCGCTGATCTCTTCGCCGAACAGTTCTTCAGCTTTACCCAGACCGTAAGACTCCGGGGAGTCGCTGCCAAAACGCAGACCGATAAAGCCAACAATCAGCGCGATAATCGACGGGAAGATAAACATGCCGATGACGTGACCGTCGAACAGGTAGTTGGCGCCGAACAGCGCCACGCCTGCCGCGCCCGCGCCGCCGAGGTTGTGGGAGATATTCCAGAAGCCGAGAAAGGTGCCGCGTTTACGACGCGGAGTCCATTTGGTGATGGTCGAGTAGCTGCACGATCCGCCGGTACTCTGGAAGAAACCGCTCAGGGCATAGAAAGCGATCATCAGAAACAGACTGGTTGACCCCGCGCCCATGCTGGCGCTGAAGCCGAGCATACAGATAGCGGAGAGGATCAACATAAACGGTAGAAACTGCTTGGTATTTTTACCGTCAGCGTAGTAGGAAACCAGCGTTTTCCCCACGCCGTAGGTGATCGAGAAGCCCAGGCCAATCATCCCCAGCTCGGTCATGCTCAACCCGTAGGTTGAGATCATGTCGTTCTGCGCGATGTTAAAGTTTTTGCGGATCAGGTACATGGTCAGGTAGCCGATAAAAACCACCAGATAGGACTGCATGAACGGCTTGAACCACATTTTACGCCGCACATCGAGCGGCAGATCCAGGGTCGGCTTGCGCACCTGGTTTAAGAAGGCCAGCATGGATTACTCCTGAGCTAATTTTTATACCTGCGAATGGCAGGCATTGTAAAAATCCACAGGAAAAGGGGCCTGCGACAGCGTCCAGGCAAAACCGGGAAAATTTCTTAGTTTTGCCCCATTCAGCGCAAAAAGGTGAGGTGCATCACGCTTCGTGGGTCTCGCGCGGGGCCTGAGCGTTCAGAAATGGCAGCAGCAATAGCGCGGAGATCCCCGCCGCGATGGCGATAACCGCAAAAAAACCGGTCCAGTGCCAGATCTCCAGCACTTTCGCTAACGGCCAGCCGGAAAGCGACGCGCCGAGATAGGCGAACAGGCCGACAAAGCCGGTGGCCGCGCCCGCCGCCTCTTTATGAGAGCACTCCGCCGCCGCCATGCCAATGAGCATCTGCGGGCCGAAGACAAAGAAACCGGTGGTGAAGAAACAGGCCGCCTGCATCACGTAGCTGGCGAATGGCATCAGCCACAGCGAACCCACAGAGAGCAGAATCCCGGCGGCGAAGATTAAATTCATCGGTCCGCGGTTACCGTTGAAGAGTTTGTCCGAGCCCCAGCCCGCCACCAGCGCGCCGATAAATCCCCCCAGCTCAAACATCGATACTGCCGTGTTGGCTGTGACCAAATCCACGCCCAGCGTCTCGGACATATACAGGTTGCCCCAGTCGTTGATCGCCGCGCGCACCACATACACTAAGACATAACACAGCGAAAGCAGCCAGATATAGGGATTCAACAGCACATATTTAGCGAGGATTTCTTTGCGGCTTAGCCCCGCACCCTCTTGCTGTTGGGCTACCTCCAGCGCATCGTGCCGCCAGTCGCCTACCGGCGGTAAACCAATCGCCTGCGGACGGTCGCGCAGCCGCCAGCAGAGGACCATGCCCACCCCGATGGCAAGCAATCCGGCCACCATCATTCCGACGCGCCAGCCATAATGCAGGGCGACAGCGGCCATAACGAGAGGGATCAGCGCCCCGCCGACATTGTGCGCGGTGTTCCATAACGCCCACCAGCCGCCGCGCTCGGTACGCGAGTACCAGGCGGTCAGCAAACGGGCGCAAACCGGCGATCCAAACCCCTGGAAAAAGGCGTTCAGCGCCCATAGCAGAGCAAAGGCCCACAGCGAGGTCGAGAAGCCGAACAGAATATTCACTACGCCGGTCGCAATCAGCCCGATGCCCATAAAATAGCGAGCGTTAGAGCGATCGCTAACGATGCCGGAGACAAATTTCGACACCCCGTAGGTGATGTAAAACAGCGTCGCCAGCAGGCCGATATCGCTGCGGGTCAGAATGCCGCTGGCAAGGATTTCCGGCGCGGCGGCGTTAAAGCTTTTACGGGTGAAATAGAACAGCGCGTAACCCAACCAAATGGTGATCAGGATATGCCGCCGCCAGTAGCGATAGCGGGCGTCAACCTCGTGCTTATCGGTGATGAGCGGCGCGTTGGCCGGGGCTTTTAAAAACGAAAGCATTATCCTTCCTTAAACGTAACGCTGGGGCAACGAGACGCTCACCCGCGTACCGTGGGTACAAGAGATGGTTAGCGTCCCGCCGAGCGCCGACACGCGTTCGCGCATTCCGGTCAGTCCGAAGCCCTGCTGGTGAGAGCCCGGCGGCAGGCCGCTGCCGTCATCCTCAATCACCAGGATCAGCCGCTCATCCTGCTGCCAGCCCTGGAGCGTCACCGCGCTGGCATTGGCATGTTTTACGATGTTATTCAGCCCTTCCTGACAGACGCGAAACAGCGTCACGCGCTGACTTTCACTCAGCGCCGTTTCGTCAATTCGCCAGTCGAGGTGACTGACAATACCGCGGCTTTCCAGCTCCATTTCGCGCAGCAGCGAACGGATGGCCTGCGCCAGCGTTAAGTCGTCTAGCTGGCGCGGGCGCAAGCGCCCCAGCAGGCGACGCACCGCGTCATACACGCCCAGCGAAAGCTGCTCGATAAGTTGCCCGCTCTGCTTCACGCCGCCGTTATCCGCCGCCAGTCGTTGCACAATGCCCGCCTGGGTTCGAATCGCGGTGATGGTCTGCCCGATGTCATCGTGCAGCTCACGCGCAACATCGCGCCGCACGCTCTCTTCGGTCTCCAGAAGACGCTCCGCCAGCCGATGGTTGCGCGCCAGCTCCTTTTGCAGCGACTGGTTCAGCTCGCGCAGGCGCTGAATGCCCGCGCCAAGCAGTAGCCCGGTCAGGCTTTGCGCCAACAGCGAAAGTAATAAATCGACGGGATGATCGTGCCAGGTCTGACTGGCGATCAGCGCGATAGCATTCATCAGCGTGGCAATGAGCGCGCCCTGCCAGCCATAATGCCAGGCGAGCGCGATAATCGGTAACGCCAGGCAGAACGGCGTGAAGCGCGAAAGTTCAGCAGGTAAACCCAGTTGCAGCCACAGACTGACGATAAACAGCAGCAGATACCAGATCAGATGCCGCCCGCGCCAGTTTACCGGCTGCGATACCAGCGATGGTCCCAGCGGCAGCCAGGTAGTGCTGGTGAGATAGTGCCAGAAAACCAGGCAGATGGGGGCCAGCGTCAGACCACCCGTGAGGGTCAGCAGTAGCGCGTTCCATGCTGCTTCCCCCTGCCCCAGCCAGGGCAGGGATTGCAGTAGCGCCGCGGCGGTGAGGGCCGCGCCCTGAAGCAATAACGTGCGCCAGTCGCGCTGATGGCGGTAACGCGAAGTCAGCGCCACGGGCAGTAGCGTCAACACACCACCGATCATCAAAAGCGGCAGATGGGCCAGCGCAACTTCCTGCGCTAACCAGTACACCAGCAGCCACTCCGCGCCCAGCAATACTGGCCAGTATCCGCGCGGACATTGCAGCATAAGTCCCAGGCGCAGGCCGAAGGGAAAGAGCAGCGCCGCCAGCTCCGGGCGCTCTACCAGATGCAGGCTGATACTCCACAGGCAGAACCACGCGGCGGAGAAGATAAAAAAGCAGGCAACAACGGTGATTAAACGGGAAAAAAAGGTGTTCATTACCAACCGTCAAACATGCGATGCGCCAGTTCAACGTCATTGCTGACGCCTAATTTTTCCAGCAGATTCGCGCGATGGACATGCACCGTTTTTGGCGACAGCCCCAGCTCGGCGGCAATCTCTTTTACCGCCATACCCTGGGCGAGTTTTTCCGCCACCTGACGCTCGCGTTTGGTCAGCGGATCTTGCCGACCCGCCGCCAGTTTCACGGCAATATCGGGGGTCAAATAGCAGCCGCCCGTCGCCACCGTATGCACCGCGGCGATCAGTTCATCCGGACTACAGCGTTTAGAGAGGAAACCGCGCGCGCCGGCGTTCAACGCCTGTTCCACCAGCGCCGGGCTATCGTGAACCGAGAGCATGATCGTCGCCATCCCTTTTGGCAGTTGGCTTAGCAGCTCCAGTCCGGAAATATCCGGCATCGAGATATCGCAGATACATACCTGTACGCCGCGCCCCGGTAAGCCTGCCAACGCTTCGCGCCCGGAACCAAATTCGGCGACCACCTGCAAATCAGGTTCCAGCCCCAGTAGCTGTGCAAAGCCGGAGCGGACGATAAGGTGGTCGTCGATAAGGGCAACGGTGATCATGGGTTCTGTCCTGATGGATAAAAAAAACGCGCTTACCTTAACGATAAGCGCGCGGCTGTTCAAGCCTTGAGCGGTCAGACAATGCCTGTCGTGACGGTGAACGTCCGGGTTTGCTGCGGTTCCAGTTGAAGCAAGGTTCCATTTCGCTGCGCCGCGAGAAAACCTTCAGGCCGACAGGTCGCGGGCAGGGCAAAGGCGGCAACCTGCTGATCGCCGTTATAAAGAATCCAGCGGGTCACGTAATTTAGCTCCGCGCTGGCGAAACGTGTCACGAACGTGGTGCCATCCGGGGCGATCATACTGAATTCCGGGGTATCCGTGTATCTGTCCAGTTCATCGGCGAAGAACACGATTTCCGGGTCGTAAAAGCCAGGCTCGTTGAGCGTTGCCAGCGAGGCTTCACCCTGCAAAAGTCGTTGATTAAACGCCAGCCACTGCTCCGTGGGTTTGACATGCGCCGGCACCGACTCGCGTAGCTTCAGCGCGGTATCCGGGATATTCTGACGGAACGTGGCGTTCGGCACATAGGCATAGTTCATGTGGCACATGTACTGTAGCGGCATGGCGACTGAAGCCTGGTTAGTCACTGTCATCTGAATATCAAACAGCGCGCTTGCTTTACGCATTACCACCGCAGGTTGCGCCTGATAATGATGACCGAACCCCATCACATACTCGTAGCGCCCGGTCACGCGCAGACTGTCGCCCTCTAACTCCAGCCAGGCGTCGTCCATGGCAGCGCAGGGCATCTCGCCGTGCAGCGGATGTGTATCTTCCGGCGACGGGCAGCCATTCGCCAATAGTCCGGAATGGAAAGCAAAGCAACCATACGTTGCCACCACTTCCGCAGCCGGCTTCGGCTGGCGGAACATGTTGCGCATAGTCAGATCATGACCGTCAAACTGCGCGTCCCAAATCATCTGCCCCATCCAGGGCAGAATCACCAGATGACCGCGGCTGTTTTGTATTTTCAGTCCTTCCACGCCGCTGGCGTAACGAAACGCCGTAACCGTAAAATCATCATTTTCCAGCAAGATACGCGGCTGCTCGCTAAAAAGCTCCCGCCATAATGTAATACGTGTTGTCATTGTCGATCTCCTCAGGACGCGGCGACTTCAGCCAGGTTGCCGCGCACTTTGCTTTCGCGCCAGAAGTAAACGCCAACGTAAACAAAGCACAGCATGGAAACCAGGAATGAGAGCTGTAGCGAGTGGAACATGTCCGCCACGTAGCCCTGAATCGCGGGAACCACCGCCGCGCCGACAATCGCCATCACGATGACCGCCCCCGCCATTTCGGTATGCTCGTTATCGACGGTATCGAGCGTTCCGGCATAAATGGTCGCCCAGCAGGGGCCAAACAGAACACTGACCAGCACCGCCACGTATACCGCGCTAAAGCTGGGCGCCAGCGCCACGTAGGCCAGGAACAGCGCGCCGATCACAGAGTAAAGGATCAGGACTTTTTCCGGGTTAAAGCGTGTCATCAGAATGTTGGCGATAAACTTGCCGATAAAAAAGCAGGCGAAGCTGTAGACCATAAAGGTTGAGGCATCGCGCTCATTGATATCGCCTAACTCCAGCGCCAGACGGATAGTGAACGACCAGACCGCCACCTGCATTCCCACATACAGGAACTGCGCCACAATACCGCGACGGAAGCGGGCGTTGCTGGCGAGATAGCGTAACGTATCCAGCGCCGAGGGGCGTTTATGACTCGCGGTTTGCGCGACTTTACAGGTCGGGAAACGCGTCAGCAGGAACAGTACCATCACCACTACCAGAACCATAATCATGTACTTATAGGGTTCCAGAGTGTTTTCCAGCATCAACACCTTGAAGTTGTGGACTTGCTCGGCATTCATGCCCGCCATCTGTTTTTCCAGGCTTTCCCCTTCGGAAAAGACCAGATATTTACCCAATAAAATGCCTGCCGCCGCGCCGATCGGATAAAAGGTCTGGCTGATATTCAGCCGCAGCGTGGCGTAGGCTTTCGGCCCGATCATCGAACTGTAGGTATTCGCCGCCGTTTCCAGGAAACTCAGGCCAATCGCAATGGCGAAAATCGCCGCGAGGAACATGGTGTAGGTCGCCATGTGCGACGCCGGAAAAAAGAGCGTACAGCCGACAATGTATAGCGTCAGGCCGATAAGTATCGCCACTTTATAACTGGTTTTTTTAATGACCAGCGAGGCCGGAATAGCAATTAAAAAATAACCGCCATAAAAGGCGCTTTGTACTAATGCCGAAGCAAAGTTGCTCAGCGAAAATACACTTTTAAATTGCGTAATCAGAATATCATTTAACGCGGCTGCGCATCCCCATAATGGGAATAAACAGGATAACAAAATAAACTGGAACAGAGGTGTCTTATTCAGATACCCGTCGGGCATCTGAACGATGTTTTTATCGTTCATAGTGCTACCTTTAACAGTGCAGGGTGATTGTTATTCGTTCAACGAAAGATACTCATTAAATTGCTCAATGCTTGGATAAGAGGATTGGGTGCCTTTCCCGGTGACGCTGAAAGCGGCAAAGAGGACGGCTTTTTTCATGGCGGCTTCCACATCCCCGCTCTGGACGTAGTAATGCGCGAAACAGCCGATAAAGGCATCGCCCGCGCCGCTGGTATCGACAGCGTTCACTCTAAACGCCGGAACATGGACTTCCTGGTCACGCGTCATCCACAGCGCGCCTTTCTCACCCATGGTGACGATAATATTGTTCAGCCCTTTATCTACCAGCGAACGTGCCGCTGCGCGGATATGGTCATAGGTATCCACTGGCATACCGGTTAATATTTCCAGCTCGGTTTCATTGGGTACAAAGAAATCGCATTTACAGGCATAAGACATATCTAATTCCCGTAATGCTGGCGCAGGGTTTAATAACACTTCAATCCCGTGTTTCTTGCCAAATTCTATTGCGTGATAAACCGTTTCCAGCTGAACTTCCAGTTGCAGAACAATAAGCTGGCATTTTTTTAAATCTTCCGCCGCGCGATCGATATCTTCCGGCGAGAGAAACTTGTTAGCGCCTTTGATGATCAGAATGCTGTTGCTGGAGTTGGCGTTGACGAAAATCGGCGCTACGCCGCTGCTGGTACACGGTACTTTTTCTACATACGTCGTATTGATCCCCCAGGATTCGAGATTACGAATGGTGTTGTCGGCAAAAATATCGTCGCCCACTTTGGTCAACATCAATACTTTTGAATTGAGCTTAGCGGCCGCCACGGCCTGGTTCGCCCCTTTTCCGCCGCAGCCGATTTTAAACGCCGGCGCTTCCAGAGTTTCCCCTTCTTTGGGCATCTGGTTGGTGTAGGTGATAAGGTCCACCATGTTAGAGCCAATAACCGCGATATCCATTTTACTCCCTCTCAGAAATCGTCACACGACAATGATATTAAAATAACATTATCATGTTACTTCCGTATCATTTGTGACTATGATCGCGATTAGAGGATCATTTTGCCATTTACTGCGTGAACAATCCCTGGCGGAACATACGCGCATCAAATCATTTTTAGGGTTACAATTTACTGAAAATTAACTATTTATTGTTATAAAACGCGAATAAACCCACTTTTATTTCCTGACGGCCAGACGTATAGTAGTGCCACACTGTAATGTTCTCAGAAACACATAAATGTTACTGATGGAACATAACAACATGATTTGCGGAGAGGGTGAATGGAGACCAAGCAAAAAGAACGTATCCGACGCTTGATGGAGTTACTGAAAAAGACCGATCGAATCCATCTGAAAGACGCCGCGCGGATGCTGGAAGTTTCGGTGATGACCATTCGCCGCGATCTCAGCCAGGATGATGACCCTTTACCGCTGACGCTGCTCGGCGGCTATATCGTCATGGTAAATAAGCCTACGTCTTCAACCAATATGCCGCTGCCGGCGAAAAAAACGCATCATCGGGACGACCTTCCCGTTGCGATCCTGGCCGCCGGCCTGGTGCGTGAAAACGATTTGGTTTTTTTTGATAACGGTCCGGAAATGCCATTAGTTATCAGCATGATACCGGATGATATTACCTTTACCGGGATTTGCTACTCGCATCGGGTATTTATCGCGCTGAATGAAAAGCCTAATGCCACGGCGATTCTGTGCGGCGGCACCTATCGGGCCAAGAGCGATGCCTTTTATGATGCCAATAATCCTTCGGCGCTGGATTCGCTCAATCCGCGCAAAGTGTTTATTTCCGCCAGCGGCGTACATGAACATTTTGGCGTGAGCTGGTTTAATCCGGATGATCTTGCCGCCAAACGTAAAGCGATGGAGCGCGGTCTGCGCAAAATTTTGCTGGCGCGTCACGCCCTGTTTGATGAGGTCGCGCCTGCCAGCATTGGTCCGCTTTCTGCCTTTGATGTCCTGATTAGCGATCGCCCATTACCGACAGATTATGCCGTTCACTGTCGGAATGGTTCCGTCAAAGTCATCACGCCTGATTCGGAAAGTGAATAACTTACTCAAAAAAGACGGCAATTTTATTGAACATGGTGGGATCGGACTGGTTTCGTACCACCTTCGCCACGTCTTCCAGTTTATCGATCTGACTGATCATCTGTTCAAGCCGCTGATCGTCATTGACCAGAAGCCAGATGCGGCTCTGATCGCTACCCTGAATCGGTAAACAGAGAATACCCTCAACGTTGAAAGCGCGTCGGGCGAACAGCCCGCAGACGTGGGTCATCACGCCAGGATGGTTGCGAACGGTCAGCTCCAGAATAACGTTATCATGTGATTGTTTCTGCATGGCTTATTCCCCTACCATCTCTGTATTTGCCGCGCCCGGCGGCACCATCGGATATACTTTTTCTTCTGCATCAATGCGCACATGGATCAACGCCGGTCCAGGACGACGAATGATAGCCTGCAACGCCGCCTGCGGATCGGCTTCGTTATTCAAATCACAGGTGTCCAGACCAAACCCGGCGGCAATCTGCATAAAGTTGATGCTTCCCGGATAGGTTGCCGCAAAAACGCCCTGTTTATAGAACAGACTCTGTTGCTGATGTACCAGTCCCAGCGCGTCGTTATTCATCAGGATAATTTTCACATCCAACTGGTTTTCACTGGCGGTAGCCATCTCCTGAATATTCATCATCAAACTACCGTCGCCGGAAAAACACAGCACCTTGTTGCCCGGATTCGCCAGCGCCGCGCCAATCGCCGCGGGCAGACCAAACCCCATGGTGCCCAGCCCGCCGGAAGTCAGCCACTGACGCGGACGGTTGAGCGGATAAGCCTGCGCGGTCCACATCTGATGCTGACCTACGTCAGTGGTAATAATCGCGTTGTCGTCCACACAGGCGGCGACCGCATTAATCAGCCCATAGTGACTAAGCGGGTTATTTTCCTGGGGAATACTGCAAGGGAATTCTTGCTGCAAGTCCGCCACCAACTGATGCCATGCTTCCCGCGGCTGTGCCTCGATATGGGGAATTAACTGTGCCAGTACATCATCGACATCCGCCTGAATAGCCACATGCGGCTGCTTAATTTTGCCTAACTCGGCGCGATCGATATCCACATGGATGATTTTGGCGTTCGGACAAAACTGCTCCGTTTTGCCAATCGCCCGGTCATCAAAACGCGCGCCCAGGACAATCAGTAAATCGGCCTCTTGCAGAATAAAATTGGTACTGCGCGCGCCGTGCATCCCCAGCATTCCTAACGACAGCGGATGCGCCTTAGGCAGCATTCCCAGCGCCATTAAGGTCATTGTCGTCGGCAGTTGCGCTTTTTCCGCCAGTTCGCGCACGCGTGTCGGCGCATTGATCACGCCGCCGCCCAGATACAGCACCGGACGCTTCGCCGCGTTAATCATTGCGGCGGCCTCGCGGATACTCTCCGCGCTAAACTCCGGCGGGGGTGATTTTTCCGCCGGCGACGGCAACGCATCCAGCTCAATTGTCGCCGTCTGCACATCTTTAGGAACGTCTATCCACACCGGGCCGGGACGTCCCGACTGCGCCAGACGAAAAGCATCGCTCATCACCTGAGGCAGCTCGTTGATATTTCTGACCAGATAGTTGTGCTTGGTGATGGGGATAGAGATACCGTAGGTATCCACTTCCTGAAACGCGTCAGTACCGATCATGGACGCCGGAACCTGCCCGGTAATGCAGATTAACGGAATGGAATCCAGGCGCGCATCGGCAATAGCCGTGACCAGATTGGTCGCGCCCGGTCCGCTACAGGCCATACAAACAGCAGGTTTACCCTCCGTTCGCGCCATCCCCTGCGCAATAAACCCCGCGCCTTGTTCATGGCGCGCCAGAATATGACGGATTTGCGTGCTTTGGCTTAACGCGTCGTAAACGGGGAGGATCGAACCGCCGGGAATGCCGGTGACGATACGAATCCCCTGGCGCTCCAGAAAATGAACTATAAATTCCGCGCCCGTAAAGCGCTGAGGTGTAGATGTTGTGCCCGAACTTGCCATGCTCCATTCCTTTTATTCTGAGCCGACGTTCCGGGAAGGTGTCTTAAACAAAAAACCCCGCCCGGTTTGCGCCGGCGGGGTTTTGGAATCGTGTGTGTTCCGGACCCTACGGCGCATTGCCGACGACCACCACCACACGCACGACGACCACTGCGCGAGATGGCGCAGTTGTTAGTAGGGTCGCGTTCAGCATGGAAGGGTTCATTAGGGGCCTTGTCTGTTTGTTATTAACACGTTTTATACAAGCACAGCGCTTTCAGCATGACAACGGAAAAATTTTCATCTGCACAAAAATGCGTCAGCGATCACATTTTTCTACGAATTTACACGCTTTGAGTATAGGCGTGATAAGCGTAGCGCCCTCCGGTAATCGCCGGGATTGATGATCACGCGTTTCACAATGCCGGAAAACAAAAAACCTCGCCGAAGCGAGGTTCTTACAGCGTAATGCGGGTGGTAGCCGCGAAGCACACTGTGTTATGTCAACAGCAGAAGTATACGCGTTCTGTGCAGAACGCGCAATTTCGGCGCGAATTTTGATGAATTTGAGTATGGATCAGAAGCTCCGTTCTGTCTATAAATTACTGTTAATTTATACAGTACTTAACTATAATGTCTTTGACACAATGTGTTATGCGGGGGCCGCATCGTAAACCGGCGCAACGAAGTCCTGGCTGAAACGGGTGGTGCCGTCAGCGCCTTAACCCCCTCGTGAGCACACTGCGTTATGTCAACACGCACACTATTCCTCGCAAAAGGGATCGCGTGCGCAACAGCTGGCAACAGGCAGCGGAAAGGTACGTCGGCTGGCAGTGCTCCTTAACCACAGGAGACGCGTATGAGCGTAGTGGATATCACCATTCTTATCCTGAAACTCATTGTTGCAGCACTGCAACTGCTTGATGCTGTTCTGAAATACCTTAAGTAATTCAGATTCAAGCCGCACCGAAGGGGAGCGGGCAACCGCTCCCCTTTCACCTTATCCGCTGGTCTTTCGCTTCCCGGGTATGTTACGTTTTTATGACACCCTCAACGACGCCTGACGCTATGACCCTTTCCGTTTTCTGCATTTTGCTGTTCGCCGCGCTGCTACATGCCAGCTGGAACGCCATTGTCAAAGCGGGAAACGATAAGCTCTACGCCGCGATCGGCGTCAGCGGTTCCGCGGCGGTCATGGCATTGATCCTTTTGCCCTTCTCGCCGCAGCCAGCTCACGCCAGTATCCCTTTTTTAGCGGCCTCTACCGCGCTCCAGGTGGTGTATACCGTCCTGGTGGCGAAAACCTATCAGGTCTCGGACATGAGCCAGACCTATCCTCTTATGCGCGGCACCGCGCCGCTGCTGGTGGCGCTCATTAGCGTTCTGTTTCTTGGCGACAGCCTGTCGTCGATGGCCTGGGTCGGCATCGCAGTGATCTGCATGGCGATACTTGGGATGGCCTGTAATGGCCGCGCCAGCTCTCAACGTGGTGTCGTGCTGGCATTAACTAACGCCTGTTTTATTGCCGGATATACGCTGGTGGACGGGACCGGCGTAAGACTCTCCGAAACGGCGCTGGGCTATACGCTATGGTCATTTTTTCTCAACGGCGCCTGCCTGTTAACCTGGGCGATGATTGCGCGGCGGCGGGAAGCGTCGCGTTATCTGGCGCAACAGTGGAAAAAAGGCATTTTTGGCGGGATTGGCACTATGGGATCTTATGGGCTGGCGCTATGGGCCATGACCCAGGCGCCGCTGGCGGTGGTCGCCGCGCTGCGTGAGACGTCGATTTTATTCGGCGCGCTGATAGCCTGGCTGTTGCTTAAAGAGAAAGTGGCCGGGCTACGTCTGGTGGCGGCTGGCGGGATTGCCCTCGGGGCGATTTTACTCCGTCTGTCATGATCGCCCAATGACAGCCGCAGACGTAACACATTCTCGGCAACATTTGTTGCCGCTTTTGTTTACATATCCTGCCGTTCCTTCGCCTGCCATTACTGGTCGCTGTCTGGCCTTCTTTTGCTGGTGTGATAGATTCCTCTCGCATTTATGGGAATGCGCAGCAAGTTATTCTTATTTTTTCTTTTTTTGAAAAGTAATCAGCGAAATGAAAAGGCAGAGAAACGTCAATTTGTTGTTGATGTTGGTGTTACTGGTGGCCGTAGGGCAGATGGCGCAAACCATTTATATTCCCGCCATCGCCGATATGGCACAAGCGCTAAACGTCCGGGAAGGCGCCGTCCAGAGCGTAATGGCTGCTTACCTCCTGACCTACGGCGTCTCGCAACTGTTTTACGGCCCGCTTTCCGACCGGGTTGGGCGCCGCCCGGTAATCCTCGTCGGCATGTCTATTTTTATGGTAGCGACTCTGTTCGCCATGACCACGCATAGTTTGACGGTGTTGATTGCCGCCAGCGCCATGCAAGGGATGGGAACCGGCGTTGGCGGAGTAATGGCGAGAACGCTCCCGCGCGATCTGTATGAAGGAACGCAACTTCGTCACGCCAATAGCCTGTTAAATATGGGGATTCTGGTCAGCCCGCTGTTAGCGCCGCTGATTGGCGGTCTGCTGGACACCCTGTGGAACTGGCGCGCGTGTTACGCTTTCCTGCTGGTGCTTTGCGCTGGCGTCACCTTCAGCATGGCGCGCTGGATGCCGGAAACCCGCCCCGCCGGCGCGCCGCGCACACGGCTGATCGCCAGCTATAAAACGCTGTTTGGCAACGGCGCATTTAACTGTTACCTGCTGATGCTAATCGGCGGGCTGGCTGGCATTGCGGTCTTTGAAGCCTGTTCCGGCGTGCTGATGGGGGCAGTATTAGGTCTCAGTAGTATGGTGGTAAGCATTCTGTTTATTCTGCCGATTCCGGCGGCGTTCTTCGGCGCCTGGTTTGCCGGACGCCCGAATAAACGCTTCTCAACCCTGATGTGGCAGTCAGTTATTTGCTGTCTGCTTGCAGGCCTTATGATGTGGATTCCCGGCTGGTTTGGCGTGATGAACGTCTGGACGCTACTCATCCCCGCTGCGCTGTTTTTCTTCGGCGCCGGGATGTTATTTCCCCTAGCCACCAGCGGCGCGATGGAGCCGTTTCCGTTCCTCGCAGGCACCGCTGGCGCGCTGGTCGGCGGGCTGCAAAATATTGGTTCCGGCGTACTGGCGTGGCTTTCGGCAATGCTGCCGCAAACCGGTCAGGGCAGTCTGGGACTGTTGATGACCCTTATGGGGTTGCTGATCCTGGCGTGCTGGCTGCCGCTGGCGTCACGGATATCGCATCAGGGACAGACGGTTTAACATTTCCCTCGCCCGGCTTTTTGCCGGGCGTTTCACATTCCGGCGCGATCATCGCATTGAGCAGGGGCTCCTGCGCCGGACGCCACGCTCCTTCTTCGCCGTCATAAAACTGAGTGTCCGCGTTTATCGCATACGGAATATGCGCTTTTTTCAGCTCGCAGGCCATAAAACGGGCAAACGCGAACTGTGAAGCGACCGGCGTGATTTTTATCGACTCTCCCGGCGCCCATCCGCCCACCCAGCTTGCATGGCCGGTCTTATGCTGCCAGCGAACCGCGGCATTAATCCGTGCCCGAATCGCCGCTTTTTCCGCCGCCGTGCCTGACGTCCACGGATATTTACCGCCGCTTTTCAGGGGTCCCCACGGGAAGATGTGCCACTCCGCCAGTACATAGTTCTGGCTTTGCGCTGGCAGTTTAAGCGCCGACAAATCCTCCGGCGCGGCGCGCATGCGGGGGGCAACGAAAATCATCCGCTGTGGGTCAATGGCGTGAATCAGGCGGATGGTTTTGTCATATACGCGATTCAGCGACGCCATATTATGATTGAGTTTGTCGGCAGGCTCATAAATGAGATCGAACCCCAGAAGCGGGGATGTCTGACCAAAATAGCGCGCGACCACGCTCCACCAGTTGATCAGCTCCTTTTCATGGCTGGCGCTGGGATCGGTTTTATACGCATCCGCCTGATAGGCAATAATGGGTATGACGCCATAGTATTCGCAGGCTTCTACCAGCTTACGCAAATGGATGAGGCGCGCTTCCGTCGGCGCGCCTGCCACACGGATACGGACATGCGTTAACCCTTTTGCCTTAAAATCCCGCACGACCAGCGGATCAAACTCGCGGATACCCCGTTCCGTTCGCGCCCAGTCAACATCCATCCCAACGCCAAGCTGCTGCGCATAGCGCGCCGCCGTCAAAGGCATCGGTTTCGCATAGACGACCGCGCTGGTCAGCATGAGAGAGGCAATAAGCGGTTTAAACACGACGCCCCCTAAAATTTTTACCACGGTGATAGCACGTATTTAGCATATTCACTCCCGGCAGGTGTAGCGACAAAGCGTAATAAATCTTCACACCTGTTCCTGCAACCAGCGAATAAATGCCTCGATTTTCGGCCACTGCCTGCCAGGCAGAGTGGTGACATAATAATGCTGATGACATTTCAGCCTCATGTCACCAAAAGGCGCAATCAGTTCTCCGCTGTCGAGACGCTTTTGCACCAGCCGTTTACGCCCCATCGCCACGCCAATGTGGTTCATCGCGGCAATCACCGCTAAATCAGAACGATCGAAGCCAATGCCGGATGAATCCGGCAAATTTACCGCAAAATGCTGCGCCCAACTGTGCCACTCATCGGTGCCCGAATCGTTACTCCACGCTTGTCTGTCGTGTAAGAGCGTACAGTGCCGCAGGTTATTCAGGTTGTCCTGCAAGGCGAAACGACGGGCATAATCCGGGCTGCAAACGGGCAAAATCGCCTCATCCATTAAAAAATGGTGCGTGAGCTGCGCCGACGGCGCATCGTCAAAATAGATAGCCAGGTCAATGCCGGCACGCTGTAGGTTAACGTTATCGTTGCCGGTCAGCATAGTGAGAGAAATTGACGGATAGCGACGGGTAAAGTCCCCCAGCGCAGGCACCAGCCAGCACTGGGCGATAGAGGGACGGGAATACACGGTCAACGTGCCGGACAGTTCCTGATTTTTGATATCGAGGATTTCCTGATTCAACGTATCCAGCGACGATTTCAGCGCCCAGAATACTCGTTTGCCTTCATGGGTAAGCTCCACTTTACGGTGAGAGCGGACAAATAGCTGGATTCCCAACTCGGCTTCCAGTTGATTGATACGATGGCTTACCGCACTTGGGCTTAACGACAGCTCATCTGCCGCCAGAGCAAAGGACTGGTGTCTGGCCGCGACTTCAAAAGTATAGAGTTTGGATAACTGCCAGCCGTTGAGTAAGCGGTTTCGGGTATCGCGAAGGGGTTCCATGGCAACCTCAGTCATCTTTTAATTTCCCGAAGTGTAAAAAAACACGCTGAAAAAATCCGCACATAGATGAAGCAAAATGAACCATATCGCAAAATAAAAGCAATATTAGATGGAAATCACATAGTTGATTCAATTTACATCATGTGAATGGCAAATTATATCGTTTGTCAGGGGGTGCTGTTTTTCTGTCCAATAAGAACAGATTAATCACAGGGTAGGTGAGATATGCACGCTCAAATCTGGGTAGTGAGCACGCTGCTGATCAGCATCGTGTTAATCGTATTGACCATCGTGAAGTTTAAATTCCACCCCTTCCTGGCGTTACTGCTCGCCAGTTTCTTTGTCGGCGCGATGATGGGCATGGGGCCGCTGGAGATGGTCACGGCGATAGAAAACGGAATAGGCGGTACGCTCGGTTTTCTGGCCGCCGTTATCGGTCTTGGCACCATCCTCGGCAAAATGATGGAGGTTTCCGGCGCGGCGGAGCGCATCGGGCTTACGCTCCAGCGCTGCCGCTGGCTCTCTGCTGACGTGATCATGGTACTGGTGGGGCTGATTTGCGGTATCACGTTGTTCGTGGAAGTGGGCGTCGTGTTGCTCATCCCACTGGCGTTTTCTATCGCTAAAAAGACCCATACCTCGCTGCTGAAGCTGGCCATTCCGCTGTGTACCGCGCTGATGGCCGTCCATTGCGTGGTACCGCCGCATCCGGCTGCGCTGTTTGTCGCAAATAAACTGGGGGCGGATATCGGCTCGGTGATTGTCTACGGTCTGCTGGTCGGACTGATGGCCTCATTGGTCGGCGGCCCGCTGTTCTTAAAGTTTCTGGGTAATCGTCTGCCGTTCAAGCCCGTACCGACAGAGTTTGCGGATCTTGAAGTGCGCGCCGAAAACACCCTGCCGTCGCTGGGCGCAACGCTGTTTACCGTTCTGCTGCCGATTGGCCTGATGCTGGTGAAAACCGTCGCTGAACTGAATATGGCGAAAGACGGCACGTTGTATACGCTGCTGGAGTTTATCGGTAATCCGATCACCGCAATGTTTATCGCTGTCTTTGTGGCGTATTACATACTCGGTCTGCGCCAGCATATGGGTATGAGCGCGCTACTTACCCACACCGAAAACGGCTTTGGCGCCATTGCGAACATCCTGCTGATTATCGGCGCGGGCGGCGCGTTCAACGCCATTCTCAAAAGTAGCGGGCTGGCGGACACGCTGGCGGTGATCCTCTCAAATATGCATATGCACCCGATTCTGCTGGCATGGCTGGTAGCGCTGATTCTGCACGCGGCGGTCGGCTCTGCGACGGTAGCCATGATGGGCGCCACCGCGATTGTTGCGCCCATGCTGCCGCTCTATCCTGACGTCAGCCCGGAGATCATTGCGATTGCCATTGGTTCCGGCGCCATTGGCTGCACGATCGTGACCGATTCCCTGTTCTGGCTGGTCAAGCAGTATTGCGGCGCTACGCTGAATGAAACGTTTAAATACTATACGACGGCCACGTTTATCGCATCTGTCGTTGCACTGGCTGGCACATTCCTGCTTTCCTTTATCATCTGATCGTAAAGAGACGTACTATGGAAAACATACAAAAGCTCATCGCCCGGTATCCTTTGGTCGAGGATCTGGTCGCCCTCAAAGAAACCACCTGGTTTAACCCGGGCGCCACCTCTCTTGCACAAGGTCTACCGTATGTCGGCCTGACGGAGCAGGACGTAAACGCCGCCCATGGCCGTCTGGCGCGCTTTGCGCCGTATCTGGCGAAAGCGTTTCCGCAAACCGCTGCCGCTGGCGGCATGATCGAATCTGACGTGGTCGCTATTCCGGCCATGCAAAAGCGGCTGGAAAAAGAGTATGGGCAAACGATCGACGGTGAAATGCTGTTAAAAAAAGACAGTCACCTGGCAATCTCTGGTTCCATTAAAGCGCGCGGCGGCATCTACGAGGTGCTAACGCACGCGGAAAAACTGGCGCTGGAGGCGGGTCTGTTAACCACCGACGATGACTATAGCGTGTTGCTTTCGCCGGAATTTAAACAATTCTTCAGCCAGTACAGTATCGCCGTCGGTTCAACCGGCAATCTGGGGCTATCGATCGGTATCATGAGCGCCTGCATCGGTTTTAAAGTGACGGTACATATGTCTGCCGACGCCCGCGCCTGGAAAAAGGCGAAGCTACGTAGCCACGGCGTGACGGTCGTGGAATACGAAGATGATTACGGCGTGGCGGTTGAGCAGGGTCGTAAAGCAGCGCAATCCGATCCAAACTGTTTCTTTATCGATGATGAAAACTCTCGCACGCTATTTCTGGGCTATGCGGTAGCGGGTCAGCGTCTGAAAGCGCAATTCGCGCAGCAGGGACGCGTCGTTGACGCCAGCCACCCACTGTTTGTTTATCTACCGTGCGGCGTTGGCGGCGGCCCTGGCGGCGTCGCCTTTGGCCTGAAACTGGCGTTTGGCGACAACGTCCACTGTTTCTTTGCCGAACCGACCCATTCACCCTGCATGTTACTCGGCGTTTATACCGGTCTGCACGATGCCATCTCAGTACAAGATATCGGTATTGATAACCTGACGGCGGCTGACGGCCTGGCGGTAGGTCGCGCTTCGGGCTTTGTTGGGCGGGCAATGGAGCGTCTGCTTGACGGCCTCTATACCTTAGACGATCAAACAATGTACGACATGCTGGGCTGGCTGGCGCAGGAGGAAGGAATTCGACTGGAGCCATCAGCTCTGGCGGGGATGGCCGGGCCACAGCGCATTTGCGCCGCCACCGAGTATCAGCAAAGGCATGGATTCAATCAGACGCAGCTCGGCAACGCGACGCATCTGGTATGGGCAACCGGGGGCGGCATGGTGCCGGAGGATGAAATGGAACAATACCTGGCAAAAGGACGCTAATACTCGCTCAGTGCCGGAAAGACGGCAGCGCCATCCGGCACGCCATCGCCTGATGGCGCTACGCTTATCAGGCCTGTGACGTTAACGCAGCATCGCCATCAACTCCTCAGGCGAGCGATGCTGTTTCAGTAAATCCCGCATCACCCGCATATGCGGCGAGGAGTAGTTAAAAAAGGTCTGGTAGCCCTCGCAAAGCTGATTTTTCCCCTGGCTATCCCGATGCTCAGGGCATCCGCCGCCGCAAAATCGTAATAAAGAGCACTTCTGACATTCAGCGCTTAGCGGCGCCTTGTCCGGCGCTTCAACGCCATCCTTGCCGCCGCACCACTGCTGTAGCGTCTCATCAAAAAGGCGGACCGAGATACGCTGAATATCTTCACGTACCCAAATATCAAATACGCTATTTAAAAACCGCCCCCAGTCTGCTGAACACAATGAATCCTCGGTCAACATTCCGTTCCGGTCATGTTCCAACAATGGGATAAAATGGACATTGCGAATGCCGAGCCGTTGTAAGTTACGGTACAGTTGCTGAGGGCGCTGGCTATTCTGGCGATTTACGACGACCTGAATCTGGTCATCACTCACGACAATGTCCTGACGTCCTGTCATATAAAATTCCCGATAAATGCAATAAGTTGGCGAATATGGGTAACAGCAAACAGGATTGCGAGCGACAACACCGCGAGGGAGATCAAAAATTTGTCACGCACGACATGAGTTTCGGAAAAATCGCTATGCGCGACATCCATCAAATTACGACTCAGGGTATAACGCCAAAGAATCACCGCCACTATCGCCAGAACGCTGATTGACACCCAGAACAAGAACCCCGCCTGATGCCAGTGGTGCCTGACGGCTAACGCCATTAACGCCCCGTATCCCAGCAGCGTGCGAAACCAGGCCAGCGACGTACGCTCCGGTTGCAGTCCCGGATCGTTCTGCCGACGGGCTTTACGACTATCCGGCATACAGTACCAGCCCCATCACTATCACCGCGACAATCATCAAAATAACGCTGATGATCAACAGGCTATGGGTATAGGGCAAATCCTCTTTCAGACGCATCGCTTTTTCATTACGTAACCAGCGTAGATAGCCATAAATCGCCAGGCCGCCCGCAAACAGACACAACAGTAGCGCCAGCAGTTCACGGATCACCGGCGTGGCAAAATCCGGGGCGAGCTGATCAAGACCGACGCCTGCCGCCAGAAATCCCAGCGAGGTGCGAATCCACGCCAGAAAGGTGCGCTCATTTGCCAGTGAGAAGCGATAATCCGGCGCTTCTCCGAGGCGGGAAATCTTCATGACGACTCCTTTTACGTTCTTATGTATTCCCGTTCGTTTTCAGAATACCACTCACGTTGTTGCTGATATGCTTCACATTATCCCGCAGCAAGGGAATCTTATTGCAAAATAACTGTAGTTCACTGGTGATGCGTTTTGGCGCAACCGCGCTCATTGCCGCTATTTTTCATTTCAGTTGCGACCTTTTTCAACGCCACCGCCAGGAAAGGCATTATTGCCGGATTAAAAGCTGAAAAACCACCCGTCGCGACGAAAAAAAAGGCGATGAAGATTGATAACCAACTGAAATAAAATGGAATTATGCTCATTGCCATTACGCTGATTAGCACGTTCATTGAGGAAGGAGATAAGAAGAAGAGCAGAAGTGTGACCGGTGCGGCGCGCGTTATCCAGCCTGGATTTAACACAGTGCGTAGGCCGGATAAGCAACGCGCCATCAGGCGCTAACCCATTCCCCAAAAAATCACCGCCAGCAGTTGTGGCGTGATAATACGCAGGAACATCACTAACGGATAGACGGTCGCGTAAGAGAGCGCCGCCGCGCCGCTGGTGGCATGAAGATTGTTGGCAAATGCCAGCGCTGGCGGATCGGTCATCGAACCGGCCAGCATCCCGCATAGCGTCAGATAGTTCATTTTGGCAAAAATCCGCGCCAGCAAACCGACGGTAATCAGCGGAATAGCGGTGATGAAAATACCGTAGCCAATCCAGCTTAATCCTTCGCCCTGCGTCAGCGTATCGACAAAATCGCCGCCGGATTTCAGCCCAACGACCGCCAGAAACAAAACGATGCCTAACTCACGCAGCGCGAGGTTGGC
This sequence comes from Salmonella sp. SAL04214, assembly GCF_046550615.1. Lineage (NCBI taxonomy): Bacteria > Pseudomonadati > Pseudomonadota > Gammaproteobacteria > Enterobacterales > Enterobacteriaceae > Salmonella > Salmonella sp. SAL04214. The sequence goes on from NZ_JBGDXT010000013.1 coordinate 155,861, forward strand.
GCTCGGCGGCATAAACCAGTACAGCTTACCGATGCTGCCGATACGCCCCAAAATTAGCGCCATGATCAGCGGCCCGCCAGCCAGCCCCAGTTTTAACGCGACCGGGAATCCCGGCACAAACAACGGGATTGACCCAAGCAGAACCCCTAATCCGATGCCGATAAACACCGGCAGCATCTGCACCTGCTGGAGTTTTTGCTGCGCGTTGCCGACCACATTGGCTACCGCATCAATCGAGGCTGGACGCCCCACCAGATTGAGAATGTCGCCAAACTGCAGGCTAGCGTCGCTGCTGGCGACCAGCTCAACGCCCGCGCGGTTAAGACGGGAGATAACCACGTCATAACGCTCTTTAAAGTGCAAATCGCGGATACGTTTGCCGAGCACTTTTTCGTTGGTGACGACCACACGCTCGACGCGTAAATCCGTGCCACGCGTCGACAACGAGGTGTCCACTTCCTTGCCGATCACCAGTTGCGCGTTATGCAGGTCGGTAGATTGGCCGACGAGGTGCAGCAGGTCGCCTGCCTGGATAATCGTCCCCGGCGACGGCACCATCAGCGTGTCGTCGCGTTTCAGGCGTGAGCAAATGATTTTATCGCTGTTCAGGATCGGCACATCCTGAATAGCCATATTATTGAGGTTCGGATTCTCGACACGGATATTCATTGTTTGAATTAATGAATGACCGTTAGCGAGAGAGGATTCGTGCTTCTGCGCTTCCGCCTCGACGTTAACGCGAAAAATCAGCCGCATCAGCCACATGGTGAGCAAAATACCGCAGATGCCAAACGGATACGCCATCGCATAGCTCATCCCCATCTGATCCACCAGATCCACTGGCGTTCCCAGATCGCGCAGGATTTGCTGACCCGCCCCTAACGCAGGCGTATTGGTGACTGCGCCGGAGAAAATCCCCAGCACCACCGGCAGCGGAATAGCGAAAATTTTATGCAGAATCGCGGTGACCAACCCGCCCATAATCACAATCAGAATGGCAAACAGATTGAGGCGCAGCCCGGAAACGCGCAGCGAGGCGAAAAACCCCGGCCCCACCTGTATGCCGATGGTATAAACAAAAAGGATCAGGCCGAATTCCTGGATAAAGTGCAGCATATCGCCGCTCAGCGTCACCCCAGCCTGATCGACGAAGTGGCCGACGATAATACCGCCGAACAGAACGCCGCCAATACCAAAGCCGACACCGCGCACTTTAATGTTGCCGATCCATAAACCGACAACCGCCACCAACGCCAGAACGCTGACCGTCAATGCGATATCACTCATCTTTTCTTCCCTGTGAGTAACATTTCAATTTATAGGGATTATGACTGAACCGTTAAGGCATATATACAGCATGGCGCACATTCTCATGTTACAAAACCGCCCAGACGTCCTGACTTCGGCAGCGTCTTACCCTTTTTCGTGGCATAAAAAAGCCCCGCCATCTCTGGCGGGGCAAGGCAAGGAGCTCATTAGCTATTTAATGCGGAGCGTTCGTTAATGGCGATACGCTGCGGCGCAATGGTTTCCGGCTCGTTGCGGGTTAAATCAATATGCAGCAGGCCGTTGGTAAACGTCGCGCCGGAAACTTCCATATTCTCAGCCAGCGTAAAGCTCAGGCTAAAAGGCTGCATGACCAGGCCCTGATGTAACCATTTGGGCTCGTTTTCCGGCTGTTCCGGCGTGCCTTTCACCGTCAGGCGCGTGCCTTCCAGTTGAATATCCAGATCTTCCTGACGAAAACCGGCTAACGCTAAGGTAATGCGATAATGGTTATCGTCGCTTTTTTCGATGTTATAGGGCGGGAAGCTCTGGCTTTCGCCGCTGTTTTGCAGCGCATTGGCCAGCTTGTCAAAACCGATCCATTGACGCAGCAGTGGGGATAAATCGTAGTTACGCATAATCATTTCTCCTTCTAAGAAGCGAGTTTTTACCTTCACACTTTACGTGCGAATATGCTCCCTGACGGCGAGCATGGGATGACAGGCCGCGCAACGCGACCCGACGGAATCAGTTAATTTCGATACGGCGCGGTTTGTTCGCTTCCGGAATCACGCGCTCCAGTTCGATATACAGCAGCCCGTTGACCAGGTTTGCGCCGCGAACGTGAATGTTCTCCGCTAACTGGAACTTACGTTCAAAGTTACGCTCGGCAATGCCCTGATACAGGTAAGTACGTTCTTTCTGCTCGTCCGCATGAGCGCCTTTTACCACCAGTAAATTATCCTGGGCAGTAATCTCCAGTTCGCTTTCCGCGAAACCGGCAACGGCAATGGCGATGCGGTAGTGGTTTTCGTCTACCAGCTCAACGTTGTACGGAGGGTAGCCGCCATTACTTTGGCTTTGGTTATTTTCAAGCAGGTTAAACAGACGGTCAAAACCAATGGCAGAACGGTACAGCGGGGATAAATCAAAGTTACGCATAATCATAAACTCCTGAAATCAGCGAGAATGTCAGACCTTCCATCATGGACAGGCCAGGATTGCCAGAACACCCATCAGGCGTGCCCTTCTATTCACTACGTCTTATAAATGGGTCTGAATACGTACTTTTCAAGTATTTTAATCCGACTTTTTTTTGCAGTTTATTGGCTATTGCATAGACTGGTTGGGACAGCACTGATTGTTAAAGTGCGATTACCGCCACAGTGCCACGTACTGGTGATGTTATTTTTAGCAACGGATCGCTATAACTCATCATGCAAATAACGACAACCAACAGATGAATGAGTGATGATAAAAAACGTGTGGTTAACGCTGATAATATGGAATGGGATGCTTTTATTAAGCGGTTGTTCAAGCGTCATGTCGCACACCGGCGGTAAAGAGGGTACTTATCCTGGCACGCGCGCCAGCGCTACGATGATCGGTAACGATGAGACAAACTGGGGCACAAAATCGTTGGCTATCCTGGATATGCCGTTTACCGCCGTGATGGATACGATCCTTCTGCCGTGGGACATCTTCCGCAAAGACAGTTCGGTAAGATCGCGCGTAGAGAAAAGCGAGGAGGAGACGAAAATGACCAATGCCGTCATCCCCCCGGCGAAGATGCCTCCTCCCTGATTTATCGCCCGGTTTCCGTCACCCATAGCTGACGGAAACCTTTCACCTCTTCCATCCATGCGACGTGTCGCCCATCCGGTGAAAAAACGACGGCGTCCGCAGACGGCGGGTTGTCGTGCCTGGCGGTTAAGAAGTCGATCCTCCCACTTTGTGCGTCGCAGCAGGCAATCCGGTTTTCCAGCACCAGTCCCAGCCATTTACCCGACGGATGCCAGTTAAACGCTGACTGTACGCCGGTCGCATGATGCGTTAACTGCCGGGGCTCGCCTCCCTGCGGCGATATCAGCCACAGTTGCGCTACGCCGTTATCGTCCCGCATCAAAAAGGCGATCGCCGTCGCCTGCGGATTACTGCGGACCCAGTGGCGTGGTTCGTTAGTGAGCCCAGGGTAAACACGCTGGTGAGTAAAGGTAAGACGCCGCTGAACTACGCCCAACGGCGGCGATGGCATCGTTGATTCGGTTCCCGTCAGCGGCGTGTCGCCTGCTTGTTTCCAGCCGTTTTCATGACACGGTAAATCGACAATAAACAGCTCCGGGACTTTTTGGCCCGTCAGCGACAGCGTATCGCCAATAAAGGCGATCTGGCGGTTGCCCACCCAGCCCTCTTCATAGGCGCGGTTAATGTCATCGCTGCCAGGTCTCGGCGCAGGCGTCGTGCGGCTAACCAGTACGCACCAGTAGCTACCGCTGTATTCGCGCGGATGCTGAACCGGCACCGTTACCGGCCCATACGGCACGGCCACGCCGACATTACGCAGATCCAGCGCCGGATCTCGCTCATGCAGAACGTGGTCATTATAGGTAAAACTCACCAGCTCGCCGTTCGGGCTAAACACATGGACGTGGCTGCCGCCGCGCAGCGCGCCGGGAGTATACGGCGCAGTAATATCCATCGCATCGAGGTTAGTCACGCCCCCCGGCGTTGCAATAACGCCCCGGCGGTGGTGGAAATCGTAATGCCACGTCTCATCAGGGTTTTCAGGGCCATGAATAAACACATAGTGATTGTCGGCAGGATGCACCGTCACCACGCCGACATGCGCGCCCTGCACGGCGCGATAAATCACCTCCACGTCGCCGGTATGCACATTGACACGCTCAATAGTCTTGCCCGTAAATGACGCGCCTGAAGGCCGTACATCAAAGACCAGCCACTGGCTGTCAGGTGTCCAGGTATTGGTGTTGGTAAGCTGGTGATGGCGCGGCGTAAAGGTGATTTGTTTCATAGGATGTCCTGATAAGAGACGATGCTCGTCATCATACTTCACACGGGCTTCACTTTCAGGCTTTAGCGTATCGTTGGGATAGCCAGGCCCGATGGCGCCACGCCACCGGGCCGTCAGGGTCTTATTTCTCCTGCGCCAGCCGGATACTGCGCTCTATCACCGCCCGCCG